>CAIOJO010000318.1 GCA_903858635.1 uncultured Telmatospirillum sp. | reverse complement strand
TCCGTCCAGCCACTACGTCACCCCGCGGCCCACCATCACCGCGGCCATCAAGGGCATCCGCGAAGAAATGCGCGGCCGTGTCGATTGGTTCGTGGCCAATGGCAAGTTGTTGGAGGCGCAACGCATCCAGGAGCGGACCACTTTCGACCTGGAAATGATGGAGGCCACCGGCCACTGCAAGTCCATCGAGAACTATTCCCGCTACCTGACCGGCCGCGCCCCCGGCGAACCGCCGCCGACGCTGTTCGAATACCTGCCCGAGGACGCCCTGGTCATCGTCGACGAGAGCCATGTGACGGTGCCGCAGCTGGGCGGCATGTTTCGCGGCGACTTCAACCGTAAGAGCGTGCTGGCGGACTACGGCTTCCGGCTGCCCTCCTGCGTCGACAACCGGCCGCTGAAGTTCGAGGAATGGGAGCAGATGCGGGGCCAGACCATCTTCGTCTCGGCAACCCCCGGCCCCTGGGAGCTGGCGCGGACCGGCGGCGTGTTCACCGAGCAGGTGATCCGGCCGACCGGACTGATCGATCCGGTCTGCATCGTCCGGCCGGTCGAACACCAGGTCGACGACCTGCTGGCCGAGGCCCGCATTGCCGCCGCCAAGAACCAGCGGGTCCTGGTCACCGTGCTGACCAAGCGGATGGCCGAGGATCTCACCGAATATCTGCATGAGCAGGGCATTCGCGTCCGCTATCTGCATTCGGACATCGACACGCTGGAGCGGATCGAGATCATCCGCGACCTGCGCCTCGGGGTGTTCGACGTCCTGATCGGCATCAATCTGTTGCGGGAGGGCTTGGACATTCCGGAATGCGCCCTGGTGGCCATCCTCGATGCGGACAAGGAAGGTTTCCTGCGCTCCAAGACGTCGCTGGTGCAGACCATCGGCCGCGCCGCCCGCAATCTCGACGGCCGGGTTCTGCTCTATGCCGACCGGATGACCGATTCCCTCAATTACGCCATCGGCGAGACCTATCGCCGGCGCGAGAAGCAGCAGGCCTATAACGTCTTGCACGGCATCACGCCGGAAAGCGTCAAGAAGGCGATCGCCGAGGTGCTCGACAGCGTCTATGAGCAGGATTACCTGACGGTGGGAACCGGCGATGCGTTGACCCCGCATCGCGTCGGCAAGGACATCAAGTCCTACATGGCCGAGTTGGAGAAGCGGATGAAGGCCGCCGCCGCCGATCTCGAATTCGAACAGGCCGCCCGCCTGCGCGACGAGCTGCGGCGGCTGGAACTGCAAGACCTGGAAGTGCCCCTGCCGGCACGCCGGGGCGGTGCCGCTCCGGCGTCGCCACAGGTCAAGAAGGGTCGGCGCGGTCGTCGCTGAGTCGAGGCACCAGGACAAATGAAGTCTATTTGCGGGAGGCGCTGTGATACCCGCTTTTTTGTCTTGCTGTCCGGTGGTCCTGGTGCCGGCCGCGACAAGGCGGAGATTGGCGTCTTGGTGGTGAAATCAGGGCATATTCTGCCTCGGCGCGGTGACGGTTGTCATCACCTTGGCTTCGAATCCTATTGATTCGGAGAAGTGTCACATATCTGTTATCGTCGTCCTTTGGTCAGAAGGGGCGGGGTCGCCTTGGCAAAATGGCGCTACGACAATGTCCGGGCCTTGTGCGCCGGCACTGATCCGCGATTGCGTGCCTCGCTGCGCCACGCCTTCGGCAATCAGGGCATGCGCGGCTTCAAGGAAGTCGACAACATCGGGGACCTGCATAGCCATCTGGTCGGGGGCGAGATCGACCTGTTGGTGACCACCCTCGATATGGGCGGGTCCGATGTGGGGGCCCTGATGCAGCAATTGCGTCATGCCCGGGTTGGCGAGAATCCGTTCGTCGTCGTGGTCACCTTGCTGGAGACTCCCGATCCGGTTCAGGCCAAACGGGCGGTCGATGCCGGGACCGACGATCTGCTGCTGATGCCGTTCCAGCCGGCGCAACTGCTCGAGCGCCTCGATGGCTTCGTGTTCGGGCGCAAACCCTTCGTCGTCACCCATGACTACATCGGTCCGGATCGCCGCGGCGCCGACCGGACCGCGGCGGCTTCGGCGCCGCGGCTCGAGGTGCCGAATCCGGTGCGGTGGCAGGTGGTGGCGAATGCCTCGGGACCGACCTTGAAGGAACAGGTCCGCGACGCCACCGACCGTCTCAACGTCCATAAGATGAAGAGCTACGGCGGCCAGATCTGTTTCCTGGCCGAGCGTATCGCTGCCACCTTTGGCGAGACCGCCAGCCAGGGCGTCATCATGCCCGATATCGGTGCGTTGGCCGAAGTGGGCGAGGACCTGGCGCGGCGCATGGCCAACACCAACTTCGCCGAGGCGACGGAACTGGTGGTGTCGCTGTCCGCCCTGTGCGAACGGATCGGCCGCGAGGGACGCGCGCCGAAGGCCCATGAGGTCGGCATCCTGCCATCCCTTTCCCGGACCATCCGCCGGGTGCTCGATGAAGACCCCGAGGCGGTCTCGTGGTCGGATACGGCCCTGCAACTCAGCCAGATCTTTCCCGGCCTGCGTTAAGCGGGTGAATCCGGAACCTCTCCGAGCGGGGTGATTTAACCAGGCGAGGTGCAGCTGCTAGGGGACGCCGACCTGTTTGGGGCAGGCCGGCAATCGAAAGTGCGGCAGAGCCTCTGTCCTGGCCATTGGCAAAACCGTGGACTTGTGTGTACCGTCGCACGAACAGTTTCCAACCCTGCCTCATGGATCGCCCGAATGTCGGAAAAGAGGATCTTGGTCACCGGCGGCGCCGGCTTTCTCGGTTCGCATCTCTGCCATCGGTTGGTCGAAGCCGGGAATGAAGTGCTCTGCGTCGACAATTTCTTCACCGGGCGCCGGGCCAATGTGGCACCGCTACTCGACAGCCCGCTGTTCGAACTGATGCGCCACGATGTCACCTTCCCCCTCTATGTGGAAGTCGACGAGATCTACAATCTGGCCTGTCCAGCCTCGCCCATCCATTACCAATTCGACCCGGTGCAGACGACCAAGACCTCGGTGCACGGCGCCATCAACATGCTGGGCCTGGCCAAGCGCACCCGGGCCAAGATCTTCCAGGCCTCGACCTCCGAAGTGTACGGCGACCCGGTGGTCCATCCGCAGACCGAGGCCTATTGGGGAAACGTCAATCCGATTGGCCCGCGCAGTTGCTACGACGAGGGCAAGCGATGCGCCGAAACCCTGTTCTTCGACTATCACCGGCAGCATGGGACCCGCATCAAGGTCGCCCGGATCTTCAATACCTACGGTCCCCGCATGCATCCCAATGACGGGCGGGTGGTGTCCAACTTCATCGTCCAAGCGCTCAAAGGGGAGCCCATCACCATCTATGGGGAAGGCATGCAGACGCGGTCATTCTGCTACGTCGACGATATGGTCGAGGCGTTCCTCCGCCTGATGGGCACCGAATCGCACCTCACCGGGCCGGTCAATCTGGGCAATCCGGTGGAATTCACCATGCGCGAATTGGCAGAACTGGTGATCGGCATTACCGGCTCGAAGTCACGGATGACCTTTGCTCCCTTGCCGGTCGACGACCCCAAGCAGCGCCAGCCGGACATTGCCTTGGCCCGCCGCGAACTGGGCTGGGAGCCCAAGGTGCCGCTGAAGGCCGGGCTCGAGAAGACGGTCGCCTACTTCGACTCGGTTCTCCGCAAGGCCTGACGATCAGACCTGCTGGGTTGGTTCGTCGGCGATCTTCTTGAGCAGGAAGTCGCGGAAGACGGCGATCCGCTTCGAATGGCGCAATTCTTCCGGATAGACGAAATAGGTTTCGATGGTGGGGCCGCGCAATTCCGGCAGGACTTCCACCAGGTTTCCGGTCTCACGTGAGAAATAGTCGGGCAGAGCGGCCAGGCCCAGCCCACTCTGCACGGCGCGGAAGATGCCGTAGATGTTGTTGACCTTCAGCACCGGGCGGCGCTCCGCGTCGGGCCGCGCCCCGGCCTTCAGCAACCAGTTGACGCTGCCCACCGGCGGCCGCGCATCGTCGCCGTAGATGATGATGCGGTGGTTGTCCAAATCCTCGATGGTCATGGGCACGCCGAACCGCTTCAGGTATTCGGGCGCCGCATAGACGTTGTAGCGCAAATCCATCAGATGGCGCTGGATGAGATCGGGCTGGCGCGGCGGCATCATGCGGATGGCCAGGTCGGCCTGGCGCATGGCCAGGTCGAGTTCGCCGTCGTCGAGGATGATGCTCATCTGGATGTCCGGGTAGAGCTCGACGAATTCGCGGATGCGCGGGGTCAGCCAGAGGGTGCCGAAGGCGATCGTGGTGGTCACTTTGAGCGGACCCTGCGGCCGCTCGCGGCTTTCCGACAGCTGCGCTTCGGTCATCGCCAGCTTGGCGAACACGTCGCGGGCGGTGCGGAACAGCAGTTCCCCTTGCTCGGTGAGGATCAGTCCACGGGCATGCCGGTGAAACAACGGCACATTGAGGCTTTCCTCAAGTGCGCTGATCTGCCGGCTGACCGCAGACTGGCTAAGATTTAACGATTCACCCGCATGGGTGAAGCTTCCCGCCTCCGCAACGGCGTGGAAGACGCGCAGTTTGTCCCAATCCATAAAACTGTCCAGACCGGTGGTTATCCCCCCCGCCGGTTTCCGGCCACGGCCGACGAGCTAACCCATGGTCATTCTGCCGCGACCGACGCCGTCTGTCCATGGTGGGCGAGAAAGCGGTCGGCATCGAGGGCGCTCATGCAGCCGGTGCCGGCCGCGGTGACGGCCTGACGATAGATCTTGTCCTGGACGTCGCCGGCGGCGAACACCCCCGGCACGCTGGTCTGGGTGGTGCCGGGCTTGGTGATCAGGTAGCCCTCGTCATCCATCGCCAGCTGGCCTTTGAACAGGCTGGTGTTGGGATCATGGCCGATGGCGATGAACAGGCCGTCGACCTTGAGTTGCGACATCTCGCCGGTCTTGACGTTCTTGAGGCGTAGCGCGGTGACGCCGGGCGGGTTGTCGTCGCCCAGCACTTCGTCCACCGCGCTGTCCCACACCACCGACACATTGGGCAGGGCGAACAGGCGGTCCTGGGCGATCTTCTCGGCGCGCAGGCTGTCGCGGCGATGGATCAGAGTCACCTTCGAGGCGATGCCGGCCAGGTAGATGGCCTCTTCCACCGCCGAATTGCCGCCGCCGACCACCGCCACTTCCTTCTTGCGAAAGAAGAAGCCGTCGCAGGTGGCGCAGGCGGAGACGCCGAAGCCTTGGAATTTGCGTTCGCTGTCGATGCCCAGCCAGCGGGCGGTGGCGCCGGTGGCGATGATCAGGGTGTCGCCGGAATAGCGGTCACCCGAATCGCCTTCGGCGACGAAGGGCCGTTTGGACAGGTCGATACCGACGATGGTGTCGTGCAGGAAGCGGGTTCCGACATGTTCGGCCTGCTTTTGCATCTGTTCCATCAGCCAGGGGCCTTGCACGGCTTCGGCAAAGCCGGGGAAGTTCTCGACGTCGGTGGTGATGGTGAGCTGGCCGCCCGGCTGCAGGCCGGCCACCAGGATCGGTTCCAGGTTGGCGCGCGCGGCGTAGATGGCGGCGGTGCAGCCGGCCGGACCGGAGCCCAGGACGAGAACCTTGCTGTGATGGATTGCCATGACCGAACGCCTCTTGCCTCGCAGGAATAGAAACCGACTCTAGGATAAGATTTTGCCGGTGCTTCGAAAAGCCCCATGCCAGCGGGGCGCCGCGGCGCTCCGCTGGCGGCAGGAAGGTCTACAGCGCTTTCGAATGTTCGGCAAGATAGGCGGCGACCCCGGCCGGATCGGCCTTCATGCCGGCCTTGCCCTTCTGCCAGCCGGCCGGGCAAACCTCGCCATGTTCCTCGTGGAATTGCAAGGCGTCGACCAGGCGCAGGGCCTCATCGACATTGCGTCCGAGGGGCAGATTATTGACATGCTGCGACTGCACCACGCCGTTACGGTCGATCAGGAAGGTGCCGCGCAGGGCGACGCCGCCGGGCAACAGCACGCCGAAGGAGCGGGCGATGTCCTTGGTCAGGTCGGCGACCAGCGGAAACTGCACATTGCCGAGGCCGCCCTTGTCGACCGGGGTGTTCTTCCAGGCCAGATGGGTGAACTGGCTGTCGACACTGATGCCGATCACCTTGGTGTTCTTCTCGGCGAAGGCCGGCACGCGGTGATCATGCGCCAGGATCTCGGACGGGCAGACGAAGGTGAAGTCGAGCGGATAGAAGAAGATGATCCCGTAGGAGCCAGCCAGGTAACTCTTCAGATTGAAGCTCTGGTTGATCTCATTGTTCGGCATCACGGCCGGCGCGGTGAAATCGGGCGCGGGCTGGCCGACCAGAACCTGGGGGGCGAGGCTGGCACTGGGTAGGGTCATCGTAAAACTCCTCTCGGAATGTGGGTATAGGCCCAGATGTAAGGCAATTCGTCCCGAGGCGCAAGTTGCAGTTATTATAAAACTGCCAACACAGAACGGATTTACAACGGTTTTATGGCTCGTTTAGAAGCATCCGAAAACTAGCCTGAGCCGCCCCTGGCGTCAACCCCTGTCGCGGGCAATGCAGCAAACGGGGCCGGCGGCGTTCCATCCGGTTCGGCCATCGGGGGAGTGGGAGATTGGGGGCTTGGCGGATTCGGCTGCCCTCTGTAATATAATTACTCAAGTCGGGGAATTTTTGGAGTTCTCGTACCAATGCAGCGGGTCAAGCTCGACCGCATCGACCGGCGCATCCTGCACGACCTGCAAGGCGACGGGCGCATGACCAATGTCGAGTTGGCCCGGCGGGCCGGAATTTCGGCCCCGCCCTGCCTGCGACGGGTGCGCGCGCTGGAAGAGGCCGGTTACATTCGCGGCTACCATGCCGAAGTCGACATCTCGGCGCTTGGTTTCAACGTCACCGTGTTCGCCCATGTCGGTCTGAACAGCCAGGCCGAACTCGACCTCAAGGCATTCGAGGAACTGGTTCAGGGCTGGCCCGAGGTGCGCGAATGCCACATGCTGGCCGGCGAGACCGATTTTCTGCTCAAGGTGGTGGCCGAGGACTGGGACGCCTATCAGCGCTTCCTCACCACCAAGCTGACCGCCGCGCCCAATATCAGCCACGTCAAATCGGCCCTGGCCATCCGCAGCTCGAAGCTGCAGCCCGGCGTGCCGATCCCACTGGACGACGAAATATCCGTCGAACTGGGTAGTCAGGGTTGAGCCGGCTCCCCATCTGCCTTCCTAAACGTTCCGGGAAGGCAGCGTCATGGGATCACGTTTCTTCGTCATAGCCATCGTCTTCGCCCTCGGTCTGGGGGGCGAGGCCGTCGCCCAGAGCGCCGCACCGCCGGTGCGGGTGCGAGGGATCGTCGCGGCCGCCGATGCCAGCAGTTTGACCGTCACCACGCGGGAAGGCTCCACGGCCAAGCTCGCCATGACCGCCGATACCTCGGTGTCGGCCGTCGTGCCGTTGGGGATGGACGCCCTCAAGCCCGGCGCCTTCATTGGCACGACGGCGGTTCCGGGGCCGGATGGCAAGCTCAAGGCCATCGAAGTGCATGTGTTTCCCGAGGCCATGCGCGGCACCGGCGAGGGGCATCGCGACTGGGATCTGCAGCCCGGCAGCAGCATGACCAACGCCAATGTGGACGCCGTGGTGACCGCCACCAACGGCCGCCAGTTGCAGCTCTCCTACAAGGGGGGCAACACCATGGTGGAGGTGCCGGAGCAGACGCCCATCGTCACCCTGGCACCGGCCGAGCGCAGCGAACTGAAGCCTGGAGTTGCGGTTTTCGCGATTGTGACCAAGGGGGCCGACGGCACCCTTACGGCCAACCGCCTGACCATCGGACGGAACGGCATCAAGCCGCCGATGTGAGGACCAGGGAAAACAGTCACCCGCTCGGATTGAGCAGGCTGGCCATGCCGTCGGCGCCGTCGGTGATGCGAACCACCCGGCCGTCGACCCGCACCCGGCCTTCGCCGATCAGTTTGAGAGCAAGGGGATAGATCCGGTGCTCGGCGGCCAGCACGCGGCTGGCCAGGCTGTCCTCGTCATCTTCGGCGAGGACCGGAACCGCGGCCTGAACAATGATTGGTCCGTCGTCCAGTTCGGGCGTCACGAAATGGACGGTGCAGCCATGCAGCTTGACGCCCGCTTCGAGCGCCCGGCGATGGGTGTGCAAGCCCTTGAAGCTGGGCAGCAGCGACGGGTGGATGTTGACCAGCCGGTTGTCCCAGGCTTCGGCAAAGCCGGGGGTGAGCAGCCGCATGAAGCCGGCCAGGCAGACCAGTTCGGCGCCGCTTTGGCGGATCGCCGCATCGAGGGCGGCGTCGAACGCCTCGCGGTCGGCGAATTGGCGATGCTCGACCACTTCGGTGGCGACGCCGGCCCGCTTCGCCCGTTCCAGCCCGTATGCGTCGGGCTGGTTCGAGAGCACCCGGACGATCTTGGCCGGGAACCCGGGTTGGGCGCAGGCATCGAGCAGAACCTGAAGATTGCTGCCGCGCCCGGAGATCAGTACGGCGACCTTCAGGCGGGCCATGCGCCGTCCGCGTTATGCAGTTGGCTCTGCGCTTCGTCGCCTTGGCGCGCCCGGATGCGGCCGACCAGATAGACCGTCTCGCCGGCGGCGACCAGTTGGTCTTGGACCTGGGCGGCGGCGTCGGCGGCCACCACCGCCACCATGCCGAGGCCGCAGTTGAAGGTGCGGCTCATCTCGTGGGCGTCGAGTTTGGCCTGCTGCTTGAGCCAGCCGAACACCGGCGGCAACGGCCAGGCGCGAGCGTCCAGTTCGGCCACCACATTGGGCGGGAGAACCCGCGGGATGTTCTCGATCAGGCCGCCGCCGGTGATATGGGCCAGCGCCTTGACCCGGCCGGAGCGCACGGCGGCCAGGCAGCTCTTCACATAGATGCGGGTGGGTGTCAGCAGGGCTTCGCCGAGGCTGGGGCCGTCGGCGAAGGGCGCCTTGTCGGCGTAGCCGAGGCCGGACCGCTCCACCACCTTGCGGACCAGCGAGTAGCCGTTGGAATGGACCCCGGTCGAGGCCAGTCCGAGGACGACGTCGCCGGCTGCCACCGTGCTGCCGTCGATCAGCGTGCCGCGTTCGGCGGCGCCCACGGCGAAGCCGGCCAGGTCGTAGTCGCCTTTGGCGTACATACCGGGCATTTCCGCCGTCTCGCCGCCGATCAGGGCGCAGCTGGCCTGGCGACAGCCCTCGGCGATGCCGGCGACGATTTCCCGGCCGGCCGCCACGTCCAGCTTGCCAGTGGCGAAATAGTCGAGGAAGAACAGCGGCTCGGCGCCCTGCACCACCAGATCATTGACGCACATGGCCACCAGGTCGATGCCCACCGTGTCGTGCCGGCCGGCGTCGATCGCCACCTTCAATTTGGTGCCGACGCCATCGGTGGTGGCCACCAGGACCGGGTCGGTGAAGCCGGCCGCCCGGGGATCGAACAGGGCGCCGAAACCGCCCAGTCCGGCCGCCCCGCCAGGCCGTGCCGTCGATTTGGCGAGCGGCTTGATGGCTTCCACCAGGGCCTCGCCGGCATCGATGTCGACACCTGCGTCGCGATAGGTTAGGCCGGGCGTCGTAGGGGGGTTGGTAATGGCTTCCTCGCGGACTTGATCATGCTATGGTACGGGCGCAAAACGTCGGCCGAAGATATCTGATCCGGGACCGTTTTCAATGCCTCATATCCGGTCTTGCACCGTCGTTCTGGCCCTCCTGTTCGCCCTCTTCCTGTCGCTGCCGGCGCGGGCGCAAATCGCCGATCCGTTCACCGTGCACAATGTGCAGGTCGATGTGCGGGCCGACAACGTCAACCTGGCGCGTGACCGCGCCCTGCTCGAAGGGCAGCGTGACGCTTACCAAACCCTGCTGCAGCGGCTCACCGCCACAGTCGATTGGGGCCGCCTGCCGAAGATCTCCGACAGCGAGCTGGAAGACGTCGTCCTCGATGTCGGCATCGACCAGGAGAAACGCTCCACCGTCCGCTACCTGGCGACCCTGTCGGTTCGCTTCAAGCCGGATGCGATCCGCAAGCTGCTGCGCTCGGCCAATATCGCCTATGCCGAATGGCGCGGCCGCCCGGTGGCGGTGCTGCCGATTCTCCTGGCCGAGGATGGCACGCTGTCCGGTGACGGCGCCAACCCGTGGCGGGATGCCTGGAAGAGCGGTGCCGCCCAGGGCGTGGTGCCGCTGGTGCCGGTGGCCCTCGACCAGGCCGACGGCACGGTCAGCGCCGCGCAGGCGGCGGCCGGCGGGCCCGAGGTGCTGGCCGCCCTGGGGCAGCGCTACAACACCCAGGACCTGGTGATCGCCGTCGGCCAGCCGCAGCGTCTCGAGGGGGGCAAGGCCAAGCTCGACGTGACCTTGTTCGGCAGCGGCCCGGTGGGGGGGCTGTTGAACGGCACTCGGAGCTATGCGGGCGAGGTCGGTGAAACCATGGACCTGCTGCTGCGGCGTGCCGTCGAGGACATCGCCAAGACCGCCAACGATGCCTGGAAGGGCGGCAATCTGTTGCAATACGACCGCAGCGCCTCGTTGGCGGTGCTGGCGCCGATTGGTGGATTCGAGGATTGGCTGGCGCTGCGCGACAAGCTGACCCGCTCGACCCCGGTCCGCGCTTATGAAGTGGCCGCACTATCGCGGAGCGAGGCGGCCTTGGTGCTTCACTATGTCGGCGATCAGCAACAGCTCGAGGCGATCTTCATGCAGAACGGCCTGGTCTTGAGCTGGGCCGAAGATCATTGGCTGCTGCAGAACGCCGTCGCCCGGCCCGGTGCCGGGGCGCGGTGAGGGCGGCAGGCCCGCTTCCCAATATCATTGCCGGAGTAACGGAACCAATGTCCATGTCGCACGAGGGAAGGCTGAGGTTCTGGCTGGCCGGCTTGGCGATCTTCGTGCTGCTGCTCTATTTCCTGCGCGGGATCCTCCTGCCCTTCGTGGCCGGCATGGCGATCGCCTATTTTCTCGATCCGGTGGCCACGCGGCTGCAGCGCCTGGGCCTGTCGCGCACCATGGCGACGGTGATCATCGAACTGGGCTTCTTCGTCGTCGTCGGCCTGGCGATCTTCCTGCTGGCGCCGCTGGTCGAGGATCAGGTGGTGAGCTTCGCCCAGCGCGTTCCCGGCTATGGCCAGCAGCTCATCCATCGGACCGAACCGATCTGGCGCGCCGCCAAGGCCTATCTGTCGGCCAAGGACATCGAACGCCTGCACAGTGCCGCCGGCGAATATGCGGGCACCGTGGTCGGCTGGGTGGGCAAGTTCTTCACCCATCTGCTGACCGGCTCGCTGATGGTGGTGAACGTCCTGTCGCTGATCTTCATCACCCCGGTGGTGACTTTCTACCTGATGCGTGACTGGGCATCGATGACCGCCCGCGTCGACGTCTGGCTGCCGCGCCGCCAGGCATCGACCATCCATCAGCAACTCCATGAGATCGATGTCATTCTATCGGGCTTCGTCCGCGGCCAGGCGCTGCTCTGCCTGTCGCTGGGCAGTTTCTATGCCCTCGGCCTGACGCTGGCGGGCCTCGATTTGGGATTGGTGGTGGGCTTCGCCGCCGGGATCATCTCGTTCATTCCCTATCTCGGCACCATTTCGGGTTTCGTCGTCGGCGTCGCACTGGCCTTGGCACAGTCGCAGGACTGGACGCTGCCGCTGACGGTGGCGGGAATCTTCGTGGTCGGCAACCTGATCGAGGGCAATATCCTGGCGCCCAAGCTGGTGGGAGAGAAGATCGGCCTGCACCCGGTTTGGGTGATCTTCGCCCTGTTGGCCGGCGGCGCCCTGTTCGGTTTCCTCGGCATCCTGCTTGCCCTGCCGGTGGCGGCGGTAATCGGCGTACTGGCCCGGTTCGCCTTGGACCGCTATATGGCGAGCTCGCTCTATGGCAGCGGTCCGCCGGAAGGGAACGCCCCCTGATGGCCGGCTCGGCCCAGCTGCCGCTCGATCTCGGCCACGCCCCGGCCTTCTCGGCCAGCGACTTCCTGGTCACCGGCTGCAATGCGGAAGCCAATGGCTGGGTCGAACGGTGGCCCCACTGGCCGGCTTCCGCCCTTGCTCTGTGGGGGCCGCCGGGTTGTGGCAAGAGCCATCTGGCGGAGGTGTTCCGGCAGCGGAGCGGCGGCATCCGGCTGGCCGCCGCGGCGCTGGTCGACGAAGATTTGCCGGGCCTGGCCGAAGCGCCGGCGGTGGTGGTCGAGGACGCCGACCAAGGCGTCGACGAGGCGTCGCTGCTGCATCTCTACAACTTGATCGGCGAAGCCCGCCATCACCTGCTGTTGACCGGCCGGCAACCGCCGGCGCGCTGGCGGCTGACGCTGCCCGATCTGCGCTCGCGGCTGTCCTCGATCCCGGTGGCGGCGATCGGCGCCCCCGACGACGGTCTGCTGGAAGCCTTGCTGCTCAAGCTGTTCGCCGATCGCCAATTGCGCATCGGGCCGGAAATCGTGAGCTTCCTGCTGCCGCGCATGGAGCGTTCGTTCGACGCCGTCCGTGCCCTGGTGGCGGCCATCGATGGGGCAGCTTTGTCGGGCCAGCGGCCGGTGACCATCCCCTTGTTGCGCCAGGTTCTGGGCAACGGCGCCGCCTCCTCCGGCGACGGCTGAGCGGTTCGCGATGGTCGATTCCCAGGGCAAACAAAAGGTCGCCTTAAGTTCGGTGCTGGCCAGCGCTTTCATGGCGGCCACCAAGCTGGCGGTCGGTCTGGCCACCGGCAGCCTGGGCATCCTGTCCGAGGCGGCCCATTCGCTGCTCGATCTCGGCGCCGCCAGCCTGACCTATTTCGCCGTCCGGGTGAGCGATCAGCCGGCCGACGAGAGGCATCCCTATGGTCACGGCAAGATCGAGAGCGTCTCGGCTCTGATCGAGACCGGCCTGTTGTTCGCCACCGGGTTATGGATCATCCGCGAGGCGGTGCTGCGACTCATCGCCGACACTGTCGCTGTGGAGACCACCTGGTACTCGGTCGCGGTGATTCTGTTGTCCATCGCCATCGACTTCAGCCGTTCGCGGGCCTTGATGAAGGTGGCAAAGGCCACCCGCAGTCAGGCGCTGGAGGCCGATGCCCTGCATTTCAGCTCGGACATCCTGTCCTCGGCGGTGGTCCTGGTCGGGTTGGGCTCGGTCGCCATCGGCTTCCCCAAGGGCGATGCCATTGCCGCCATCGGGGTGTCGCTGTTCGTCTTCCATATCGGCTACGATCTCGGCAAGCGGACCATCGACGTTCTGGTGGACGCGGCGCCGGAAGGGATCGCCGAGCGAGTCGCCGAAATCGCCGGCGGCATCGACGGCGTCGCCCGGGTCGAGACTGTCCGGGCGCGGCCGGCCGGCAGCACGGTGTTCAGCGAAGTGCTGCTGCGGGTCAGCCGGACCATGGCCTTCGACCAGGCGCAAGCGGTGTGCGAGGCGGTGGCGGCGGCGGTGGCCCAGCAGCTTCCCGGCGTGCAGGCCTTCGTCAAGGCCGAGCCGCTGGCGCTCGACACCGAATCGATCATCGACACCGTCCGCGTCGCCGCCGCCCGGCGCGGCCTGCAGGTCCATGACGTCGAGGTCCATACGCTGGGTGCAAAGAAGCATGTCAGCTTCGAGGTCGAGATCGACCACCACATGAACATCAAGGATGCGCACGCCATCGCTACCGGCATGGAACGGGCGGTGCAGGCCGAATTGAGCGAGGATGTCCTGGTCGACAGCCATATCGACCCGGTGCGCCTGTCGGTGGTCGCCGGCCAGCCGGTCGACGACGCGGCCAAGCCGGTGCTCGAGGCGCGGATCAGGCAAATCGCCATGACCGTGGCCGAGGTGCGCGACGTGCATCGCGTTCATGTCCAGCAGGGCGACGAGGGTCTCTACGTTTCGCTGCACTGCCTGTTCGCACCGGCGGCGTCGGTGCGCATGGTTCATGACGCCACCACCACCGTCGAGCAATGGGTCCGCCAGCAAGTCGACGATGTGGGTCGGGTGGTGGTCCATGCCGAGCCGTTGGGCGACGACGAAGACTGAAGGTTGGAGGAAGTCAGTGGCGCCGGCATCCTGCCGGCGTTTCGGCGGAGCCGGAAAGCCTTCATCTCCGCCATCTTCGCGGCGCGGCCGGCGGGGACGCCGGCCCCACCTAAGGCTCACTCTCCGCCGTCGAGATCGGCCGGGCAGACGAAGGTTTCGAGTCGGCATGCGCCGTCGGTCAGGCGATTCCAATGGTCGAGCGGTGTGGCGAGCACGGCAAGGCTGCCGGTGGGGAATTTTTCGCGCAGCCGGGCCAGGGCCCGTTCCGCTTCGGTCTGGTCGGCCAGCGCATGCGCCAAGTGCTCCAGGCCGGGGTTGTGGCCGATTATCAGCACCGAGGGAACATCGGCCGGCAGGGCCTGCAGGCAGGCGAGCAGGGCGCTGCTACTGGCCTCGTAGATGCGGTTGTCGAAGCGCACCGGCACGTCGTCGAGGGCCGGTGCCATCAGGTCCAGGGTCTCCCGGGTGCGGCTGGACGGCGAGCAGAGGACCATCGCCGGGTGGATGCCGGCCTCTTGGAAATACTTGGCCATCGCCTTGGCGGCCTTGCGTCCCCGCCTGTTCAGCGGGCGCTCGAAGTCGGGCACGGACGGGTCGTCCCAGCTCGACTTGGCGTGGCGCAGCAGGTACAGGCGTTTCATCGCGCTCCCAAGGACCGATTGGCAGACAGAAGCACCCCTTTGTGACAGACCCGTGACAGCCGCGGCCATGCCCATGACATCCTCATGGCAAGCATATATAAGAGGTCGAACTTACGCCATGATGGCAATGGCGATGGGAGAGTCACAGTGCAACAGGACGTTACCGCGCAAGCCCCGCAAGTGACTCTCGAGGCTCAGGCCCAGGTGGCGCAGATCGACCTCTCTTCGATCGATCGCTTCATCAATCGGGAAATTTCCTGGCTGGCCTTCAATACCCGGGTCCTGGAAGAGGCCGACAACCTCCATCACCCCTTGCTCGAACGACTGCGCTTCCTGTCGATCTCCGCCGCCAATCTGGACGAGTTCTACATGGTGCGGGTGGCCGGTCTGAAAGGCCAGGTGGCCAATGGCGTCAATACCACCAGCCAGGACGGCCTGACGCCGGCGCAGCAGCTTGCCGCCATCCACCTGGAAGTCGGCGAACTGATGGAGAAGCAGCAGGAGTCCTGGTGCCGCCTGCGCGGTGAGTTGCGCGCCGCCGGTGTCGCCGTGATCGATATCGCGGAACTGGCTCGGGCCGACCGCAAATGGCTGGAAGCGCGGTTCATGGACCATGTCTTCCCGGTGCTGACACCGCTGGCCATCGATCCGGCCCATCCCTTCCCGTTCATTCCCAATCTCGGCTTCGCCATGGTGCTGCATCTGACCCGTCTGGATGACGGCGAGGTGATGCGCGCCCTGTTGCCGTTGGGCCATCAGATCGAGCGATTCATCCGTCTGCCCGGCGACAGCATCCGCTATCTGCCCCTCGAGGACATGGTGGGGCTGTTCCTGGATCGCCTGTTCCCCGGCTTCCATGTCGGCGGCACCGGCGTATTCCGGGTGATCCGCGATTCCGAGATGGAAATCGATGAAGAAGCCGAAGACCTGGTCCGGGTGTTCGAATCGGCGTTGAAACGACGCCGACGCGGCCACGCCATCCGGCTCACGGTGAACAGCGACATGCCCGAGGACCTGCTGTCCCTGATCATGACCGAGATGGAGCTCGGGCCACCGGAAGTGTTCGCCCTGGCCGGCCTGATCGGCATGGTCGACATCAAGCAGCTGATCACCGACGAGCGTCCCGACCTGCAGTTCCTGCCCTACAATGCCCGATTCCCCGAACGGATCCGCGATTTCGGGGGCGATTGCTTCGCCGCCATCCAGAAGAAGGACATCGTCGTCCACCATCCGTTCGAGTCCTTCGACGTGGTGGTGCAGTTCCTTCGTCAGGCGGCGCGCGACCCCAATGTCCTGGCGATCAAGCAGACGCTGTACCGCACCAGCAAGGACAGCCCGATCGTCAAGGCCCTGGTCGAGGCCGCCGAAATGGGCAAGTCGGTCACCGCGATGATCGAGCTGAAGGCCCGTTTCGACGAGGAAGCGAATATCGGCTGGGCGCGCGACCTCGAGCGGGCCGGCGCGCAGGTGGTGTACGGCTTCCTGGAGCTGAAGACCCATGCCAAGATCTCGCTGGTGGTGCGCCGCGAAGGCGGGGAGCTGCGTTCCTACGTGCATTTCGGCACCGGCAACTACCATCCGATCACCGCCAAGATCTATACCGACCTGTCGTTCTTCACCACCGATCCGGCCCTGTGCCGCGACGCCAACCGCACCTTCAATTTCATGACCGGCTATGCCAAGCCGGACAAGATGGAGAAGCTGACCATCGCCCCCCTGACGCTGCGCGATCGCGTGCTGGCCTGCATCAGGACCGAGATCGACAACGCCAAGCTGGGCCGGCCGGCGGCGATCTGGGTCAAGATGAACTCATTGGTCGACGGCAAGCTGATCGACGCCCTTTACGAAGCCTCGCAGGCCGGGGTGCAGATCGACCTGGTGATCCGCGGCATTTGTAGCCTGCGACCGGGCGTGCCGGGGCTGTCGGACAACATCCGGGTGAAAAGCATCGTCGGCCGTTTCCTCGAACATTGCCGCATCGTCTGCTTTGCCAATGGCCACCGCATGCCGTCGCGCTACGCCAAACTGTTCATTTCCTCGGCCGATTGGATGACCCGCAACATGGATTGGCGGGTCGAATCCCTGGTGCCGATCGACAATTCGACCGTGCACCGGCAGATTCTCGAACAGATCATGGTGGCCAATCTGAAGGACAACGAGCAGAGCTGGGTGCTCGGCCCGGACGGAACCTATAGCCGCCTTGAGCGGGCTCCCGACGAGCCGCCTTTTTGCGCTCATACCTATTTCATGACCAATCCGAGCCTGTCGGGGCGTGGCAGCGCATCGGAGCGCCGCCAGCACCTTCCCAAGCTCAGTCTCAAAGGACCCTATTGAACTGAGATCCCGACACATGATGCCTCTGGCCGTCCATAGCGGTACCGTGACCCACCAGCACATTGCCATCGTCGACATGGGCTCGAACTCGATTCGCCTGGTCGTCTACGATGCGCTGACCCGCACGCCGGTGGCGATCTTCAACGAAAAAGCGGTCTGCGCCCTCGGCCAGGGGCTGGAGAGCAGCGGACGGCTGAATCCGCAGGGCAAGGCGGCCGCCATCGAGGTGTTGCAGCGCTTCGTCCGCCTGGCCCGCGCCATGGAGGTGAGCGTGCTGGACATCCTGGCCACCGCGGCGGTGCGCGAGGCCAAGGACGGTCCGGCCTTCGTCAAGACCCTGGAGTCGCGTTGCGGCGTCGACATCACCGTGCTGACCGGGGAACAGGAAGCGCAGTTGGCGGCCATGGGCGTGCTGTGCGGCACGCCTTCGGCCGACGGGGTGGTGGCCGATCTGGGGGGCGGCAGCCTCGAGCTGGTGGCGCTGGATCATGGCAAGCTGGCTGGACCCTGTGCCACCTTCCCGCTGGGTGTGCTCCGCCTGGGCGAGGCCTCGTCGGGGATCCGCGCCCTGGCCGAGCAGATGATCGACAATCGGCTCAAGGACATGGCCTGGTGGTCCGAGGCCCATGGGCGCCCACTCTATGCGGTGGGCGGGGCGTGGCGCGCCTTGGCCCGCCTGTGCATCGCCCAGACCGGCCATCCGCTGCATGTGCTGGACAACTTCACCCTCGAGGCGGGCGAGGCGATGGGGCTGTTCGACCTGATCGCCCGGCAGAGCCGCAAGTCGATCGAGAAGGTGCCCGGGCTGGCCCGCAAACGGCTGGTGCATCTGCCGATGGCCGCCCTGCTGCTGGAAAAAGTGCTCTATTACGCCAAGCCGTCGCGGCTGATCTTTTCCGTCTACGGCATGCGCGAGGGCCAGTTCTACCGCAGCCTGCCGCCCGACGTCCAATGGCAGGACCCGCTGATCGCCTCCTGCGTCGATATGGCGCATACCGCCGGGCGTTTCCCCGAACATGGCGAGGAGATCCTGCAATGGATGGCGCCGCTGTTCAGCCACGAAACGGCCCAGCAGGGCCGGTTGCGCTACGCCGCCTGCTTGCTGAGCGATGTGTTCTGGAACGAGCACCCCGATTACCGAGCCGAACAGGCCTTTCTGCGCGTTTTCCGGCTTCCCTTCATGGGCCTCGGCCACCAGGACCGGGCCGCCCTGGCGCTGAGCGTCTACGCCCGTTACGGCGGCGACGATGCCTTGCCGCAGGCCGAGGATGCGCGCAGCCTGCTGGGCGAAGAGGACCAGCGCCGGGCCCAGATGATCGGCCTGGCCCTGCGTCTCGGCCACACCGTCTCGGGCGGCGTGCCGGGGCTGTTGCGCACCACCCGGCTGTTCCCGCGCCGCGACCGGCTGCTGCTCGAACTGCCCAAGTCGGAACCGGCGTTCGGCCCCGAACTGGGCGATCGCCGCTTCGACAAACTGGCCCGCGCCGCCGGCTACGAGCGGTTCGAGGTGCGCAAGGTTTAGGAGGGGATTGGCCGGCCGCCTGGTTGGCGAGGCGCGCTTATCTCAAACACCAAGAACGCCAAGGCCCGCCACAGGCGGGCGGCACAAAGACCCCAAGGGTAAGGTGGGCCGCTGTTGGCGTTCCCACCCGACAGGTGGGCTTGGTGTAGCCCGCCGAAGGCGGGCGCTTGGTGGTGAAATATTACTACTCCAGCGGGATCAGCCGCAGGCTCTTGCCGTTCTCGGCCAGGGCGAGGCCGATGCGGCCGTGTTTCAGGCGCAGCGCGTCCTCGCCGAAAATGGCGCGGCGCCATCCGTGCAAGGCGGGAACATTGGCGTCGTCGTCGCTGGCGATCAGCTCGAGGTCCGAGGTCGAGGCGAGCAGTCGCTGCGCCACGTCGTGCTGGTCGCATTTGATCTTCAGCAGCACCTTCAACAGATCGACCACCGGGCCCAGGCCGCGAGGCAGATCGTTGCGTTCGGGCGGCTGCGGCCAGCTGGTTTCGGGCAGGGCCAGGGCGCGGCCGACGGCGTCCAGCAGGGCGGCGCCCTGACGTCCTTCGGCGGCCCCCTTCGACAGGCCGCGGATACGGGCCAACTCGTCGACGGTGGTCGGCGTATGGGCGGCCACCTCCATCAAGGCCTCGTCGCGGATCACCCTCTGCCGCGGCAGGTCGCGGTCCTTGGCTTCCTGCTCGCGCCACCCCGCCAGTTCGCGCAGCGCCGCCAGGAAGCGCGGGCTCGACGAGCGGGGCTTGAGGCGGCGCCAGGCCTCCTCCGGGGTCACCACATAGGTATGCGGGTCAGCCAGCAGGGCCATTTCCTCGGCCAGCCATTCGATCCGGCCGTCGCGGTCGAGCCGCTTCTGCAGCTTCTCATAGGCCAGCCGCAAATGGGTGACGTCGGACAGGGCGTAATGCAACTGGCGATCGGTCAGCGGGCGCTGCGCCCAATCGGTGAAGCGCAGCGACTTGTCGATCCGGGCGCGGGCCAATTGGCCGGCCAGCGTCTCGTAGGAGACGGCGTCGCCGAACCCGCAGACCATCGCCGCCACCTGGGTGTCGAACATCGGCGTCGGGATGGCGCCCGACAGATGGTGGAAAATCTCCACATCCTGGCGGGCGGCATGGAACACCTTGAGGACCTTGGTGTCGGCCAGCAATTCGAACAGCGGCGACAGGTCGATGCCGGGCGCCAGCGGGTCGATCGCCTGCGCCTCGTCGGGGCCGGCCACCTGCACCAGGCAAAGCTGCGGCCAGTAGGTCTTCTCCCGCATGAACTCGGTGTCGACGGTGATGTAGGAGGTATCCGCCATGCGCCGGCAGAATGCGGCGAGGGATGCTGTGTCGGCGATCAATGTCATTTCATTGCTATACACGGAACCCTCGCCAGGGCGCAAGCGAGAGGCCCGGGTGGGACCACGCCGGAAACAGGTCGATCGTCGGTTGTCCTTGCCGCTGATGCCGCCATATATTGGCTTTGTTGGCTCAAATAAGGTTCGCACCATGAATGTTATGCATGGCCGAGTTTCAAGATCCGGGCGCATTAGCTTGCCCGCCGAGTTCCGCAAGGCCGTCGGTCTGGACCATGGCGGCGATGTCGTGGTCGAACTCAATGGGAGCGAAATACGCATCAGGACAATCGACGAGGTCGTCTCCCAGGCTCAGGTCCTGACCCGGCAACTGCTTGGCTGCAAGCCTTCTGCTTCGGTGGATGGCTTCCTTGCCGAACGGCGCAAAGAAGCATCACAGGAATGATCACCGCGCTGCTCGATGCTTCGGCCCTTCTGGCCGTTCTCCTCGATGAACCGGGCGGCGAGAAAGTCCGGGCTGTCCTGGCGGAGTCCGGGATGAGCGAGGTCAATCTGAGTGAAGTCATTGGACATTTTGCCCGCAACGGCGCCGCCGAGAAGGACATCAGGTTGGTGCTCGATCCGCTGCCGATCGAGCGACACCCATTCGACGGAGAGCTCGCTTATATCGCCGGGCTGCTGGTGCCGGTGACGAGATCCGGCGGCCTGTCGTTCGGCGACCGTGCCTGCCTGGCTCTCGCACAACGGCTCGGCGTCAGGGTGCTGACCGCGGATCGCGCTTGGCGCAACATCGCGACTCTGCTCGCTATCGATATTGAGGTGATCCGCTGACGGTGGTGCGGCGTGGTGACGGCCGCCCGCCTCTTCCGAGCGGTGAACGGCGGCAGACCGGAATCTGAATTTCCGGCGATTGGCGGCCCAGGTTTCCTGAGCCGGCCGATTACTCGATCGGGGAGCGGCAGCGTCGGCAATCGGATGTAGACCGGCCAAACATCATCGGTTGGGCTACGGGCAAGATGGGCCAAAAGCCGCCCAAACGGCGTGTTGATCAGCCTGCCATCGGGGTGATGACGCCGGTCCAAATCCCAATCAACTGAAGGACACCGAACAAGGTGATGGCCAGAGCGCCGCCCATGGCAACGACTTGACGCATGCGGTCGGCCAAAGCATGGCTGCCCTCGCCTAAGGACGCGAGCGAGCGATGCACCCCGAAAGTGGCCAGGCTGACCGCCGATACGGTGATGGCCACCCCAACCGCCATGGCGAAGGTGGCGAGGATGCCAATCGGGTAGATTTCGTTGGCCAGGGTGAAGAGCAGGACGAGAATGGCCCCCGAGCAGGGACGCAAACCCACCGCTGCGCCGGTAGCGAGGACCTTGGTCAATTCGGAACGCGGGGATGCGTCGTGGCCATGGGTATGCGCGCCCGGTTGGTGCGTGTCGTGGTCATGGCCGGGTTGGTGAGCATGCTCGCAGCAGGGCCGCGGTCGCAACACGCCCAAGGCCATCCACAGCCCAAGCACGACGATGACGGCATAGCTGGCTGTCTCGAGGTTGGCCGCGTAGGAGAGAAGTTGGCGACTGCCCACCTCGAGGACTGCCGCCATGAGGCTTACCAGCAGCACCGCCGAAAGTGCCTGAACCAGGGCCGCCGCACCGCTCATGGCAAAGCCGTGCAACAGACGGGCCCGACGGGTCAGGAAATAGCTGCCGACGATGACCTTGCCATGTCCAGGCCCGACAGCATGGAAAACGCCGTACAGAAAAGAAATAACAACGATGGTGAAGGCCGGCCGCCAGGAGCCGCTGCGCTTGGCATCTTGAAGGGCGCCGCGCAGTTCGGCGTTCAGCCTGCTTTGCGCGGCCAGCGCCCGGCCGACGACTTCGCGCATCGGGCTCGGCAAAACCGGCAGAACAGCCAATGGCAGCGCTTGTGGCGTTATCGCCTCGGTGGTGGACGCCGGTGCTTCGGGCCGCCCGAACATGTCGGCAGCCGCAGCCGAGGTTGCGCCGCCCGGCCACAGGCCGGCAAAAAGCACCAGGAATAAGACGGCGCGCCATGCCATACGGTTGTGTCCTAGCACTTGATCTCCATCACTTTCGGGGTGACCGAACCAAAATAGATGGGGTGGTCCTTATCGTCGATGATGCGGGCGCTGCACCCTACGGACCCGTCGCCCTCGACTCGCGCCGCCAACCCGATGAATTCCCTGCTGATCGGTCCCGCCACCGGGAACTCCCCTGCCCATCCGAGGTAACAAATAGACACTTTCAGCGCATGTTCAAACCCGTGCGCCGCTGCCGAGCGTTGGTAGATCGGCTGTCGGGCGCATGCTATACACACCAACCTAGCCGAAGGTAATATTCCAAAAAGGGAGGTGGGAGTGGGGCAATCCCGCAATGTCTTGCTGGTGGCTGGCGCCATCGCCTTTCTCCTCTTCTTCGTCGGGTCGGTTTCGGCTAGCCCGGCCACCCGCATCCCTGCGGCGGCGCGAGCGCATGAGATAACGAAATTGGCGGCGTGGAGTAGCCGCGGACCTGTGTTGGCACTTATGTACACGGGCCCCCTTGGTGGCACGCTCGATGCGTCATTGCGCCGAGCTAAGGTGCCCGCGCCGCTCGTGCGGCAGGCCTGTGCCGCCGCGAAACAGGATTCCGCATTGTCCAGTCTCGGCCGGCTTTCGGCCGGGTCTTATGAACTGCTCGCCGTCCGCCGGGGACGGCAACTGCAGCTGGTCGAAACCCATGTGTGGGAAGCCGACCGTGACTATCGGCTCTATAGGTACGTCGGGGCGGTCTCGCCGGAGTGGGTGGATGGACAGGGAAGGTTTGTGACACACGCCAACCTTGTCCGACCGGTGGAAGGTGGACGGATGTCCTCCGGATTCGGCTGGCGTGTGCATCCTGTTCTCGGCGATTGGCGCTTCCACAACGGCGTCGACTTTGCACTGCCAAAGGGATCGCCCGTTTTCGCCGCCGAGAGCGGCGTGGTTGAGGAGATCGGCTATCACGGGAACTACGGTCGCTTGGTCCGCATCAGCGACGGGCATGGAATCGAGTCGGGATTGTCCCGAGCCGTGTTGAAATTCGCTCGGCAGGCGTCACGGTCTGAACAGGCTACGCGGCCTTGGCGTGCTGTTCAAGATCGGGGTTGATGGAATGCTTGGCCTGATGGGCCAGCAGGGCGGCTCGCAGGGT
>CAIOJO010000317.1 GCA_903858635.1 uncultured Telmatospirillum sp. | reverse complement strand
GGTCAGCCGGCGCATCCGCTCATCCGCTCCATGCTGGGCGACAAGGAGATCAAACAAATCCCAGGGAACGTGCTTCAAAAGGCCGAGCAAAACGCTATGCTGGTGACGCATGGTGTTGATCCCTTTCGTGTCCAGGAGACGCGCCAACGTCTGAACACGAGTAGAATCAATGCCATGCGCCCTGTCCAGCAAAGAGTGTGCCGGACAGCCGTGGGCTTGACCCGGCCATCCACGTGGACCCCCGGGTCAAGCCCGGGGGTGACGAGGATGGTCCAAGAGCGACGCGACGCTTTAATGACGTGACCATACTAAGAGGTCCCACCGAGGAGAAGAGAACCGATGCCGCATGATGCTCCGGGCTCCAGCGACGGCGTTGTCCATTGGCACGAACCGACCGGCCAGGCCAAGGCGGGATTCGGCAAGTTCGGCCGTCCGGCCACGCCCTACGACCAGTTCATGGAAGCGGAAGGCATCCCGATCTTCCGCGGCATCGGCATCAGCAAGGTGCAGAACCTGCCGCTGCTGCCATGGAAGCGGATGGGCGGCCGCGGCAGCTATATCCAGCTGCACGGCACCGAAGGCAAATGGGGCAATTACCTGGTCGAAGTCCCCGGGGCCGGCGCGCTCAACGCCGAAAAGCACATCTACGAGGAAATCTATTACGTGGTCGAGGGCCGCGGTTCGACCGAGGTCTGGTTGGACGGCGAGACCAAGCGGCACATCTTCGAATGGCAAGCCGGATCGATGTTCTCGATCCCGGTCAATGCCATGCACCGCATCGTCAACGCCACCTCGAGCCCGGCCCTGCTGCTGGGCGGCACCACCGCCCCCAACCTGCTCAACCTGATCAACAATGTGGGCGCGATCTTCGATTGTCCCTACCAGTTCCGCGACCGCTTCTCCGGCGCCGACGACTTCTACAAACCGAAGGACGACATCGAACCCGACCCGGTGCGCGGGCTGGCCATGCGACGCACCAATTTCATTCCCGACATCGTCAATTGCGACCTGCCCTTGGACAACCGGCGTTCGCCCGGCTATCGCCGGATCGAACCGTTCATGACCGGCAATACCTTCTATCTGTGGATCGCCCAGCACGAGAACGGGCGCTATTCCAAGGCGCATGCCCACACCTCGGCCGCCGTGCTGATCTGCTTGAAGGGCAAGGGCTACACCTATACCTGGCCGGAGCGGCTGGGCACGACGCCGTGGAAAGACGGGCATGCCGACCAGATCAAGCGGGTCGACTACGAGCCGGTCGGCATGGTTTCGGCGGCGCCGGGTGGGGCCCGCTGGTTCCACCAGCATTTCGGCGTGTCCAAGGAGCCGTTGCGCCTGACCGCCTGGTTCGGCCCCCATTCGCCGGGCCGCGAGCCGGGTCCGCCGGGCGAGCCGCACACCGACTATACGGCCAACGACATCCCGGACGGCGGCAGCGCCATTCCCTATTGGATGGAAGATCCGTTCATCAAGGCGGAATGGGAGGCGACCATCGCCGAAGCCGGCGTGCCCAGCCGGATGGAGCCGGCCTGGTACGCGCCGGGCGCCCGGGTCAAATCGGCCGCCGACTGACCGGCATGACCAGCCAAACTGAGGGCGGCCGGGTGTTCTTCAGCAACACCGGCCGCACCCTCGAACAGGACGATGAAATCAGCCTGGTGAGCGTCGGCGTCGACATCGGCTCGTCGACCTCGCATCTGGTCTTCTCGCGCATCGTGCTGGAGCGTCTGGACAGCCGCTACGTCGTCTCGAAACGCCAGACACTGCACGAATCCGAAATCCTGCTCACCCCCTATGCCGGAGCGGACGCCATCGATGCGACGGCCTTAGGCGCCTTCATCGAACGCCAATACGCTGCCGCCGGCCTCCTTCCCGACGCGGTCGATACCGGAGCCCTGATCCTGACCGGGGTGGCCGTGCGGCGCAGCAACGCGCGGCGCATCGGCGAGCTGTTCGCTGGCCAGGCCGGCAAGCTGGTGGCGGTGAGCGCCGGCGACAGCCTTGAGACGACCATGGCGGCCTACGGATCCGGCGCCGTGGCCCGCTCGATCCGCGACCGGGCGACGGTGATGAATGTCGATATCGGCGGCGGCACGTCGAAGATCGCCGTCTGTGCCGAGGGCAAGGTCATCGGCCTCACCGCCATCGACGTCGGCGCCCGTCTGGTCTGCTTCGACGAGGCCGGGCGGGTTACCCGGATCGAGGAAGCCGGCCAGCGGCTGGCCGCGGAAATGGGCATCGCCCTCACCGTCGGCAGCCAGGTGACTGCCGGGGTCGCCCAGTCCCTGGCCGAGCGGCTGGCCGATCGGCTGTTCGAGGCGATGCGGGGCGGAACCCCCAAACTGGGAGCATCGAGCCTGTTGCGCCTCGATGCCTTGGCGCATCCGGGCCCGATCGACCGCATCAGCTTCTCGGGTGGCGTTGCGGAATATATCTATGACCGGGAAACCGGCAATTACGGCGATCTCGGCCCCCTGCTCGCCGCCGCCATGCGGCAGCGCATCGAGGCCTGGGGACCCAGCCTGGAACGGCCGAGCGAAGGAATCCGCGCCACCGTCATCGGCGCCTCGCAATACACCATCCAGGTCAGCGGCGGCACCATCTATGTCGCGCCGTTGGCGACCTTGCCGCTGCGCAACGTTCCGGTGGTCGCCCCGGCGCTCGAATTCGAATCCGAGGCCATCGACCCGGCGGCGGTGGCCGCGGCGCTGGCCGGCGCCCTGAAGCGCTTCGACCTCGATCAGGCCGAGGGTCCGGTGGCGGTCGCCTATGGCTGGCGCGGCTCGGCCACCTTCCAGCGGCTCGACGCCTTCTGCCGCGGCATCGCCGCCGCCCTGGCCGGCCAGTTGGACGAGCAGCGCCCCTTGGTGCTGGTCGGCGACAGCGATATCGGCGGCCTGATCGGCATGCATTTCCGCGAGGAACTGGGGCTGTCGGCCCCGGTGGTGTCGATCGACGGCATCGAACTCAAGGCGTTCGACTATATCGACATCGGCACCATCTTCGAGACCTCGGGAGCGGTGCCGGTGGTCATCAAGTCGCTGATCTTCCCGGCCAGCACCGGCATCGGCCGCGAGTGGGAGTGACCGTCCATCCCGGAGTCTCGTGCGTCATTGCGAGATCCGGACCGGCCGGGCGGGGGAGCGTGTGAGTTAATTGTTTTTCAGAACCTATGAGGGTGCGGCGGCCGCCGGACTGGGTATCCTGGTGGTCGGCCAAGACTAACCGGGAGCACCCTGATGGTTGCGATTTTTGACGCACACAAGCCGGGATTGTCCCGAGCCGTGTTGAAATTCGCTCGGCAGGCGTCACGGTCTGAACAGGCTACGCGGCCTTGGCGTGCTGTTCAAGATCGGGGTTGATGGAATGCTTGGCCTGATGGGCCAGCAGGGCGGCTCGCAGGGTT
>CAIOJO010000316.1 GCA_903858635.1 uncultured Telmatospirillum sp. | reverse complement strand
TGCAGCCGGTTCGGGCTATTTGGCGCGAATAGCGAAGCCCGTGGACAGACCACCCCCACCCAAACCCTCCCCCATCAAGGGGGAGGGCTTCAGCTGCAACCGTGGCCAGATCGCCGACCGTCTGGCGACCGCCGGCTATATCGCCGACTCCGAACTGGCGACGGCGTTGTGGCTGATGGATTTCCTCAAGCGGCCGCTGCTGCTGGAAGGCGAGGCCGGGGTCGGCAAGACCGAAGTGGCGAAGGCCCTGGCCGGGGTGCACGGGGCCGAACTGATCCGGCTGCAATGCTACGAGGGGCTGGACCAGAACGCCGCCCTCTACGAATGGAACTACCAGCGCCAGCTGCTGGCCATCAAGGCGCGGGAAACCGCCGGCGAGAATGCCGACAGCATCGAGGAGCATATCTTCTCGGAGAAATACCTGCTGGAACGGCCGCTGCTGGCGGCCATCCGGCGGCCCCGTCCGCCGGTCCTGCTGGTCGATGAGATCGACCGCGCCGATGAGGAGTTCGAGGCGTTCCTGCTCGAACTGCTGTCGGATTTCCAGGTCACCATACCGGAACTGGGCACGGTGTCGGCCATCACCATTCCCAGGGTGGTGCTGACCTCGAACGGCACCCGCGAGATCTCCGACGCGCTGCGCCGCCGCTGCCTTTACCACTATGTGGACTTCCCGGACATCGACCGCGAGGCGCGGATCATCCTGGCCCGGCTGCCCGGCGTCGCCGCCGCCCTGGCCGTGCAGGTGGCCGCCATGGTCGCGGCGATTCGCCGCGAGGACCTGCGCAAGCGGCCCGGGGTGGCCGAGAGCCTGGATTGGGCGGCCACCTTGGCCGGGCTCGATATCCACGACCTGCAGAAGGAGCCCGAGCTGGTCTACGACACCTTGATCTGCCTGTTGAAGACCCATGAGGATCGGTCGCGCCTGTCGCGTGAAGTGGTCGAGCGGTTGCTCGGCAAGGTCGCCTGAGGGGAGCCGGGACGATGACCAGCGCTCCACTCCCCGGCATCGCTTTCGCCGCCGCGGCTCGCCTGGCCGGCTTCACCGCCAGTCTGCGCGACAGCGGCTTTACCGTCGGCCTGGCCGAAACGCGGGATGCCCTGGCCATCCTGGCCTCGCCGGCGGCCGACCGGCCTGGGGGCCTGCGAGCGGCCTGGCGCGCCCTGTTTTCGGCCAACCGCACCGACTGGCAGCGTTTCGACGAGATCTTCAACGCCTATTGGCTGGGCCGCGGCATGCGCCGCCTGCAACCCCTGTCCGGGGCGCCAGCGGAACAGAAAAAACCGCTGCGGCGATGGGCGGCGCCGGGGACGCCGGCGGATGAACCGGGCAGCCCCGACCATGTGCAGCGTCAGACCGACGGCGCGGCCGAATTGGCCGCCGATCCGCGCGGCCGCCGCGGCGGCGCCAGCGCGGCCGAGGCGCTGGCGGCGACCGATCTGCGCCACATCACCGATCCGGCCGAGGTTGCCGCCGCCCATGCCTTGGCCGAACGGCTGGCGGCCCGCATGCGGGCCCGGCTGGTGCGGCGCGAGCGGGCGCGGCCGACCGGCCATCGTCTCGATCTGCGCCGGACCATTCATCGCAGCATCGCCCAAGGCGGCACCCCGATCCGTCTGGTCTGGCGGGACCGCAAGCCGAAGCCGCTGCGCTTGGTCATCCTGCTCGACGCTTCCGGTTCGATGAGCCTCTATACCGCCTTCTTCCTGCGCTTCATCCATGGCGTCATCGAGCATTTCGCCAGCGCCGAGGCCTTCGTCTTCCATACCCGGCTGGCCCATGTCTCGGAATCGCTGCGCGATCGCGACGTGACCCGCGCCGTCGACCGTCTGTCGCTGCTGGCCCAAGGCATCGGCGGCGGCACCCGGATCGGCGACTGCCTGGCCGACTTCAATCGTTGGCACGCCGCCCGTGTCATCAATTCACGCACCGCCGTGTTGATCTTCTCGGACGGCTACGACACCGGCGAGCCGGCCAAGCTGGGCAGCGAAATGCAGCGGCTGCACCGGCGCTGCCGCCGCATCGTGTGGCTGAATCCGCTGATCGGCTGGCAGGGCTACGCCCCCGAGGCGCGCGGCATGCAGGCGGCGCTGCCGCATATCGACCTGTTCGCCGCCGCCCACAACCTGCGCAGCCTGGCCGCCCTCGAACCCTATCTGGCCAGGTTGTGATGGAGACGCCGCGACCAACCCTCGCCCCTTGCGGGAGAGGGTGCCGGAGCGAAGCGGAGGTGGGTGAGGGGACTTACGCGCAGGAAGCGCGGAAAATCAGTGCGGGAGCAAGCGAGTCGTATGGCGCGCCGACGCGCGCTCCCCTCACCCGGCCGCTGCGCGGCCACCCTCTCCCGCGAGGGGCGAGGGTCGAAATCGGAGGAGTCCCATGAAACTCGACATCGAACGCAGCCTGGACCTGCCGCTGGCGGTGCCGGAGGCGTGGCGCCTGCTTGAGGATATCGAGGGCGTCGCCACTTGCCTGCCGGGCGCCAAGATCACCGAAAAGCTCGATGCGACGCATTACAAGGGCGCCGTCGCCGTCAAGCTCGGTCCGGCCAGCATGAACTTCAGGGGCGAGGTCGAGGTGGTGCTGGATCCCGCCTCGCACCAGATCCGGGCGCTGGGCAAGGGCGCCGACGCCGCCTCGTCGGTGGCGACGCTGACGCTGACGGCGGTGCTGACCGAGACCGGGCCCCGGTCCTGCCGGATTGCCGGCAGATCGGAGATCACCGTCAATGGCAAGGCTGCCTCGTTCGGCGGGCGCCTGATGAACAGCGTCTCCGAGCAGGTGATCGGCCAATTTTACGCCAATCTGCTGCAGCGGGCCGCGGCGCTGTCGGCGGCGCGGCCGGCGGCAGGGCCCGCCGCCGCGCCGCAGGCCGCGGCCAAACTGAACCTGCTGGCGGTGCTGTGGGCAATCGCCCGCGATTTCGTCCTCGGCCTGTTGCATGGCCGGCGGACCACCTGAGGGCGGCCATGAACACGCTGCTCGCCCCGCGGCCCATTCCGTCGTTTTCGCCGATCGAGGTAGGGCGCCTGGCGGCCTGCACCGCTCTGGCGGGGGCGCCGGCCGGTTTGGGGGCGCTGATCGGGGCGCCTTCGCTGCCGTGGGGGCTGTCCGGCGCCGGCGCCGTGCTGCTGGGGCTGGGGGCCATCCGGCTGACCCGCGGTCGCTGGCTGTCGGCGCCGTTCCTCATGCTGTTGCTGTGCACCGCCGGGATGGCCGTGGGGCTGACGATCGACCGCCAATGGGTCGGCCCCGACGTGCTGGCCAATCTGTGCTTCACGGCGCCCCGATCCTTCGCCGCCAGCGTGCTGCGCCACGGCGAGGTTCTGCGGGCGACCAATGTCGCCATGCTGCTGGGCGGGATGGCCACCATCGCGGTGGTGGAATGGCGGGCCCGCGGCTCCTTGGCGACGCGCTGCCGCAAGGCGGTGTGCGGCCGCGCCGGATTCAACCTGGTGTGCAACAGCACCATGCTGAGCGGCATGCTGCTGGGCGGTTGGCTGGGGCCGAGCATCGGCCTTCGTCTCGAACTGGGCTGGGGGGCCTCGGCGATGGTTGCCGTGATGGTGGTCGGCATGGTCTGGGGGATGGCCGCATCGATGGCGCTGTACCGCGGCCTGTTCGCCATCCTGGATCGGCGGCGCGTGCTTTAGGAGCGTTTCGGCGTCGGTGTCGGCACCGTCTGTTAGCGTTTGCAACTGACGGCAACCCCGGTATAGTCCGCTCCTTCACCGGCGATCCAATCCAGGAGATCACGATGTTCATTTCGGAGGCATATGCGCAGGCGGCCGCCCCGGCAGCGGGCGGCTTCGACAATCTGCAGCAGTTCCTGCCGCTGATCCTCATCTTTGTGGTCTTCTACTTCTTGTTGCTGCGGCCGCAGCAGAAGAAGATGAAGGCGCATCGCGAGTTGGTTTCCCAGTTGCGGCGGGGTGACCGCGTGCTCACCCAGGGCGGCATCATCGGCCAGATCAACAAGGTGATGAACGACGCCGAGGTTTCCGTCGAAATCGCCGAAGGTGTGCGGGTGCGCATGATGCGCAGCGCCATCTCCGAGGTGCTGGCGAAGACCGAGCCGGTGGCCGGTGCCAAGGACGAGCCGGCCAAGGACGGCGATGCCGAGCCGGCGACGGCGACCAAGATCGAGCCCAACAGCGGCGGCTCGCTGTTGGGACGATTGTTCGGCAAAAAGTGACACCAGGATCGCGCCTGCATGAACCGGTATCCGCGCTGGAAATACATCACCATTCTCGTCGCCCTGTTGCTGGGCTTGCTCTATTCGGTACCGAACTTCTTCGGTGAAGTGCCGGCAGTGCAGGTCTCGCCCGCCAATTCGGTGGTGCAGATCGACCAGGCCCTGATGCAGAAGGTGGAAGACAGCCTGAAGGGCCAGAGCATTCCCTTTCAGGGGATCGTTTCCGACCCGACCGGCGTCAAGGTGCGGTTGCCCGATGCCGACACCCAGCTGAAGGCCAAGGACGCGCTGCAGCGGGCGCTGGGCGACAACTATACGGTGGCCCTGAACCTGCTCTCGGCGTCGCCGGAATGGCTGGCCAGCGTCGGCGCCTTGCCGATGTATCTCGGGCTCGACCTGCGCGGCGGCGTGCATTTCCTCATGCAGGTCGACATGAAGGCGGCGCTCAACAAGCAGCTCGACCGCCAGACCAACGACGTGCGCAACGCCTTGCGCGAGGCCAAGGTGCCGCTGGCCGGGGTCAGCCGCGAAGGCCAAAGCCTGGTGGTGAAGTTCCGCGACGCCGATACCCGCGCCCAGGGCGCCGAAGAGCTGCGCAAGAGCCTGCGGGACATGACCGTCACCCAGCTCGACGATACCCGGCTGTCCTGCGCGCCGACCCTGCAGGCGCTGAAGGCGTTCCAGCAATCGGCGCTGCAGCAGAACATCCTGACGCTGCGCAACCGTGTCAACGAGCTGGGCGTGGCCGAACCGATCATCCAGCAACAGGGCGTCGACCGTGTCGTCGTGCAGTTGCCGGGCGTGCAGGATACGGCCAAGGCCAAGGACATCCTGGGCCGTACCGCGAGCCTGGAAATCCGCATGGTCGACGAGGATCATGCCGACGCGCAATCGCTGCAGGCGGCGGCGCGCGGACTGGTGCCGCCCGGCGATGATTTCTATCAGAGCGGCCGCGACGGCGAACCGCTGCTGATCAAGAAGCAGATCATCCTGACCGGCGAGAACATCTCGAATGCCTCGGCCGGCTTCGACGGCCGTACCAACGAGCCCGCCGTCCACATCAATCTGGACACGCGGGGCGCCCGCATCTTCTCGCAGGTGACAAGGGACAGCGTCGGCAAGCGGATGGCCATCCTGCTGATCGAGAAGGGCAAGGGGGAAGTGGTGACGGCCCCGGTCATCCGCCAGCAGATCGACGGCGGCCAGGTGCAGATCACCGGCCGCATGTCGGTCAAGGACGCCAACGACGTGGCCCTGCTGCTGCGCGCCGGCGCCCTGGCGGCGCCCATGGAGATCATCGAGGAACGGACCATCGGACCAAGCCTGGGCGCCGAGAACATCGCCAAGGGTGTCCATTCGGTGTTGTGGGGCTTCGTCGCCATCGCCGTCTTCATGTCGATCTATTACCGGACGGTGGGCCTGTTCTCGACCCTGGCCCTGGCTGCCAACGTGCTGTTTCTGGTGGCCCTGCTGTCGCTCATGCAGGCCACCCTGACCCTGCCTGGCATCGCCGCCATCGCGCTGACCGTCGGCATGGCCATCGACGCCAACGTGCTGATCAACGAGCGTATCCGCGAGGAGCTGCGGGCCGGGCAGACCCCGCATGCGGCGATTCATGCCGGTTATGAACGGGCCTTCGGCACCATTCTCGACTCCAACGTCACCAATTTCATCGCCGGCGTCGCCTTGTTCGCCTACGGCACCGGTCCGGTTCGCGGCTTCGCCGTGGTGCTTTGCCTGGGTATTCTGACGTCGATGTTCAGCGCCATCCTGGTGTCGCGCGCTCTGGTCAACCTGACCTACGGGCGGCGCCGGCGGCTCGAGCATTTAGCCATCTGAACGGCGTCAAGGGAACGAAGCCAATGGAATTCTTCCGCTTCAAGCGCGACATCCCGTTCATGACCTACGCCCGGTCGACGACCGTGGTGTCGCTCATCACCTTCCTGTTCGCCATCTTCTTCCTGGTCACCCGGGGCCTCAATTTCGGCGTCGAATTCACCGGCGGTACGGTGATCGAGGTCCACTACCAGCAGGCCGTCGAACCCGGCCGCGTGCAGGACAGCTTGGCCAAGGCCGGCCTGCTCGACAGCAGCGTGCAGAACTTTGGGACCTCGGCCGATCTGATCATCCGCATGCCATTGCGCGAAGGCGTGTCGTCGGCCCAACTCTCGGAAAAGGTCCTGTCGGCGTTGCGGACCGAGCAGCCGCAGGTGGAGTTGCGGCGGGTCGAGTTCATCGGCCCGCAGGTCGGCAAGGAGCTGGTCACCGATGGCTCGATCGCCCTGGCCCTGGTCTGCGCCGGCATCATGGCCTATCTGGCGTTCCGCTTCGAATGGCGTTTTGCCGTGGCGGCGATCATCGCCAATCTGCACGACGTGGTGATCATCCTCGGCTTCTTCGCCTTCTTCCAATGGGAATTCTCGCTGACCGTCCTGGCCGCCGTGCTGTCGGTGCTGGGCTATTCGGTCAACGAGTCGGTGGTCGTCTTCGACCGAATTCGCGAGAATTTCCGCAAGTACAAGAAGGCGAGCGTCGCCGAAATAATCAACAACGCCATCACCGCGACCATGTCTCGAACCATAATTACGCATGGTTGTACTGAAATGGTGGTATTGTCGATGCTACTGTTCGGCGGCGAGACCCTGCACTACTTCGCGCTGGCCCTGACCATCGGCATCGTGTTCGGCATCTATTCGTCGGTGTTGGTGTCCAGTCCGATCGTTCTGTGGCTTGGTGCCACACGCGCCAATTTCATCAAGACCGACACCCCGGCTCAGGCGGCCGACGCCAAACCATAACCAGAACGGAAAACTGGCGGGCGTCCTCGGCCGTCGCCATATGAATGCCCATGGACATTACCCCCCTCCTTCTCAAGGGCCGCCAGATCATCCAGAGCTACGGCGATGGCGGCTTCCGTATCAGCGGAACCCGCCACGAGGGCTCGATCCTGCTGTTCCCCTCGGAAGTCCTCGCCTGGCCGGTTGTTGCCGCGCCCGAGCTGTCGCTGGAGAGCCTGGCCGCCGTCAGCCAGGCCGAGGATGCGGTGGAAATCCTGCTGATCGGCATCGGTCCGAAAATAGTCGCCGTGGCACCGGAACTGCGCCGCTATTTCCGTGACAAGGGAACCGCGCTCGAAGTGATGGACACCGGTGCCGCCTGCCGGACCTACAACGTGCTGCTGGCCGAAGACCGCCGGGTGGCCGCCGCGCTGATCGCCGTCGGATAAGGCATCACCACATCGCAGTGGCGCCGGCCTCCGGCCGGCGGGTACAAATCCCGCCGCTGGGCGGCGGTGGCCGGCGGGGACGCCGGCCCCACTACTCTATACTGTTACTTATTACTTTGCCTTGGCCAGGTTCTGGGCGGCGAACTCCCAGTTGGCCAGGTGTTGCAGCACCGCGGCGACGAAGTCCGGGCGGCGGTTCTGGTAGTCGAGGTAATAGGCGTGTTCCCACACATCGACGGTGAACAGCGCCGTCTGCCCATGCGCCAGCGGCGTATCGGCATTGGCCGTCTTGGTCACCTTGAGCTTGCCGCCATCGAGCACCAGCCAGGCCCATCCGCTGCCGAATTGCGTCGTGGCGGCGGTCTTGAATTCCTCGACGAACTTATCGAAACCGCCGATGTCGGCATCGATCTTGGCCGCCAGCGCGCCGCTCGGCTTGCCGCCGCCATCGTGCTTCAGGCAGTTCCAGAAGAAGCTGTGGTTCCACACCTGGGCACCGTTGTTGAAGATGCCGACCTTCGCGGCGTCGCCCGCGACCTCCTTGACCACCTCCTCGAGAGACTTCGAGGCGTAGGGCGTGTCCTTGGTCAGATTATTGTAGTTGTTCACATAGGCGGCATGGTGCTTGCCGTGGTGAAACGACAGCGTGTTGGCCGAAATGTGGGGCTCCAACGCCTTGGCGTCATAGGGAAGGGGAGGGAGTTCAATGGCCATGGTCACCTCTTTGGGGGATTTAAATCGATCTAAACGATGTTCCCAAGATAGGTAGCGATTGGCTGTTTGTGAAGGGTGCCCGGCCTTGTTGCGACAAAGACTAGGGCTGCCCCTAGCCTCAGGGTGGTGATTGGACCGGCGGCCTGTTCGGCGGCTTGCCGCCCAGCTGCGGCCTCTTCCGGCGGCCCATGCCAGATCGTCCTCATCCCGGATTGCGGCGTGGTCTATCCCTCGGGGGACAACGTTTTGGGGATCGCCACGCATATTGCGGGCATATCCGCTCGGCGGCGGCAACTTCGGCAGCACCGCATTGTTCGGTGAGACGCCAGGTTCCGCCATCACTGCCCGAGGAGGCCATGCGCCTGCATATGCCGGTATTCGATCGGCGTCGGTTTTTGCAGGTCCTGGGTGGGGCCGGTGCGGCGGTGGCCCTGTCCTCGGCGGCCGGGGCCGAGTCGGCGCCCGACACCAATGCCGAGCCGGTCCCGGCACCGCCGGCGCCGCAGGCGGGGCCGGATCAGATGGAGCAGCAGACCGCCGGCCTGCCGGATGCGGCGACGACCTACCGACCGACCGATAAGCCTTCGGGGCGGGCCCTGGTATTCTTCACCGCGGTGGAAGCCGCCTTCGTCGGCGCCGCCATCGAGCGTTTCATCCCGGCCGACGACGGCGGACCGGGCGCCGGCGAGGCCGGTGTTCTGTGCTACATCGACCGCCAGCTGGCCGGCAGCTTCGGTGCCGGGCACCGGATGTATCTGGGCGGTCCGTGGCCGGATGGAGCCCTGCCCAGCCAAGGTTATCAGCTGCCCCTGACCCCGGCCGATCTCTATCGCCTGGCCATCGCCGAAATCCACCAGGCCAGCCGCCAGGCCAATGGCGGGAAGACCTTCGCCGAACTGTCGGGCGAGCAACAGGAGGCCATGCTGCAATCCCTGGACAAGGGCGAACTGCACTTGCCGAGCGCCCCCGGCAAAGCGTTCCTGGACCTCTTGCTGGCCAATACGGTCGAAGGCTATTTCGGCGACCCGGCCTATGGCGGCAATGGCGACCTGGGCGGGTGGAAGATGATCGGTTTTCCCGGCGCCCGCGGCAATTACGCCGATGCGATCGTCCTTTATCGCAACAAGCCTTATGACGAGCTGCCGTTGCGCCTGGTCGATCTGCAGAACTGAGGAACGGCGATGCCCAGCAGGCTGAAACCGGTCGATGTGGTGATCGTCGGATTCGGCTGGACCGGCGCGCTGATGGCGCGCGAACTGGGCGACAGCGGCCTCAAGCTGGTGGCCCTGGAGCGCGGTGGCGACCGCGATACCGACCCCGATTTCCAGCCGGGGGTGATGCATGACGAGTTGCGCTATGCGGTTCACCACCGGCTAATGCAGGATGTGTCCCGCCAGACCATCACCTTTCGCAACAGGCGCGACCAGACCGTCTTGCCGATGCGCCAGTTGGGCTCGTTCCTGCCGGGATCCGGCGTCGGCGGGGCGGGGGTCCATTGGAACGGCCGCCATTGGCGCTTCCTGCCCAGCGATTTCGAATTGCGCAGCCACATCAGCAATCGCTACGGGGCCGGTTTCATTCCTCCGGATATGAGCATTCAGGATTGGGGGGTGACCTATGACGAGCTCGAGCCGTTCTATGATCGCTTCGAGTATCTTTGCGGGACCTCAGGACAGGCGGGAAATATCGCCGGCCGGCAGGTCCCGGGGGGTAATCCGTTCGAGGGCCCGCGGCGGCGCGGCTATCCGACGCCTCCCCTCAAATCGTCCTGGGCCATGGTGCTATTCGAAGACGCGGCGCGCCGCCTCGGCTTCCATCCGTTCCCGCAGCCGGCGGCGAACCTGTCGCGGCCTTACACCAATCCCGAAGGCGCAGCGATGGGAGCCTGCCTCTATTGCGGCTTCTGCGAAGGCTTTGGTTGCGAGGTGCGCGCCAAGGCCAGCCCGCAAGCCACCCTGCTGCCGGCAATCCGCAGGAATCCAAATTTCGAGCTGCGCACCAATTCGATGGTGCTCAGGGTCAACCTCGACGGCAACAAGACGCGGGCGACCGGGGTCACCTATCTCGACGCCCGCGGCCAAGAGGTCGAGCAGCCGGCCGACCTGGTGGTGCTGTGCGCATTCGCCCTGAACAATGTTCACCTGCTCTTGCTGTCGGGTATCGGCAAGCCCTACGATCCGGATAGTGGCCAAGGCGTGGTGGGGCGGAACTACGCTTATCGGATCGTCAGCCGGGCCGGGTTGTTTTTCGACAACCAGGTTTTCAACCCGTTTATGGGGGCGGGGGCGCTCGCCATGTGCATCGACGACTTCAATGGCGACAATTTCGACCATGCCAAGCGGGGGTTCATCGGCGGCGGCACCATCTTCTGCGGCAGCACAGGCGGTCGTCCGATTCAATACCACCCGGTTCCCGACGGAACGCCGCGCTGGGGTGCCCAATGGAAGAAGGCGGTGACCCGCTACTACAACCGGAGCTGCCAGGTTACGGCGCATGGCAGCACCATGGCCTATCGCGGCAACTGCCTGGATCTCGATCCGACCTATCGCGACTTCTACGGCCGCCCGCTGTTGCGCATGACCTATGACCATCAGGACAATGACATCCGGATGTCGCACGCCCTGACCGAGGTCTGCCAGCAGATCGGCAAGGCCATGGGGGCGCGACAGCTGTCGGTCGAGTTGGCGCCGACGCCCTATTCGATCGTTCCCTACCAGACCACCCACAATGTGGGCGGCGCGACCATGGGTGCCGATCCCAAGACCAGCGCGGTCAACCGCTATCTACAGAGCTGGGATGTGGCCAATCTGTTCGTCATGGGCGCTTCGGCCTTTCCGCAGAACACCGGCTCCGGCCCCACCGGCACGGTCGGGGCCCTGACCTATTGGGCGGCCGATGCGCTACGCAATCGTTACTTGAAGAGCCCGGGACCGCTGGTGCCGATATGAGTCCCGACCATTTGTTGCCGTCTGGCTCGGACTTGTTCAGACTTGGTTCGGGCAGCCCCCGCCGGGGCATCGGGTGCATCGGATATGGCAGAACAGGAAAGCGCGGGCCTCAAGCGGCTGCTGCTGGTCGCCCACGCGCCATCGGCAAATACGCGCGTGATGTGCGATGCGGTGGCGCGGGGCGTGGCCGATTATGGTTCCGATACGATCCAACTGGTGGTCAAGCCGCCCTTGGAGGCCGCTGCCGAGGATGTTCTGGCGGCCCAGGCGATCATTCTCGGCACCCCGGAAAATCTCGGATATATGTGCGGCGCCCTGAAGGATTTCTTCGACCGGATCTATTATCCCTGCCTGGAGCGAACCCAGGGTTTGCCCTATGCGCTGTACATACGGGCGGGGCAATCCGTCGGCATGGGGAGCCGCCGCGCCGTCGAGGGCATTGTCACCGGACTCCGATGGCGGGCCGTCCAGGAACCGGTGATCTGCCACGGCCCATACAGCGAGGAATTCGTTCGGCGCTGCTTCGATCTGGGGCAGGTCATGGCGGCCGGTCTCGACCTGGGGATATTTTAGGGCCGCACTGCCCCTCCGTGCCATAAGCTGTCCGCTCGGATGCCGATGACGGCGTGCGAGAAACAAGCCGAGAGTCGAGCGTGATTGCCTTCAGACCGTTCACACCGCGCCGCGACCGTACGGCCGCCATGCCTTTCGTGATGCTGACCGTGCTGATCGACATGATGTCGATCGGTCTGATCATCCCCGTATTGCCGGGGCTGGTTGGCAGCTTCACCGGCTCGCCGGCCGACCAGGCGTTCTGGTATGGCGTCGTGGTATTCGCCTTCGGTGTCGCGAATTTCTTTGGTTCGCCGATTCTCGGCGGCTTGTCCGATGCTTACGGCCGGCGCCCGGTGCTGTTGCTGGGATTTTGCGGCCTCGGCCTCAATTTCTTCGCCACCGCTCTGGCCAATGCCTTGTGGATGCTGATCGCGGTGCGGCTGGTGGGCGGCGCGGTGCAGGCGAACGCGGCGGTCGCCAACGCTTACGTCGCCGACATTACCGCTCCCGAACAGCGAGCCAGGCGTTTTGGCATGTTGGGCGCCATGTTCGGGGTGGGTTTCATCATCGGACCGGTGATGGGCGGATTGCTGGGCGCGATCAATTTGCGTCTGCCGTTTTTTGCGGCCGGAACGCTGGCAATGGTAAACCTGCTGTACGGCTATTTCGTTCTGCCCGAGTCGCTTCCGGTCGAGCGACGGCGCCAATTCCATTGGCGAATGGCAAACCCGCTGCTGTCGCTCAGCGCCCTGACCCGGCTGCAAGGGGTCGGCCGCTTGGTGGCGGTGGTCGCCTTGAGCGGCCTGGCGCAATTCGTGCTGTACACCAGCTGGGTGTTGTACACGAGCTTCAAGTTCGGCTGGGGACCGCGGGAAAACGGCTGGTCGTTGGCGGCGGTCGGCGTCATGTCGGTGATCGTGCAGGGGTTCCTGCTGGGACGGCTGCTCCGGCATTTCAGTCCGCGGCGACTCGCGGTTGCCGGGCTGGTGTCGTCCTCGCTGGCCTATGCGGCATGGGGTGCCGCCGGCCAGGGATGGATGATGTACGCGGTGATCTTTCTCAATGTGCTCGGCTATACGGTGACCGCGTCGATCCAGAGCATCATTTCGGGCGCCGCCGATTCCCGCAGCCAGGGGCAGGCTCTGGGGGCGGTGAATTCACTCAACAGCCTGATGGCCGTGGTTGCCCCCGTCTTCGGCGCGCCGTTGTTGGCCACGGTTTCGCATTTGCCGCAAGGCGATTGGCGGATCGGTGCGCCGTTCTATTTCTGCGCCGCACTGCAAGCCGCATCGCTGGGCTTGGCGTTCTTCCATTTCCGCCGCGAGAGGGACCTTTCCGGCAGCTGACTGTGAAAAAATTGTTGTTTAGTGGCGCCGGCGTCCCTGCCGGCGTTCCGGCGCAGCCGGAAGCCAGGCATTTCCGCCGCTCCGCGGCGAAAGACCGGCAGGGACGCCGGTCCCACTAAGAACTTTTTTTCAATGCCCGGCTTCGCGCGGACCCGTCAACGACCGCCGTTATAGGGGATCCCCTCGTAATCGAGTTTGGCCCCCCATTTGCCCTGTTCACCGACATTGACCGAGGCCGAGGCATCGGGTGCGAATTGATGCTGGTCGATGTCGATATCGGTGCCTTCGGCCTTGAAGTAGCCGGTCTTGCCCGAGTCCCAGGCGTCGCTGTGGTCCAGCCTGAAGCTGCCGAAACCGCTGACGCCTTTGAAGGCAGAGCCGGTATAACGTCCGAACAAAGCCGAATTGGAGCTTTGATAGCGCAGACCCATGGTCGCTTCATTGTCGAACCCGGACGACTCCTGCGCGCACACCGCCGGCGGCAGAAGGCAGGCGAACGCCAGCAAGGCGGCGCGAAGCGCGCATATCCCGCGGGTTGGTGCCTGCGATGGGGCTTGGTCGGTCGGCTTCTGCATGACTGCGACAATAGCAGAGCGAGGGTGTCTAATCAGCCGCCATCTCAGTACGGGCATCGGCTGTTGCCGCTGCCTTGGCCTGCCCCGCCATGAACAGGGCGAACTTGGCATCGGTCTCGAAAATGGTAATTGCTCACCCCTCCCGATCGCGGCGTGAGCGTGCGGGCGCAGTTTTCTCGCAGCCGGCAGTGTGACGATGCCAGGGATCTTGGTCAGCGACAATTGCGATTGCCGGTTACGGGGCGACGGGCAGTGGCATTCCGTCG
>CAIOJO010000315.1 GCA_903858635.1 uncultured Telmatospirillum sp. | reverse complement strand
GTTCTGATGACCCGCGAGGCCACCGAAAGCGCCTCGGTCGTCGTCCAGGCCAAAGACAAGTCCGAGGCCTACGACAAGGCGCGGGAGGCGGCGGACGCCGCGGATTGGGGGTCTAAGCCCAAACACGCGGAATTTTTAGAAGCATTTAGTTACAATGGCTTATCGTAAATTCGGGATGGTGATTAGTGAGTTTACGTCAATAGGCTGACGAGGCCCACGGAACAGATACCGGCCGAGGAAGAGGATACTCTGCCAAGCGACGGGCGAGATTTTCTGTAGCCGGGCGATCGCGGCCTCGTCGCCGGCCGCGCGATGCCGGTCCAGAACAGATGAGAGCAGAATGGAATTGTAGGCGATGATGACCAGGGCGAGCAGCCGGCCGCACTGGTTGGTGAGAAAAATGTCGAGTTCGCTGTTGCCGATGAGCTGCTTCCGCCCGGCGATCTGGGCGATGGTTGAGCGCAGCTGATGATAGGCCTCGATCCGGTTCTGCGAGCGGTGGACGTCACGCTGCAGCTTCGGGCTGCGGATGTATTGGAGCGTATAGATGCTGCGGACCAATTTGTCGTATTCGAAGACGGCCTTGCGGCTGCGGTTCTGGGACGATAGCGAACAGAGCTTGTGGACCAGCGCGGCCTGACTGGTTTCCTTGAGCGCCAGGGTGGCGACGATGCGGTTGAAAGTATCGGGTTCGGCTGCTATCAGGCGACGGTCGATCTGTCCAGCCGGTGGCAGAAGGAACGATGCGTAGCGGCTGATGTCATCGGCACAGAAGAGATGCGGGATTTGCGCCTGGAGGCTGGTGAAGCGCGGAGCGGCCTGCATGCCGAACCAGTCAAGGATGGCAAAGTTGGCCTTGTTGACGCTGTGCATGTCACCGGTAATAACAGTCGGCATGATCTGCGTGCTGTTGCGGTAGCAGATATCAAAGAGGTATTGGCTCTCATGTTCGTTGGCGCCGATCAGCATGGTTTCCAGCGGCACATGGTTGGCGAGCAGGCTATAGGCGACGACGCCTCTCCCGGTGCCGAAGTACTTGCTCGAATACCGGGCCTTGATGGTCGGCTTGGCAGCCGCGAACTTCTGGCCGTCAACGGCGCCGTAGAGGACCTCCGGGTCTATGGCGTAGAGTGGGAAGATGGGCAGTGCGGCGATGAAGTTGCTGATCCGGTCGCAGCTGTCGTGCAGTGTGGCGGGCCGGATGTGCTGACGGTCAGTCGTTTCGAGCTGGTGGTAAGGGATATCGCAGGCCTGGGCCATGCCGAAGTTGCCGAAGCCCATGGCGCGGGCCATGATCACGGCCATCAGCTCTGCCTCGTCGGCCACCTTCTTGGCGTAGCGGGGCTGGAGTGGCGTCAGGGCCGACAGGAAGCCGCAAGTCTGGTTGACGAAGCGGAAGACATCGACGATGGGCTGGACCGTCAGGTTATCGTAGAAGCCGTTCTGGATTTCGTCCACCTGTTCGGCCTTGGGCCTGCGCCAAGTGAGACTTTTGCGCTCCGGGTTGAAGTCGATATGAGTGAGCCGTCCGTCGCGGAGATCCTGATCGAAGCCTTTCCACTGCTGGTCCAATGCGGTGTAAAGCTCGTCGATTCTGGCCTCGGCAGGGTTGCTCACCCACGGAATCGTGAGGGTCTGCAGGATTGCGGCGGTCTTCTCCGGCGGCACGAGTTCGTCGCCGAAGCGGCGGTGACGCAGACTGTCGTCGACCGCAAGCTCGCCTGTCGCCAGACGCTTGGCGAGCTGCCGGTAGATCCAGAACTCGTAGCGGTCGCCGCGCAGACGGATCGGGGTCCCGGCTTCATTGAGTTCGTAGAGATGACGGCGCAGCTGTTTGGGAATCGTGCCGGCCGGTACCTCGGTGATCGGCCGCTGTGCCAGCGGTTGCACACGGGCGAAGACCGCGCGCATCCAGGACAGCGCCGCATGCCAGGGATTGGCCGGCGAGACGGCCGAGATGTCCAGGGCCATGACGAGCGGGCGAAGGTTCTTCTTGATCCGCGGCGCGACCCGATCGATCTCGTTCCAACGCAGCTCCATCTGGCTGACAGGTTCATCGCACAACCGTTGGCCGGCACTGAGCAGCGCCTCCCGTGGCAGGATGGCGAAGGCCCGCTTCCGGACTATGCCGAACGGCGTGGCATCGTCGACGGCCTCGTCGACGTAGAGCAGCAGGACGCGGCCCACCTTTGGTGCCTCCTGCTGCCGCTTGGCATGGGCCCGGACGACGGCTTCCAGCGAGTTGGCCTTGGTCTCGTCTTCGATTCTCAACAAATGGTGGGCGAAGGCTTCGACGAGGTTGTCGCTGAGCTGGCGGAAACGCTGCGACGCGTAGCACAGCAGGTAAAGATGGGCCTGCACTGGCCTCATCCGTCGCAGGTCGTAGATTGTGTAGGCCAGGGCAAGGTCGGCATAGCGGGTGATGTTCTGCTGCGAGATGCCGAGCGTCGGCAGCAGGGATTTGGCGGCTTGGTAGAGCGGCGCCAACGTGGCGCGCTTCAGCCGCTCGGCGGTCATCATCTTGTGGCCGAAGTTGCGGGCATCCTTCTTGAGTTCGGCCAATGCGGCCAACTCAGCCAGCGTCCCCTCCCGCACCAGCAGATCGCGCAGCGCCTTGACTGTTTGTGCATCAAGAGCGGTCTCGACCAGGAGGTCCAGGCGTTTGCGCTCAACCGTCAAGGCGGTGCTGATCACAGACTGCAGCGTGGTATAGCCGGGCCGCACGATCTTGCGATCTTTCAGTACCCCCAACAACTCGAGCCCGACGAAGCTCGGCGTCACGTCTCGCCTGGACAGTTTGGCTTCCCGACACGATTCGTCAGTTTCTGTAGCACAGCTGAACGTGTCGGCAACCCAGTGAGTAACTTGAAAGGCCGATCCGGCCGCCCACCCTCAGTGATCCCGATGCCACGCCGACCAGTTCCGCCGCCGCCCTCACCGCCCCTCGCAATCACCTGCGCTGGGAGCATCGTCACGGTAACCTGCGGTGATATCGTTAGAAAGTCGGCGTGCGCCAGCACGGCCTCGGCCAAGGGCCTCTCCACGCGGCTCAAGAATGACCCGATGTTCGCTCGGCGGTGGATGCTGGCGCCAGCTATCGAGCAGCTGGATTTGCCTTTTGAGGTCGGCCCTGGCGTTAGGGCGAAGTAGGGGTAGCCCCAACAGAGCCATCAATGTGCCCTTCGAGGGCGGTCTGGACTTTGCCGCGATTGAGCTTGGTGCATCATGACTCCAGATTTGGAGCTTCGGAGGGGGCGATCACCATGCAGACCGCGAGCCATACCCCGACCACGCCGAGGGTGACGAGTTCCAGCGACCGGCTCGACCCGGCCGTTCGCCGTCGTCTGTCCGGACCCGGCCTCCGCGCGTTCTTCACGATCACCGAGCGTTGGGGCGTGACGGCCAAGGGCCAGCGGATACTCCTGGGCTCCGTGCCGGAGTCCACCTTCCACAGCTGGAAATCGGGAAAGCATGGGTCGCTGTCCTATGACCAGCTCGAACGCATCTCCCTCGTGCTGGGTATCCACAAGGCCCTGATCCTCCTGTTCGCCGACGATGAAACGGGGCTGACATGGTTGCGCCAGACCAATGACGAACGGGTGTTCGGCGGCAAGACCCCCTTGGACCGGATGCAGATCGGCAGCATTGATGATCTCTACCGTGTGCGCCGTTACCTCGATGCGTGGCGGGGCGTCTGGAATTGACCACGACCCCGACGACGCGGGTCACCGCCACCACCCACCGCCTGATCGCATCCCGGTATCCGACCGTCGGCATATTCGACACCGTGGCCAGCCCCGAGGATGTGGCCGCGCTGTTCGAGCTGGAGGGCTGGACATCGGATCGGCTCAGCGCCGAGATGGGCAGGCTCGAAACGATACCACGGTCTGAGTGGGTGGTCGGGGTCCAGGGCGCCAGCATCATCATGGCGGCCTTCTGCTATCCCAGCGACGATGGGGGTCGGTTCACCGACGCGGAGGTCGGGGCGTGGTATTGCGCCCTCGATCTCGACACGGCCATTGCCGAGACCGTCCATCACCACAGCCAGCGACTTCTGAAGGCCGGGATGCTCCACGCCCGTATCCAGATGCGGCAACTTACGTCCACCGTTGACGCCCTCTTTCATGACATCCGGGGGCAGGTGCTGACCCGCCCGGCCCTCTACGATCCGAACAGCTACGCGGCGTCTCAGGCGTTCGGGAGCAAGCTCCGGTCCGGAGGCTCGAATGGCATCACCTATGACAGCGTGCGTCGGGCCGGCGGGGAATGCCTCGTCGTCTTCCGTCCCAAGCTGCTGCCGGCTGCCTTGCAGGGTGATCACCTCGAGTATCTGTGGAACGGCACTCCGACGCCGGCTGTCTCACGGCTGACGAGCGCCGTTTCGTGACCACCCGCTCCATCACCTCCGCCGACGTCGACCGTGACATCCTGCGCGTCGTCGCCCTCGCGTACCTTGAAAGGCGCCGGGCCGGATACAGCGACTTGCAAGCGTTCGAGGCGGCTTTAGCCGTCTATCAAGGGTGTTGCCCCGACGTGCCTGAGGATCGTGCGGCCGAGGTGGTGGGACAGTTGATCGGCGCCGCGATTAGCGGCGGCGTCTTCAGGAGAGATGCTGACCATCAGCAGTAGACTCCTTGAAGGGCCTCCCCTCGAAGGGCTGGTTGGGGGCGTAGGTCTGCTCATCGAAAATGATGGACAGGTTGGCGCTAACGGCGAAGTCTCCGGCGTTGGCTGCGAAGAGCGCATTGTACTGCCCGACCTCACGCTCGGCCCGAAGGTCGTTAACCAGGGCGCTGATGGCCTTCCGCAGGTCGTACTTGTTCCGAGCAAGGACCGGGATGTTGTGTCCTGCGGCGATGAGGGTTTCGATGGTTTTGGTAATGAACACCACGGCGCTTGGTTTGGTGATGTCGGGATGAACAATGCCCGAGTCAATCCAGTCGGCGCGCGGTCTCGCCGCCTCGTGTGCGTCGGCGCCGACTGAAGTTGGGCGTCGATCTGTGCTGACACGCGTCGACGACATAAATCAAGTCGCGCACGCCAGTACACCACCCGTGTACAGCGACGCGCGTCACCGCGAACGACGGCGATGCGCCGATCAGTTCTCCGGCGGCAATGTCGACGAGATAGCGAGATAGCTTCGGGCAGCAAAATGGCTGTTACGCCCTATCGGAGCGCTGTTACGCCCTCCCGAAGGCCTGTTACGCCATACAGAGGGCTTGTTACGTCGAAAAAAGGGCCTGTTACAGCCCTTCGGCCCCTAACCATCGATTTGTTACGCCGAATTCCAAATTCAGCCATTTCTCAGCGACCTCGCAAAACAATGCTAACCATTTCTATCAAAAGACTTTTCCGGCGATTTCTCGTTCCATGTCAAAACCGCCGACCCACCATAGCAAGAATAGCCAAATACGGACTTTCATGGTATATTTGGCGCATGCGAACGGACCACAAAGGCGAGGCCATGGCCCCCAGGGCCGGCCGACCACCACCCCGCCCCAGGAGGGCGGCTACGGTGAGCTCGGCTGTGCTCAAGGTCCGGACGACGCCAGACGAGCTGGCGGAAATCGATACCGCCGCCAAGCGGGCGGGCATGCCGAGGGCCGATTTCATTCGACGCATGGTTCTTGCCGCCTCGGGCACGGCGGAGTGCCTACCGCCATCATCGCCGCCGCAGCCATCGACCGCTGTCGATTCGCATGAGCGGGCTGCCGGCGCATTTCATGGCGTGAAGGCGGGATATGGCAGACCAGGCGCGTGGTCGTGGAATTGCCAGAGCCTCTTGCCGACGCCCTGGCCCTTGGCGCCAAGGCGGCCAAGGTCAGAAAGAATCAGGTCGTGTCCGCGGCGCTGCTCTTCCTGGGTCACGCCCATCTAAAAGGAATGATTCAGGAGTTCGCTTCGGCGGTCGCGAGCGCGCAAGCGCGGCCTTGCCTTTCGCGCCGTTGACGAACATCACGGTGGCCGCGAGGTAGTCCCGGATAGGCAGCTTGTTGTATGATTGTCGTGAGGTTGGATTGGATGTTGCCATTGGTTGCCATAATGTTGCCCTGTTGGTTGACCTCGCTGTTGCCTTCGGTTGCCCATGGTCGCCTGCTAGTCACGCGGTGGTCACGCGGCTGTTGCCTTTAGGCTGGTGGCGACGTGCCTTCGGCGCCAATTGTCTCGCTCGCTCTTCATGTCGATAAAGTCCGGCGACAGAGATCGGCCATTTTCAAGGCGTTATAGGCTCTAAAATTTGAAAGAGACGGCATCGTCGGCGTCTGTTGCCGGCTGTGAGAACACGCGCTTCGTTGGCGCGCAGTAGCATAGTAATCCATGTGGGTATTCCGGCGGGTCAGATTCGCTCATTTCCAGTGATTCGGTTCATCCCCGGCCTGATCAGAACTCCTGCTCGCCCGAGC
>CAIOJO010000314.1 GCA_903858635.1 uncultured Telmatospirillum sp. | reverse complement strand
CGCGGAAATACTCTAGAAAAACAAGACCGTCGCTGACCGCTGCATCCATCTCCATCGTGACCCCCAATGCCGAATCGGAGGCCATCGATTGATTCACGGTTCCTTCGCCCTGTCACGCTCTCGTTCACCCGATTGCCCTGTCCGTGTTGCTCCTTGACCGCGTCGCCGGCGCGATGAACGCTATGACTGACAGGGCCTTGCTCAACTGGCTTGGCGGCGCCATAAGGGTTTGATGAAGACCATGAACAAGATCGGCATCATTGGTGCCGGGGCCTGGGGCACCGCCCTGGCCGCCACCGTTCGGCGGGCCGGCTGCCGGGTTACCCTGTGGGCCCGCGAGCCCGAGGTGGTGGCCGGCATCCGGGCGGACGGCCGCAATCCGCTGTTCCTGCCCGAGGTCCGGCTGGACCAGGTGGAGGCGACGGCCGATCTGGCTGCCGCGGCCGACGCCGATGCGGTGCTGCTGGTGGTCCCGGCCCAGTTCCTGCGCGGCGCCTGCCGCAGCCTGAAGCCCCTGTGGCGGCCGGGGACGCCGGCCCTGATCTGCGCCAAGGGCATCGAGACCACCAGCTGCGCGGTGATGAGCGAGGTTCTGGCCGAAGAACTGCCGATGGCACCGGTGGCGGTGCTGTCGGGGCCGACCTTCGCCATCGAAGTGGCCAAGGGTCTGCCCACCGCAGTGACCCTGGCCTGCGCCGATACGGCGCTCGGCCAACGGCTGGTCGAGGCGGTCGGCACGCCCAGCTTTCGCCCTTACCTCACCGACGACGTGATCGGCACCGAGATGGGCGGCGCGGTGAAGAACGTGCTGGCCATCGCCTGCGGGGTGGTCGAGGGCCGGGGCCTGGGCGACAACGCCCGGGCCGCCCTGATCACCCGCGGCCTGGCCGAGCTGATGCGCCTGGCGGTGGCCAAGGGGGCGCGGCCGTCCACCTGCATGGGCCTGTCGGGGCTGGGCGATCTCATCCTCACCGCCTCGTCGTCGCAGTCGCGCAACTATTCCTTGGGCTATGCCCTCGGCCAGGGACAGAGCCTGGCCGAGATCCTCGCCGGCCGGCGTTCGGTGGCGGAAGGGGTGGCCAGTGCCGCCTCGGTGGTCGGCCTGGCGGCCCGCCTGGGCGTCGAGATGCCGATCGCCGCGGCGGTCGATGGACTGTTGCATCGGGGCATCGGCATCGAGCAGAGCATCGGCGGGCTGCTGGCTCGCCCATTCACCGGCGAGCTGGGCTTTCCCGGCCTCGCCTCCGCCCCTTCCCGCTAGGAGATCAGGCAGATGCTGTTCTTCGTCCACTGCGTCGACAAACCCAGCCATCATGAGGTCCGCCAGGCCAATCGGCCGGCCCATGTCGAATATCTGAAGGCCAATCTCGACAAGATCGTCATCGCCGGCCCGACCCTGACCGAGGACAGCCAGGACATGACCGGCAGCGTGTTCATCATCGACCTGCCCGACCGGGCCGCGGTCGAGGCGCATTTCGCCGCCGACCCCTATACCAAGGCCGGGCTGTTCGAGGCCGTCGTCATCCGCCCGTTCCGGCAGGTCGCGCCGGTGAAGTGACTCGTTCGGAGGGACCATCGATGGCCCATTGGCTGGTGAAATCGGAACCCGGGCATTGGTCCTGGGACGACCAGGTGAAGAGCGGCAGCACCGCCTGGGACGGGGTGCGCAATTTCCAGGCGACCAACAATCTGAAGGCCATGCGGCCGGGCGACCGCGCCTTCTTCTACCATTCGGTCGGCGAGAAGCGGATCGTCGGGGTGGTCGAGGTGGTGCGTCCCTATTATCCCGATCCCAGCGATCCCGCCGGCCGTTTCGGCATGGTCGACGTCAAGACGGTGGCGCCGTTGCCGCGCCCGGTCAGCCTCGACCAGATCAAGGCCGAGCCGCGGCTGCACCATCTGGCCCTGGTGCGTCAGTCGCGGCTGTCGGTGATGCCCATCGACGATGCGGCATGGACCCTGATCTGCCAGCTCGCCGGGGCCGAGGATTGAGCGAGCGGCTCTGCCGCCTCGACGACCTTGCCGATCCCGGTAGCGCCGCCTTCGTGATCCGGTGGCTGGGCCTGCGCCAGTCGCTGATGGTGATCCGGCGGGGCGACCGGGTGTTCGGCTATCTCAACAACTGCCCGCATATCGGGGCGCCGCTGGATGGACAGAGCGGTCGCTTCCTCGACTTGACCGGCTGCTACATCCAATGCGGGATGCATGGGGCCCTGTTCGAACCGGAAACCGGCCGCTGTATCGGCGGCCCTTGCGCCGGCAAATCCCTGTCGCCGGTGCCCCTGTCACTAGATGATGGGGCGATCTTCGTCACCGTGCCGTAGATCTGGGTACGACTTTGGTAAGCCCCCGGATTTCCTGGACCTAGCGGCCGATCCCGACCCAGCCGGGCTTGTCTCCTGCCTGGCGATTGCCCATAATTTCCGCGGCCACCGCGCCACAAGGACAAGAAACCCGACGCGAGGGACGCGGTGTTTCGCCGCTGCCCTGGATCTGTTCGAACTGGGAGGCACCAGGTTCCATGACCGACCAACATCTTTTTCCCGTTCCGGCCGACATCGCTCGGTCTGCGCTGATCGACGCCGAGACCTACCAGAAATGGTACGCGGCCTCGATCAAGGATCCCGAAGCCTTCTGGGGCGAACACGGCAAGCGAATCGACTGGATCAAGCCATATACCAAGGTCAAGGACGTCTCGTTCACCGGCAATGTCCATATCAAATGGTTCGAAGACGGGCGGCTGAACGTCGCCGCCAACTGCCTGGACCGGCATCTGGCCAAGCGCGGCGACCAGACCGCCATCATCTGGGAAGGCGATTCGCCCGACCGCTCGGAGCGCATCACCTACCGCCAGTTGCACGAGCGAGTGTGTCGCCTGGCCAATGCCCTGGAAGGCCTCGGCGCCAAGAAGGGTGATCGGATCACCATCTACCTGCCGATGATTCCCGAGGCGGCGGTGGCCATGCTGGCCTGCGCCCGGATCGGCGCCATCCACTCGGTGGTGTTCGGCGGCTTCTCGCCGGACAGCCTGGCCGGCCGCATCCAGGACTGTGATTCGACCCTGCTGATCACCGCCGACGAGGGTCTGCGCGGCGGCCGCAAGGTGCCGTTGAAGGTCAATGCCGATCAGGCGCTGGAGACCAGTTGGAGCGTCAAGAACGTTGTCGTGGTCAAGCATACCGGCGGCAATGTCCATATGGTGCACGGCCGCGATCATTGGTACCACGACCTGGTGGAGCAGGCCTCGCCCGAGCACAAGCCGGCGGCAATGGATGCCGAGGATCCGCTGTTCATCCTCTACACCTCGGGGTCGACCGGCAAGCCGAAGGGAGTGCTGCACACCTCGGGCGGCTACCTGGTCTACGCCGCGATGACCCATCAATACGTCTTCGACTACCACGAGGGCGAGGTCTACTGGTGCACCGCCGATGTCGGCTGGGTCACCGGGCACAGCTACATCATCTACGGGCCGCTGGCCAACGGCGCCATCACCCTGATGTTCGAAGGGGTGCCCAACTATCCCGACAGCTCGCGTTTCTGGCAGGTGGTCGACAAGCATCGGGTCAACATCTTCTATACCGCGCCCACCGCCATCCGCGCCCTGATGCGCGAAGGCGAGGGCCCGGTCAAGAAGACCAGCCGCAAGAGCCTGCGCCTGTTGGGTTCGGTCGGCGAGCCGATCAATCCGGAAGCCTGGCTGTGGTACCACAACATTGTCGGCGACGGCCGCTGCCCGATCGTCGACACCTGGTGGCAGACCGAAACCGGCGGCCACCTGATCACCCCGGTCCCCGGCGCGGTCGACACCAAGCCCGGCTCGGCCACCTTCCCCCTTCCCGGGATCGGCTGCGAGATCGTCGACGCCGACGGCCATGAGCTGCAGGGCGCCACCGAGGGGAATCTGGGCCTGGCCGACGCCTGGCCGGGCATGATGCGG
>CAIOJO010000313.1 GCA_903858635.1 uncultured Telmatospirillum sp. | reverse complement strand
TGCTACAGATTTTTTCTGTCACCCTCTTCGAGAAAATCGATATGAAACAAGCGCTTACCATCAACGAATACAAACCCGATACTTCGCAAATAACTAACCAATTGAATCTATTCGCGTTTTAACCGGACAGCAGTGATATTATGGTGCGGATTATTACGCGATGACGACTTGCAATTTACAGTTGCGGTGGCCATTGCTTATTAAAGCATACCATTGACTTCATTAGTGCGGTAAGTTAGCAGACTACGTGACTGTATTCATTCGGTGATTCTCATGTCGGCTTTCAGCGGGATTCTTTCCAATCTGCGGATTGGCGTTCGCATCTACGGCGGTTTCCTCCTGGTGCTGGCCCTGCTCGCCCTGATCGCCGTCATCAGCGGATTAGGCTTGAAATCCTTGGCGGGGGCCTTCGCCGAATCCGCCAAGCTGACCGACAATGCGCTCGGCGTGTCGCAGATCGACCGCCAACTGGTCGGGCTACGGCGCAACGCCTTCGTCTTCAATACCAATGGCGACCCCAAGGCGGCGCAGCGGATCGACGAGATCGCGGCCGACCTGCATGCGCTGCTGCCGGCCGCGATCGATGCGGCGCCAACGCCCGAGAGCAAAGAAAAACTCACCCAGATCCAGGGGCTGGCCGAACAGGTCCTGGTCTCTTTCGCCAAAGCCAAGACGCTGCGCCAGCAACGCACCACCCTGTTCAACGACACCCTCTCCAGCCTCGGCGTTCAAGCCCATGACCTGGTGGTCGACATCATGGACATAAGCAAGGAGGCCGGCGACCTGGAGGAAGCGGTGCGGGCCGGAGCGGCGCTCGATGACGTGATGTCGACCCGGGTTTACAGCGTCCGCTACCTGATGACCGGCGACGAGCAATCGGCCAATGAGGCGCACCGGTACTCCACCAACCTCGCCTGGGTCACCGGTGACGCCCTGTTGTCCCATGCCACCGATCCGAAAATCAGGGGGAAAGCCGAGCAGCTGGTCAAGCTGGGCGGACTCTACGCCAAGGCATTCGACAGCCTGGCTACGATCGTCAAGGAAAGCGACCGTCTCACCGAGAGCGAGATCACCAAATCGACCGAGCAGGCCAGCACCCTCGCCGGCCAACTGATGGTTTCGCAACGCAGCGACCTTGACCAGGTGCAAGAGAATAGCCAGACGACGATCGTTCGCACCTCCAGCATCACCATCACCTTGTCGATCGGCGCCTTGGTGTTGGGGGTGCTGCTGGCCTGGTTGACGGCGCGCAGCCTGGTGGGGCCGGTCAAGGGGATGACCGAGACGATGAATCGCTTGGCCGCCGGCGATCACGGCATTGCCGTGCCGGCACTGGAAAACCGCGACGAGATCGGCGACATGGGCCGCGCGGTGCAGGTCTTCAAGGAAAACGCCATCCGCGTCACAGCGATGACCGGCGAGCAGGAAGCGGCCAAGGCCAAAGCGGCGGCCGAGCAGCGGCGGGCGATGAACGCCATGGCCGACGCCTTCGAGGGCTCGGTCAAGGGCATCGTTCAGACGGTATCCTCGGCGGCCACCGAAATGCAGGCCACCGCCGGGTCGATGTCGAGCACCGCCGAACGGACGGCCCGTCAGGCCACCACGGTGGCGGCCGCGGCCGAGCAGGCCTCGGCCAATGTGCAGACGGTGGCGGCGGCGGCCGAGGAGCTGACCAGCTCGATCGGCGAGATCGGCCGCCAAGTCAGCGAGTCGAGCCGCATTTCCCAGATGGCGGTGGGCGAAGCGGTGCGGACCAACGAAATGGTGCAGGGCCTGGCCGCCGCGGTCGGCAAGATCAGCGACGTGGTGGCCTTGATCAACGACATCGCCAGCCAGACCAATCTGTTGGCCCTGAATGCCACCATCGAGGCGGCCCGGGCCGGCGAAGCCGGCAAGGGCTTCGCCGTCGTCGCCTCGGAAGTGAAGAACCTGGCCAACCAGACGGCCCGCGCCACCGACGAGATCGGCGGCCAGATCGCCGCCGTGCAGAGCGCCACCGCCGAATCGGTGGGGGCCATCCGGGGCATCGGCGGCACCATCAGCAAGATCAACGAGATCGCTTCGGCCATCGCCGCGGCGGTCGAAGAACAGGGTGCGGCGACACAGGAGATCGCCCGCAACATCCAGCAGGCGGCGACAGGCACGCAGCAGGTCACCAGCAATATCGAGGGGGTCACCCAGGCCGCCGCCGACACCGGCGCGGCGGCCGAGCAGGTGCTGGACTCGGCCGGTCAATTGTCGCAACAGGCGGCGCTGCTGAGCACCGAGGTCGACGGTTTCGTCACCCGCATCCGTGCCGGGTAATCCCCGCCGTCAGCCCCGCCGGTCGTCGATCACCTTGCCGTCGTTGGGCAGGCTGCCGGGGCAATGGAACGCCACCTGCCCCTTCAGCTTGCATACCGCCTGCAGCGACTCCCGCAGCCGGGCGGCCAGCCCGTCATCGGCCACCGGCACTTCGACCTGCAAGGTCATCACATCGGCCTCGCCGTCCTTTTCCACCACCAGGCGGAAGCGGCCGATACCAGGATGGCGCGCCACCACTTCGACCACCTGACGCGGATGAACGAACATGCCTTTGACCTTGGTGGTCTGGTCGGCCCGCCCCAGCCATCCCTTGAGCCGCATATTGGTGCGGCCGCAGGGGCTGGCCCCGGGCATGACGGCGGACAGGTCGCCGGTAGCGAACCGCAGCAGCGGATAGTCGGCATTGAAGCTGGTCACCACCACTTCGCCGACCTCGCCCTCGGACAGCGGATCGCCGGTGCCTGGACGCAGGATTTCGACCACCACCCCCTCGTCGACGATCAGCCCGTCGCAAGCGGCGCTTTCATAGGCGATCAGGCCCAGATCGGCGCTGGCGTAACATTGCACCACGGCGACTCCCTGCGCCCGCAGCGACCCGCGCAAGGCGGGCGGCAACGCCTCGCCCGAGACGCAGGCCTTGGTCAGGGAGCGATGATCGAGCCCCAGTTCCTCGGCCTTCTCGAGGATTGTCTTGAGAAAGGACGGGGTACCGCCATAGCCGGCCGGCTTGAGATCGGCCACCGCGCGGGCCTGCTGTTCGGTGTTGCCGACCCCGGCCGGGAACACCGGGCAGCCAAGGGCGTGGGCCCCTGTCTCGAACATGACCCCGCCGGGGGTGAAGTGGTAGGAGAAGCCGTTATGCATCAGATCGCCGGACCGAAAGCCGGCGGCGAACAGGGCGCGGGCCAGCCGCCACCAGTCCTTGCCGCCCCCTTCCGGGTCGTAGATCGGCCCCGGCGAGGCGAACACCCGCAACAACCGCCCAGTCGGCGTCGCGGTCAGGCCGGCGAAAGGCGGATTCGCCTGCTGCAGGGCGATGAGGTCGGACTTGCGGGTCACCGGCAGTTTCGCCAGAGCGGCGCGGCTATTGACGTCGCCGGGTTCGACCGTGGCCAGCAAGGCGGCATAATAGGGCGACTTGGCCTTGGCATGGGCGACCTGGGCCGACAAGGCGGCCAATTGCGCCGCCTCGCGCTGTTCGACCGGGCGGGTTTCCAGGGAGTCGTAGAATTCGGCCATCAGGGATCCTCCCGCCGATCTTTAGTGGCACCGGCCTCCGTGCCGGCGGTCGCCGCGGAGC
>CAIOJO010000312.1 GCA_903858635.1 uncultured Telmatospirillum sp. | reverse complement strand
GCTCCGCGGCGGACGCCGGCTGGAAGCCGGCGCCACTAAGCTAGTTAATTTGCAGGCTCTCTTGCCGGCCCCACTTCGTCAGAGACGGAGCTCCTTGGCGCGGATACGTTCATAGAGCGCGGCATCGACCCGGATGAAAGCTTCGCTGGCGTGGTCGTCGAAGAGGATGGGGTCGGCGGCGGCCTCCGGATCGTATCCGGCGCGCGCAAGGTCCTGCTTCCGTGGCCTGAAGGTGGCGGTCTTCTCGACCGCCGAGCAGAGCCGCAGGAAGCGCGGGCGGGCATAATCGGGCAGGTGTGTGGCGAGGTGTTGCCGCAAGATCGTCAAGTCGAACGCCTGAGCCGTAACGATAGCGGCCATGCCGGCGCGGCCCTCCATGCCGGGGACGGTCACCCCATAGACCACCGCCTCCATCACGCCGGGACAAGCGGCGATCGTCTCCGCCACCTCCTGGGAGGAGACGTTTTCACCTTTCCAGCGGAACGTATCACCGACGCGATCGACGAAATAGAAGTAGCCCTTCTCGTCCTCGCGCATCAGATCGCCCGTGCGGAACCAGGCATCGCCTTCGGCAAAGACGTTCCGCAAGATCTTACGCTCGGAGGCGTCGGCATCGGCATAGCCTTCAAATCGCTTGCCCGAGCCAGCGCCGTCATTGTCGATCTTGCCGATCGCCTCGCCGACTTGGTTTGCCGCGCAGGGAACGCAAAAACCGTCCTCGCCACGAATGGGCATGCCCGTTTCAACGTCGAACTGAACCAGTGCCACGAAGAACCGATGGCGCAGAAAGGAAGGGATTCTGCCGATCGAACCGGGTTCGCCCTCGCAGTTATAGAGCGAGAAGCTGCCTTCTGTCGCGGCGTAGAACTCCAAGATCTGGGGAACGCGGAAGCGCTGCTTGAACGCCTCCCATATGTCGGGCCGCAATCCGTTGCCGCAGCAGAGCCTGAGGCTATGGGCAGCCTCGCGCGGATGAGGCGGGCTGTCGACCAAGAAACGGCAGAGCTCGCCGATATACTGGAACAACGTGCAATGCCACGCCTCGATTTCGTCCCAGAACCGGCTCGCCGAAAAGCGCTGCCTCAGCACAACGGAGCCGCCTGCGACCAGCGTTGCTCCGGTCGCCACGATGCCGCCGATGCTGTGATACATCGGCAAGCAGTTGTACATGCGGTCGGTCGGCCGCGTGCCCATTATGCCGGCGAACCAGTGAGTCCACTGCATCACGCGGAAGTGGCTGACATTGGCGGCTTTGGGCAGACCCGTCGTGCCGGAGGTATAGATCAGGAGCGCTCGGCTCTTGAGATCGGGGGCGCGGTATTCGGACCGATCGATCTTCGCTCCGCTGTGCTTCCGGATCTCCTGGTCTATGCGCGGAAAGTCCCGGACCTCCCCGTTATGCGCCCAGCATTGGACCCCGGAGGTGATCCGCGGCAGGGCAGCAGCGAAGGCGTCGCCGAAGGCGGCGCCGACGATGATATGCCGGGGCGACACGAGGTTGACGGCATGCGCAAGCGACTCGCCGGAAAGGTTGGAGTTGACGAGCGCGGTGACCGCCCCGATGCGCGTGATGCCTAACCAGATCGCCATATAATCCGGGCAGTTCGGTGCCAGCAGACAGACGACATCGCCGAAACCGAGCCCCTGGTCGAGTGCCCAGCGGGCATAGCGGTTGGCGCGCTCCGCCAGCGCGCCATAGCTCAAGCATTCCCCCTCATCGAGGAGTGCCGGCGCGGTGTTGAATTTATCCGCCAAGTCCTCGATGAGGGGGGATGTCCCGGTCGATGTTGAAATTGGAGGGCAGGCGTTGCTCACCTTGAGCCTGTAGGCTCGGGGTGTCGAATCCGCAAAGGAGAGCAACGCCATGAAGAAATCTACCACATTG
>CAIOJO010000311.1 GCA_903858635.1 uncultured Telmatospirillum sp. | reverse complement strand
CCCTGCCGGTGGGAAAACACTCTCGCCGCGGTGCGGCGACCACCGGCACGGAGGCCGGTGCCACTAAGATCGATGATTCTCCTCACTCCGGCCAGCGGCGATGCAGCCACAGCCATTGGTCGGGATGGGCCCGCACCCAGCCTTCGAGGATGCGATTGACCTGGGCCGTCGCCGCGGCGATGGCCGCATGCCGGTCGTCACTGTCGGCGAAGGCCAGCGGTGGCTCGATGATGAGGCGGAAGCGAGCCCCGCCGAGGCGCTCGACATGGGCGGGCACCACCGGGCAGCCGAATTTGAGGGCGAAGCTGGCCAGGGCCGGGGCGGTCATGGCGTCGATGCCGAAGAACGGCACGGCGATCCCATCGTTCATCTTCTGGTCGATCAGCATGCCGAGATGCTCGCCCGAGCGCAGCAGTTCCAGGGCGCGGCGCGCCCCGAGCGGGCCCTTCGGAATGAGTTCGCCAACGCGGCCGCGGCTATAGACCCAGCCGAGATGCGGATTGTTGGTGGCGCGATAGACCAGATGCAGCGGCAGCCCATACTGGACGCCACAGAACCCCATCAGCTCCCAGTTGCCAAGATGCCCGCTGAAGAACAGGCCCGGCTTGCCGTCGTCGCGCACCGCCAGGACGTGCTCGAGCCCCTGCACTTCGACCCGCTCGCCTGGACCGAAGCGGAATTCCGCCAGATGCGGATATTCCGCCGCGGTTCGCCCCAGATTGTCCCACATGCCGCGAATGATGGCCTCGCGCTCGGCCGGCGGCAAATCGGGCATGACCCTTGCCAGATTGCGTCTGGCCCGTCGCGTCACCGCCAGGCGGTAGCCGATGGCCCGCCCGATCCAGCCGCCGATGGACGAGGCCAGATCGAGGGGCAGCAGACGGAACAGGTGAAAGACCAGCCATACCGCCCCAGCTTCCAGGCGAGGCGGCAGTTCGCGCCGTTTCATGTGGTCACGACGCCTCGTCGCGCCGGCGCCAGCACCCGCATCAGCGCTGCTTCGTCTTCCCAGGTCACGGTGGTCTGCAGCACCGCGATGTGTTCGCGCAAATGCGCCGGCACCCGCACGATGTCCTTGGTGGTGGTGATCAGCGCCACCCCCCGCTTCTCGGCGACGGCCAGCATCTCGCCGATTTCGGCCGGGTGGTAGGGGTGGTGATCGGGGAAGGAATAGGCCTCGACCACCTTGGCGCCGAGGCGTTCGAGAGTCCCGAAGAACTTGGCCGGGCGGCCGATACCGGCGAACGCCACCACCTGCTGGCCGGCCAGGGCGGAGGCTTCGGCCTCGGGTTCCACGGTCGCCTTCAACACAGGCAGCTTGCCCACCCGACCGGCGATATTGTGTTTGTCCTCGCCCAGGATGACCACCGCGGTGGCGCGTTTCAGCCCGCGGCGGACCGGTTCGCGCAACGGGCCGGCTGGAATACAGCGCTCGCTGCCGAATCCGACATGGCCGTCGACCACCAGCAAGGAGACGTCCTTGACCAGGGACGGGTTCTGGAATCCGTCGTCGAGAACGATGCAGGTCGCCCCGTGGGCCACCGCCATGCGGGCGCCGGCGGCGCGGTCCTTGGCCACCCAGCAAGGAGCGATTTCCGCCAGCAGCAGCGGCTCGTCGCCGACTCGCTGGGCACCATGCCGTTGCGGATTGACCAGCAGAGGACCCTTCTCCCAGCCGCCGTAACCGCGCGAGAGGAAATGCGCCCCGGGCAACCGATGTCCAATCGAGCAGGCGACTGGCGTCTTGCCGGTCCCGCCGATCACCAGGTTACCGACACAAATTACCGGCACGGCGGCCTTGTGGCTGGTGGCAAAGACGCCGCGCAGCGCGCTGCCGGCGGCCCAGCCCCAGCCGAGCGGTGCCAGCAGAAGCGACAGCGGGCCGCCATCGGCCCAGAACTCAGGAGCTTGCCGGCGCATGCGACCCCTCCGCGATCGGTTCCAGCCAGGGGCGCAATTCGCGCATGACATCGTCCAGCACCCCGTCCTCGACCGAGGCGAAGGCCCGCGCCTTGGCCCCACATTCGGCCAGCAGGGCGGGATCGGCCAGGCGGCACGACACCGCATCGATCAGGACGGCTTCATCGGCCACTTGGAGGGCGGCGCCGCCGCTCGCCATGCGGTCGGCGATCTCGGCGAAGTTGTCCATATGCGGGCCGAACAGCACCGAGGCGCCAAGTCGGGCCGGCTCCAGCGGATTCTGACCGCCGCGGCCGATCAGGCTCTTGCCCATGAAGACCAGCGGCGCCAGGCGGATCAGCAGGCCGAGCTCACCCATCGTGTCGGCCAGCAAGACATCGGTGGCCGCCTCGACCGGTTGACCAGCGGCCCGCCGCGCCACCGTCAGCCCCATCTCGGCCAGTTCGCCGGCGATCGCCTCGCCGCGGCTGGGATGCCGGGGCACGATGATGGTCAGCAGGCCCGGATGGCGCGGCGCCAGGCTCCGATGGAGACGCCCGGCGATGGCTTCCTCGCCGGCATGGGTACTGGCCGCCAGCCAGCGGGGACGTCCCTCGATACCGGCGGCCATCCGGCGCAGTACGCCGTCGTCGACCGGCAACGGCAGGGCGGCGAATTTGAGATTGCCCCGGCACGCGACCCGGCGCGCCCCCAGTTCGGCCAGGCGCCCGGCATCCTGCGGCGTCTGCCCCAGGCAAAGAACGAAACTGGCCAGGAGCTTGCCGATCAGCCGCGGCTGTCGCCGCCAGCGGGCAAAGGAACGGTCGGAGATCCTGCCGTTCAGCAGAATCAGCGGCACGCCGCGCCCCGCCGCCTCGGTGAGAAGGTTGGGCCAGAACTCGGACTCCGCCCACAGCGCCAGATCGGGCCGCCAGTGGTCGAGGAAACGGCGCACCCAAGGCAGCCGGTCGACCGGCACATATTGATGAATGGCGCCGGGTGGCAGCCGTTCATGCATCAGCCGCGCCGAGGTGACGGTGCCGGTGGTCAGCAACACCGAGGTACCGGGGTCGACCAGCAGGCGTTCGACCACCGGCAGCATGGAGACGGATTCACCGACGCTGGCGGCGTGCAACCAGATCAACCGGCCACTCGGCCTGGGATGGCTGGGCATGCCATAGCGCTCGCCGAAGCGCGGGCCATCCTCCTTGCCGAGCGCCTTGCGCCGCCGCAGGTAGAAGGTGATGAGCGGCGCCCCCAAGGTGGTCAGGCCGCGATAGAGGGCGAGAATCATCGGAGCGCCCCCCTCAGGCCGTCGCCCCCGTCGGCGGCCTCGATTGGCAGCGCGGCCGGGTCGATTGGCGACTGCCCGAGGCCGAGATCGGCGGTCCGGGTCACCGCATTGAGGCCGTCCTCGACGGCGCCGCGCAGCTCGGCCATCTGCTCGGCCGAAGCGTCGGACGGCACGGTGATCGGCCGGCCCCAGACGAAGACGCCGCGGGCGAAGGGCAGGGCCAGGATGAAACGGTCCCAGCTTCCGAGCACCTTGCGCCGGCTGACCGAAAAGCTGCAGGGCAGGATCGGCACGCCGGAAAGGCGGGCCAGTTGCACGATGCCGTCCGAGGCGCGCATGCGCGGCCCGCGGGGGCCGTCCGGGGTGATGCCGACACATTCGCCGGATTTCAGCGCCTTCTTCATCGCGCGCAGGGCGGCGAGCCCGCCCTTCGACGACGAGCCGGCAACGGTGCGAATACCGAAGTGGCCGACCGTGGCCGCAATGATCTGGCCGTCGCGGTGCTGCGAGATCAACATGTTGATCGGCTGCTCGCGACGCCAGCAGTAAGGCATCATCAGGATGCGACCATGCCAGAAGGCCAGGATGAAGGGCCGGCCCTGGTCCCACAAGGCAGCCGGGATGTCGCCGCCGACCACCTCCCAGCGGCCGGTGGCGAAGACCAGTCGGATGTAGTTGGCCGCCAGCCAGCACAGGGCATTGCGCACGGAATCCTTCTTGGTCAGGGCCTTCACCAGTCCCATGGTGATCAGCCCCGCCGGTGCCGCAGCTGAGTTCGTTCTTGTTGTTTGTTCAAGGCCTTCCCAGAGCGTGCATGGCCGTCGCGTGGCCGCACCATAGCATGCAGGCGACCACCGGCCAACCGGCCCGGCTCATTGACCGGCCTGCATGCCTTGCGGGTCGCCGACCACCACGGTGGCCAGATGCGCCGGGTCGAGCAGCCGCTTGGCGACCCGCTTGACGTCGGCCGCGGTGACGGCATTGATCAACTGCGGCCGGCGATCCACGAAGTCGATGCCGAGATTGTCGAGCTGGATGGTGACCAACAGCGCGGCGATCGAACCGGTGCCGTCCATCTGCAGCGGAAACGAACCGTTGAGGAAGGTCTTGGCGTTGGCCAACTCGTCGGCGGTGACGCCGCCATCGGCCATGCGGCCCCATTCCTGGCGGACCAGTTGCAGACTTTCGGCGACCCGGTCGTTACGGGTGGCGACGCCGCCCGCCGCCAGGGCTCCGTGATCACGCGGCATCAGATAGCTGTAAGCGCCATAGGCGAGGCCGCGCTTGACCCGGATTTCGGTCATCAGCCGCGACGCGAAGCCGCCGCCGCCCAGGACGTAGTTCATCACGTAAGCCGCATACCAGTCGGGATCGGCGCGCTTGAGTCCCTGCTCGCCGAACACCACGACGCTTTGCGGGATCTGCCGCCGGATGACCTCGACCTGGCCCTTGGCGTCGGCCTGAACCTCGGGGGTGGTGACCGGCGCCGCCGTTGCCGGCAGCGAACCGAAAACCTGGTCGAGCAGCGGCCGCAACTGGTCGGGCGTGATGTCGCCGACCACGGCGATATGCAGTTGATCCCGCCCCAGATGCGCCGCCGTCCAAGCCTTCAGGTCGTCCACCGTGATCGACTTGATGGTTTCGGGATCGCCGTCAACCTGACGGCCATAAGGATGATCGGGATACATCATCTTGGCGAAGGCGCGCTGGGCGATGGCGTTGGGATCCTGCAGCTGACGCGACAGCTCGGCCAGCACCTGGCTGCGCACCCGTTCCACCGCCTCGGCGTCGAACCGGGGCTGCGTCAGCGATAGCCGCAGCAGATCGAAGGCGACGTCGCGATTGGCGGTCAGGGTCTTGACCTGGCCATGCAGGGTATCCATGCCGGCATCGAAGCCAAGCGAGATGGCGAGATCTTCGAGCTTGCCGTGAAAGGCCTGGGAGTCGAGGTCGCCGGCCCCCTCGTCGAGCAGCCCGCCGACCAAATAGGCCAGCCCGGTCTTGCCGGCCGGGTCCAGGGCGGCGCCGCCGCGCCAGGCGAAACTGAGCGAGATGATGGGATTGCTATGGTCCTGCACCAGCCACGCCTCGACGCCTCCCGGGCTTTTCACCGGTTCGACATTGAGCGCCAAGGCCGGCATTCCCGGCAGCAGGCAGAGGACAAGAACGGCCAGCAGGCGGCGCGGGTTCATCGGAATTCCCTCCCCGACATTCCGGGCGGAAGCTGTGGCGCCGGCTGCGAGGTCACCGCACGGGTGGTGGCCTCTTCCGGGGTGGCCGGCAGCAGCAGGCCGGTCACCGATCGCTCGTCGCGCAGCACCTGTTTGGCCGCCTCGCTGACCTGGTCGGGGGTCACCGCGGCAATGCGGCGCGGCCAAGCCTCCTCGTCCTCGACGCTGCTACCGGTGGCCAGCACGCTGCCCAGGACGCGGGCACCCGTTTGAAAGGAATCCTTGGCATAGGCGATCGACGCCCCGAGACGCTGCTTGGCGCGCTCGACCTCCTGGACGCTGACCCCGCCATTGGCGATGGTCTGGATCTCGGCGACGATGGCCGCCTGCAGCTTATCCATCGCCACGCCGGGATTGGGGCTGGCCCCGAAGGAGAACGAGGTAAGGCCGACCGCATCCGGGTCGTATCCCACCGAAACCGAGGCCGCCAGCTTTTGGTCGAACACCAGATCCTTATAGAGCCGGCTGGTCTCGCCGCCCCCCAGAACCTCGGACAGCACCTGCAGCGGATAGGCGTACTGGACCTCGCCCTGGTGATAGCTGGGCGCCAGGTAAAGGCGGTTCCACGACGGCTGATGGACGTCGGGATCGCGCATTTCGACGGTCCGGGCGGCCACCGGAGGCGGCTCCTCGGTGCGGTCGCGGGGCGGCACCGGCCGCGCCGGCAGGGCGCCATAGTATTTCTCGGCCAACGGTCTGACCTGAGCCACGGTGACGTCCCCCGCCACCAGCAGGATGGCGTTGTTGGGGGCATACCAGCGCCGATAGAAATCGACCAGGTCCTTGAGAACGTAATGCTCGATCTCGCTGCGCCAGCCGATCACCGGATGGTGATAGGGACTGTTCAGATAGAGCGCCGCCTCCATTTGGACATCGAGCAAGGCGCTCGGTTCGTTCTCGACGCGCATCCGCCGTTCCTCGATCACCACCTGGCGCTCCGGCTGAAAATTGGCGTCCTTCAGGTCGAGATGGGCCATGCGATCCGCCTCGAGCCGCATCACGAGGTCCAGCTTGTCGACCGCCACGTTCTGGTAGAAGGCCGTGTAATCGGCGGTGGTGAAGGCGTTTTCGCGGCCGCCATTGACCGCCACCAGATGCGAGAACTCCCCGGCCGGCACCGCTTTGGTGCCCTTGAACATCATATGCTCGAGCATATGGGCGAGGCCGGTCTTGCCCATGGCCTCATCGGCCGAGCCGACCTTGTAGTAGACCATGTGGCTGACCACCGGCACCCGGTGGTTGGAGATCACCACCACCTGCATGCCGTTCTTCAAGGTGAAGGTCTCGGGGTTGAAGACCTGGGCCCGTGCACCAGGCGACAGGATCGGGGCCGACAGCAGGCCAAGGGCGAGAAGCCCTATGGCGGCGGCCCGGTGGAACGCTTGCATCAAGCCTCCGGGGATATCGGACATTCGGGACGAACGCCACGCGAGACAAACCGCTCCGCATATAATGCCCCGACGAGGTAGGGGCAAGCGGCAGACACCGGCACGGAGGCCGGTGCCACTGGATCACGCGACGCGGAACGAAGCGCAGCTTCGTGACTGGCGCGTTGAGCGCCCCGGAGCGCCAGCGAAGGAGCCAAGCCGGCGGATGCCGGCGCCCGGCGCCTGAGGGACAACCCTAAAAGATGCCTTCCAGCCAGCCCTTCTTGCGGCGGACGATCTGCGGCGTGTCGCCTTCGCTCGGCGACTTGCCCAGCGATGCGTTCTCCTGCAGGCGCTTGGCCTCGGCCTTGGCGTCGATGACATCGCCCGGCGGCGGCTTTTCCTGCCAGAACAGGACCTTGTCGGAGAAGCTCTTGTCCGCCTCGATCACCGAGTTGGTCTCTTCGTTCACCTTGCGGCGAATGTCCGGCTCGATCTTGTCGGCTCCGGCCTTGGCCAGCATGATCTGTTCGCCATGGCTGCGCTCCGCCGGCCCCATCGGGGGCGTCGCGTTGGCCCTGCCGCCCAGCAGCGCCGTCTTGGCCTGGTCGCGGGTGGTGCCTTCCTGCGGACGAGTCGCTCCGGGGGCCGGCGGCCGCAACTGGAAGTCCGGCGGCTGCGCCAGCGGCGCCCGGGCGACCACGGTGAATTCATCGGGTGGGGCCTTGTCGTAGCCAAGGGCGCGTCGCGCGCCTTCGCAGCCGGACAAAGACACAGCGGCGAGAAGCGCCACCAGCGTGACGCTTCCGACCTTCAGCCTATGGGGGTGTGCTCTACTCATGGCCTATTCTTATGCGATTCGCGCTTACCAAACAAGGAATCCAACGCAAGAAGTGCAGCCCCCACGCAAATGGCGGAATCAGCCAGGTTGAAGGCCGGCCACCAGTCGAAGGCGCCGATATGCACATAGAGAAAATCGACCACCGCGCCGAAGCGCAGCCGGTCCACCGCGTTGCCCAGGGCGCCGCCGACCACCAGGCCGAGGGCGACCAGGATCGGCCGATCCCCCGTCTTCGTCATCCACACCACCAGCGCGGCACCAATGACCGCCGAGAGCAGGGTGAAGGCCAGGGCGTTGTAGGCCCCGGGGGTATTGCCCATGCCGAAGCTGACGCCCCGGTTCCACACCAGGACGAAATCGAGGAACGGCAGGATGGCGCGGCGTCCGGCCGCCGGCGCGGCCCCATCTCCCAGCATTTGTTCGAGGATGCCGGCCTTGCTGAGCTGGTCGAGCAGCGCCACCACGACCGCCAGACCGAGGCCGAGGCGCAACCGACTCGCCATCCCCGACAGGGTCGTCATGACGCCGCGGCGAGACGGCCGACGACGTCGCTGCAGCGTCGGCACAGACCGTCCTGCCCAGGCTGCTCGACCTCCGGCAGGACCTTCCAGCAGCGCTGGCACTTCTCGCCCTCGGCCGGACGGAAGACCACGCCGACGCCGGGCACATCGGCCAGGCCGAAGGCGTCCGCCGGCGGCGCTGCCGATTCGAGGACCAGACCCGAGGTGATGGCGATCTCGGCCAGATCGAGACCGGCCAAATGGCTCGCTTGCTCGGGCGTCACAGTGACCACCGGAGCCGCCTGCAGGCTGGAACCGATCCGCTTGGCGCCGCGCTCGATCTCCAGCGCCCCGGTGACCACCCGCCGCACCTCGCGGATGACGCTCCAGCGTTGATCCAGCGCGTCGTCCTGCCAACTGGCCGGCAGGTCCGGGAACGGCTCCAGATGCACGCTGCCGTCGCTGCCCGGATGGCGGGCCAGATAGGCTTCCTCGGCAGTGAAGGACAGGAAGGGCGCCAACCAGCGCGACAGGCAGCTGAACAGCAGATCCATCACGGTGCGGGTCGCGCGGCGCCGCAGATCGGCCGGGTGGTCGCAATAGAGCGCGTCCTTGCGGATGTCGAAATAGAAAGCCGACAGATCGACGGCGCAGAAATTGTGCAGCTCGGTGAACAGGCTGTGGAACTGGAAATCGTCGCAGGCTCGACGGACCGCACGGTCCAGTTCGAACAGGCGGTGCAGCACCCAGCGCTCCAGCTGCGGCATCTCCTGCTCGGGCAACCGCTCGGCCTCGGTGAAGCCGTCCAGCGCCCCCAGCAGATAGCGCAGCGTATTGCGCAGCCGGCGGTAGATATCGACCTGCGTCTTGATGATCTCGGGACCGATACGCAGGTCTTCGGAATAATCCGAGCCGACCACCCACAGGCGCAGGATATCGGCCCCCAGACTGGCCACCACCTCCTGCGGCGACACCACATTGCCCAGCGACTTCGACATCTTGCGGCCTTCTTCGTCGAGCACGAAGCCATGCGTCAGCACCGCGTCGTACGGCGCGCGACCGCGCGTGCCGCAGCTTTCCAGCAGCGACGAATGGAACCAGCCGCGATGCTGGTCCGAGCCTTCCAGATACAGCGAGGCCGGCCAGCGCAGGCCCCAGGGACCGTCTTCCAGGACGAAGCTGTGGGTACAGCCTGAATCGAACCAGACGTCGAGAATGTCGAACACCTGCTCCCAGTCGTCGCCCTGATAGGCATCGCCCAGGAAGCGGGCCGGCGGCGAGGTGAACCAGGCGTCGGCCCCTTCGGCCTCGACCGCTGCGGCGATGCGGTCGATCACCGCCTGGTCGCGCAACACCGCACCGGTCGTCTTGTTGACGAAGACGGTGATCGGCACGCCCCAGGCCCGCTGGCGCGAGACGCACCAGTCGGGCCGGCTCTCGACCATCGCATAGATGCGGTTGCGACCTTGCGCCGGCACCCAGCGGGTGGCGTCGATGGCGGCCAGGGCCTTGGTCCGCAGCTCGTTGGTGTCCATGCTGATGAACCACTGCGGGGTGGTGCGGAAGATCAGCGGCGCCTTCGAACGCCAGGAATGCGGGTAGCTGTGGAGCAGCTTGCCGTTATGCAGCAGCGCGCCCACCGCCTTCATCGCCTCCATCACCGGCTTGGCCGCCGGCGAATAGTATTTGCCGTCCTTGCCCTGGGCCAGAACCGGTTGGCCGGCGAACAGCGCGACGCTCGGGTGGTAGGTTCCGTCCGGCTGGACCGTCTCGGGAACGGCGATGCCATGGGCCATTCCGAGACGCCAGTCGTCTTCGCCGTGACCGGGCGCGATATGCACGAAGCCGGTGCCGACATCGCCGGTGACGAAGTCGCCCGGCAGCAAGGGCACGGGGAAGGCGTAACCGCCATCGGCCTGGGGGTGGGCCTTCAGCGGGTGCTGGGCGATGCTGCCCGCCAGATCGCTACCGGCCAGGGTGGCCTCGGCGTGGTAGGCGGTGACTTTGGCGTCGGTCATCACCTGGGCGGCCAGGTCCTGGTTGAGAACCAGGCGCTCGCCGGGAACCGCCAGACTGCCGGCCCCGACCGCGTCGACCCGGTAGACCTGATAGGTCATGCCCGGGCCATAGGCGATGGCCCGATTGCCCGGCATGGTCCATGGGGTGGTGGTCCAGATCACCACCGAGGCGCCGGCCAGTTCTGCCCGGCTGGCCTCGACCAGGGGAAAGCGCACCCAGATGGTGACCGAGCTATGGTCGTGGTACTCGACCTCGGCCTCGGCCAGGGCGGTCTTCTCCACCACCGACCACAGGACCGGCTTGGCGCCTTTATAAAGGCCGCCGTTCATGACGAATTTGCCGAGCTCGCGGACGATCTTGGCTTCGGCGTCATAGGCCATGGTGGTGTAGGGGTGGGCCCAGTCGCCCTGCACGCCGAGCCGCTGGAACTCTTCCTTCTGCACGCCGATCCAATGCTGGGCGAAGTCACGGCATTCGCGACGAAATTCGACCGGATCGACGGCGTCCTTGTCTTGGCCCGCCTCGCGGTATTTCTCTTCGATCTTCCATTCGATGGGCAGGCCGTGGCAGTCCCAGCCGGGGACGTAGTTGGCATCCTTGCCCAGCATCTGCTGGCAGCGGTTGATCACGTCCTTGAGGATCTTGTTCAGCGCGTGGCCGATATGCAGATGCCCGTTGGCATAGGGCGGGCCGTCGTGCAGGACGAAGGGCTCGCGGCCCTTCGATTGCTCCCGCAAGCGGCCGTAGAGGTCCATGTCCGCCCAGCGGGCCAGCAGGCGCGGCTCGAGATCGGGCAGCCCGCCCTTCATCGGGAAATCGGTGCGGGGAAGGAAAACGGTGGTCTTGTAGTCTCTGGTCATCACGATGCTCTGTTAGGGGGCGTTGGCCCCCGCCAGCGAGAGGCGGGCGGCTTGGCAGTCCAGCTCGATCTGCGCCTTCAGGGCGTCAGGCCCGGCGAATTTCCGCTCGGGCCGCAGATAGTCGACAAGGGCGACACGCAGATGGCGCCCGTAAATGTCGCCGGCGAAGTCGAACAAATGCACCTCGAGCAGCGGGTCCGCCTTGTCGAAGGTCGGCCGGTGCCCAAGATTGGCGACGCCGGGCAGCCATTCGGTGGCGGCGCCCTTGTCGATGCCGGCCCGCACCGCGTAGACACCGGTGGCCGGCCGCAGATAATCGTCCAGCTGGATGTTGGCGGTGGGAAAGCCGATGGTCCGGCCACGCCGGTCGCCATGCTCGACCCGACCCTCGATCTCCCAATAGCGGCCGAGCAGGCTGGCGGCGTCGCGCGGGCGGCCCTCCTCGAGGGCGTCGCGGATGTGGCTCGACGAATAGACCATGCCGTCCACGGTGGTGACCGGGCTGATGCTGGTGACGGTAAAGCCGTTGCGGCCGGCCATCTCCTTCAACGTGTCGACATTGCCCTTACGGCCGCGACCGAAATGATAGTCGTACCCCACCACCACCTCAGCCACGCCCAGTCCCTCCACCAGCACCTGGTCGACGAATTGGTCGGCGGTGTGCGCGGCAAAGGCCAAGTCGAAATGCTGCAGCAGCAGGAAGTCGACGCCCAGACTCTCGATCAGGCGGGCCCGGATGCGAAACGGGGTGAGGGTGAACGGCGGCAGGTCCGGCTGGAACACCGAACGCGGATGCGGCTCGAAACTCATCACGCCGCAGGCCACGCCCCTGGCCTTGGCGGCATCCAAGGCGATGCCGATCACCCGCTGATGCCCGAGATGGATGCCATCGAAATTGCCAAGCGCCACCACACCGCCCTTGATGGCGTCGGGCAACTCGGCGTAATGGCGAAAGATGCGCATGGGCGCGAACGATCCTCGAACCGTAGGGAACGGTAAGGGGTATTCGATAACGCCGGAATTCGCAACCCTTGCCGCAGACAACCCTCGCCCCTTGTGGGCGAGGGCTATTACAGACCTGGTTAGCCGCGCGAAGGCACCATCACGGTGGCTTCGCCGTCGATCACGACGGTATTGCCGACCGAGCAGGTGGTCTTGAAATTGGCCCGCTTCTTCTCGGGGATCAACTCGATCACTTCGACCTTGGCGATCACCGTGTCGCCGATCCTGACCGGCGCCTTGAACCGCAGGTTCTGGGACAGGTAGATGGTGCCCGGACCAGGCAGCTTGGTGCCGAAGATGGTCGAGATGAAGCCTGCCGACAGCATGCCATGGGCGATCCGCCCCTTGAACATGGTCTCGCGGGCCGCTTCCTCATTCAGATGGACCGGGTTGGTGTCGCCCGACACGCCGGCGAACAGGACCACATCGGCGTCGGTGACGGTCTTGCCGTAGGTCGCCGTCTGGCCGACCACCAGGTCCTCGAAAAAATAGCCGTTCACGCTCATGGCTGACACCCACTGTCGTTGCTGACGAAAGAACGCGGCGCCGCCGAATGCTGCGCCGCAGCATCGTCGGAGTATAGCCAAGGGGTCGGCACAGGACAAGCGATGGTCACCAACCTTTCTGGGCATTGGAAAGAGCATCAATCGGTGATAAAAACAATGCCTCCTGAAGGAGCAACTCCATGCGCACCACCCTCGCCCTCGATGACGAGTTGATCGCCAAGGCACAAGCCTTTACCGGGCTGCACGAGAAATCCGCGCTGGTTCGGGAAGCCTTGAAGGCACTGATCGAGCGGGAGAGCGCACGGCGTCTGGCCCGTCTGGGGGGCAGCGAACCGACATTGACGGTGGCATCGCGGCGGCGGCCAGAACCGAGGTGATCCTGGTCGACACCTCGATCTGGATCGAACATTTGCGACAGGACGACAGGACCCTGGCAGCTTTGCTCGATGCCGGCCGCGTCCTGACCCACCCCTTTGTGATCGGCGAACTGGCCTTGGGCAATCTGCAGCACCGCGACACCGTCATCGGCGCCCTCCAGGGCTTGCCGCAGGCCATCGTGGCGAGCGACGGTGAAGTCTTGCGCTTCATCGACCAGCAATCCCTGTTCGGGCAGGGGATCGGCTATATCGACGCCCATCTTCTGGCAGCTGCCCGACTGACCCCGGACACCAGCTTATGGACGCGCGACAAACGTCTGCGGGCCGTGGCCAACCGCCTCTGCCTGGCGGCAAGCGTGGCCGATTAGCCCGGCACCACTTGGCGCCGCATCCCCAAGCCATTACCATCGGCCACCCGCCCCCTGTCAGGAGTGCTCGATGGCGCAGGCTTTTCCAATCCGGTGGTTCGCTTGTCGGGAGGCAAGGTGACCGCTCTGGCGCCGCGCACCAGACTCATGCTGCACGGACCGATCCTGCCGGTGCTGGTGCGTCTGGCCATTCCCAATCTGTTGCTGGTCCTGGTGCAGACCTCGGTCGGCCTGATCGAGATGTTTTGGGTGGCGCGACTGGGAACCGAGGCCCTGGCCGGGGTGGCGCTGGTGTTCCCGGTGGTGATGCTGATGACGATGATGTCGGGGGGCGCAGTGGGCGGCGGCATCTCGTCTTCGATAGCGCGGGCCATCGGCGGTGGTCGCATTGCGGTGGCGACCATGCTGGCGTACCACGCCTTGGTCATCTGCGGGGTGCTGGGGCTCGTCTGCGCCGCCCTCGTCCTGTCTCTCGGCCGGTCCATCTACATGGCGATGGGCGGCGAGGGCGCGTCGTTGCAGGCCGCCCTGGCCTATTCCAATATCGTCTTCGCCGGCATCGTCCTGTTATGGCTGCTAAACGCCCTGGCCAGTATCCTGCGTGGCTCCGGAAACATCGCCTTTCCGGCCGCTGTCGTCTGTATTGGCGCAGCAGCCCTGGCGATCCTGTCGCCGGTCCTGATCTTCGGCATCGGCCCCCTTCCCCCTTTGGGCGTCAAGGGCGCCGCCCTGGCCGTTGTCCTCTACTACGCGTCGGGCAGCCTGGTCTTGGCAGCGAGACTGGCATCGGGGCACGAGTTGGTGAAGCTGACGCTGCGGGGCATCCGCTTCCAGTGGCATCTGGTCACCGACATCCTCAAGGTGGGCGCCATATCGGCCCTGATCAGCACCTCGATGACCCTGATCGTCGCCTTGACCAACGCGGTGATCGGCCAGGCAGGGTCTATCGTGATCGCCGGTTACGGGATCGGATCGCGCCTCGAATACCTGATCATCAGCATCACCTTCGGGCTCGGCGTCCCGGTGGTGGCGATGGTCGGCACCTGCATCGGCGCCGCCGACCATCGGCGCGCCCGTCGCATCGCCTGGTTGGGTGCGGCCATCGGCGGAGCCACTGCGGAATTGATCGGCGTGGCCTGCGCCATCTGGCCGGCGCCATGGATCGGCTTGTTCAGCCATGATCCCCAGGTCTTGCTGGCCGGATCCCAGTATCTGCGCACCGCCGGGCCGGCATTCGGCTTCATCGGCGTGGGTATGCTGCTCTATTTCGCCTCGCAGGGAGCAGGCCGGATGCTGTGGCCGGCCGCCGCCGCCTTGTCGCGCCTTGCGGTGGTCGGCGCCATCGGCCTGCTCAGCCTGGGTTGGGGCGCCCCCGACATCCGGATCGCCTATGTCGCCGTCGCCGCTGCCATGGTGGTGTTCGGCGCAGTGAATGTCTTCGCCATGCGCAGCTGGTCGCGCTGGAGCGGCTCAGGCCTGGCGGAAATGCTGCCTGGCGCAGGCACGGACACGGGCCAGGTGCTGTTCGGCGGTGGCGGCCGGGAGCTGCGGGAGGACCTCGCCGAAATGCAGATGCTCGAGGAGTTCGAAACCGACCGAACCGAAGATCTGGGTGTCTTGCAGGGCCTGCACGGCCTCCCAGCCGCCGCTTTCCACCAGGAACGGCAAGGGTGACGCCGAGATGGTGATCAGCACCGATTTCTTTCCGGAAAGCAGCCCGCGCAGCGCGCCATCCTGGAAATCGTAGGCGAATCCATGGGCGAAGACCCGGTCGATATAGCCTTTCATCATCGCCGGCATCGACAGCCACCACATCGGATAGATGACCGTCACCGCATCGGCGGCGCGAATGTCTTCCTGCGCCTGCAGCAGATCGGCGCTCGCCGGATTGTCGGGGCCGGCCGGCATCAGCTCAGTCTCGGCCAGGATGGGGTTGAACCCCATGCGGTAGAGATCGCATATCCGCTGACTGTGCCCGAGACTTTCCAGTTCCGCCGCGTAGGCGCGCGTCAGGGCCATGGTGAAGCTTTGTTCGGCTGGATGGGCAACGACGATGAGATGATTCATGAAACCCCCTTGGTGTGGAACTGCGACTCCGCCCGCGGCGCATTTGGCCGAGCCTGTCCGCCCACAGGTTGCGGAGCCGTCACTGTGAAGAGCAGTATACACGCGACGCCGGAAGGCCCCGACCGAAGATGGGAGGAACAAACGATGCGAGTGTCGCTCAACCTGCTGGTTGCCGCTTTGATTTTGGCGCTGTTCGGGCCGGTTTCCAGCCAAGCGGCAGCGGTTCCCGACGACCTGTCGGCCGCCGTCGCCGATGCGGCCCGGCCGGACGCCGATCGCAACCGCGATGCCGATCGAAAGCCGGCCGAATCGATGGCGTTCGCCGGCGTCAAACCGGGCGATCGGGTCCTCGAATTGCTTCCCGGGCGCGGTTACTTCACCCGACTTCTAAGCAAGGCGGTGGGGCCCTCGGGCCATGTCTACGCGGTGACCCCCGAGGTCAGCGTCAAGGCCAATCCGAAAGCGGTCGACGCGATCAACGCCCTGGCGGCCGATCCGGCCTATGCCAACGTCACTGTCTTGGTGCAGCCGGCGGCGGCGCTCCGCGCGCCCGAACCGGTGGATGTCATGTGGACTTCGCTGAACTATCACGACCTTCACGACAGTTTCATGGGGCCGGTGGACATGGCGGCGTTCAATCGTTCGGTCTACAACGCACTCAAACCGGGCGGCACCTATCTGATCATCGATCATGAGGCAGCCCTCGGTTCCGGTGTGCAGATGACCGAAACGCTCCACCGCATCGATCCGGCCGCGGTGAAGACGGAAGTGCTTGCCGCCGGCTTCGTCCTCGCCGGCGAAAGCGACCTGCTGCGCAATCCCGACGATCCCCACACCAGCCGAATTTTCGATGCGAGCATCCGCGGCAAGACCGATCAGTTCATGCTCAAGTTCCGCAAACCCTGAAACCTCACGGAGGGGAGAAGCCGTATCTGGCGAGAATGGCTTCTCCCTCTGCTGAAAGAATGAAGGCGACGAACCGTTGACCGGCCCCTGTGTCGCCCGCCGCAAGGACCGTCACGCCGTATTGGGCCGATACCTCGAGCGCCGGAGGGATCGCGACGACGGACAGGCCGGGCTGGTCCCGGACCGCGATGAGGGCATTGGTGCAATAGGTCAGGAACAAGTCGGCGCGCCGGTTTTCCAACAGCCAGCCATAGACGCTGCGCCCATCCGGCGCGGTCGGGCTGTCGGCGGCGCCGGTCAGCCTAGGCAGGTCTTCGGCCTTACGGCGCGGTGCCTAGATTGGCATCCGGCGGACCGCTATCCAAGGCAAAGACGGCGAAATCTATGGCGCGACATGCCTTCTCCCTGCCTCGCCGACAGGATGGGCCTTGGCGAGACAGGGAGGGAGCGCCCGTTATCAGGTGGCGACGAAGAACAGATAGGGTACGCCGATGGCGATAAAGACGATGAAATACAACAGCCCGAACATGGCACCCAGGCGCCAATAGTCCTTGGCCGGCAGGTAGCCGCTGCCGAAGAAGATCGGGCTGGGGCCGGTGCCGTAAGGCGTCAGCACCCCCATCAGGCCGAGGCTCAGCACCAGCATCAGGGCCAGAGTATGCACCGGCATGCCGGGAATGGCCAGGCCGACGGCCATGGTGACCGGCAACATGGCGGTGGTGTGGGCCGTCACGCTGGCGAACATGTAGTGGCTGAAGTAGAAGAACGTGACCAGCAGCACCGCGGCACCGATCGGGGCCAAGCCGCTCATCTGAGCGCCGACGATGGCGGCCAGCCATTTGACGAAGCCGACCTGGGCGAGGCCATCCGCCAAGGTCACCAGCGTGGCGAACCACACCAAGGTGCTCCACGCCTGCTTGTTGCCCAGGATGCCCTGCCAGGTGACCACCCGGCACAACAGCATCAGCGAAATGACCACCAGCGCACTGGTGGTGGCATTCAGCGCCGAGGCAGCGAAGATCCAGAGGGCCAGGGCCAGCAGCACCAATGCCCCGAACAATCCTTCGCGCCGGGTGAATGCCCCCATCTTGTCCAGTTCCTGGGTGGCCCAGCGGGGCGCTTCCTCACCGGCCTTGACCCCCGGCGGGTACACGAGGTAGATCACCGCCGGCAGCACCAGCAGCAACAGGATGCCCACCGGCGCGAAGGCCAGGAACCATTGGCCCCAGCCGATGTCGATGCCTGCCGTCTTCTTGAGAATTTCCAGAGCCAGCAGATTGGGCGCGTAGGCCGTCAGGAACAGCGAGCTGCTGACGCAGCAGGCACTCAAGGACGTCCACATGAGATAGGAGCCGATGCGTCGGGCCGAGGGGTCGTTGGGCCGCGATTCATAGAGCGGCGGCAGGTTGCGAATCACCGGGTAGATGGTGCCGCCGGTCCGCGCCGTATTGGACGGGATGAAGGGCGCCAGCAGTGTTTCGGTGGCCACCACGGCATAACCGAGAGTCAGGGTCCGGCGCCCCATGGCCCGCATCAGCACCAGCGCGATGCGCCGACCGAGGCCGGTTTCCTCATAGCCCTGGGCAAACATGAAGGCGCCGAAGATCAGCCACACGCTGCTGTTGGCGAAGCCGGCCAGGGCCCAGCGGATCGCCGCAGCGGCGGAATCGAAGCCCGGTTTGGCAAGGTCGGCCGGGCTGAACAGCACCCAAGGCGATAGCACCGCAACGACGGTCACGGCGATGAAGCCGACCACCGCGCCCGGCATCGGTTCGAGGATCAAGCCGGCAACGGCACCGGCAAAGATGGCGAAATAATACCAGGCGTGTTGGGCCAGGCCCGCCGGCGCGGGGATCAGGGCGATGGCGATGGCGACGGCGAGCGGCGCCCACGGGCGCCATTCGGGCCAGGCATGGCCGGCCCCGTGCAGGGATGGCGTGGTGATGACGGTGTGAGACATGGTTCGTCTCCTCGCTGCCAGGGAGCAGCCGACCGGTCGCGAGCGAGGGCGGGTGGAACTATCGGCTCCCCCTCCTCCATGCGAGGCCGATGAATGCCATGAATTGTATCAGAATTTCGTAGTGGCCGATAGACGAGGGGTTGAATTGGCCAAGTCAATGGCGCATTGCAGGCAATCGTTGGCCGCGACACGGGGGGCCTTCTGATCCGAATTCGATCAACTCGCCGCACAAGCCAATTGACGCGCACCCCACCAATCGACCAGCTCATCGGCTGGAAGCGGGACCGAGAACAGGAAGCCCTGGGCAAGGGTGCAAGACGCCGCCCTGAGGAATTCGGCCTGGGCGACGGTCTCGACGCCCTCGGCCACCACGCCCATGCCGAGGGTATTGGCCATGGCGATGATGGTTCGGATGATCTCGGCGTCGCTGTGGTTCGTTTCCAGGTCCTTGATGAAGGAACGGTCGATCTTCAAGGTATCGATGGGCAGGCGGCGCAGATAGCTGAGGCTGGAATAGCCGGTGCCGAAATCGTCGACCGCGATGGAAAGCCCCAGATCGCGCAGTTGCGTCAGCACCGAGATGGCAGCTTCGGGATTCATCATCACCGCCGATTCGGTGAGTTCGATGGCGATCAGCGAGGGGTCGATGCGGTGACGCTCGAGGGCCGCGGCCAGCCGTCCGGGCAGCCCCGGATCGGCCAATTGGCGGGCCGACACATTCACCGCCACCCTGATTTCGCCCATCTTTTGGTCGCGCCAGGCGGCGATCTGCCGGCAGGGGGCCGTGACGGCTCGAGTTGAGGATCCCGGGCTGCTTGCCCACCACATCGTCCTGGCTGAAACCGGTGATCTCGGTGAAAGCCGGATTGACGGTCAGGATCACCCCTTCGAGATCGGTGATGAAGATGCCCTCGGTGGTGCTGGTAAAGACGCTGGCGGCCTGCCTCAATTCGGACTCGGCCCGCCTTTGCTCGGCGATGTCGGCGATGATCAGCAGCAGATGCGGCCTGTTGAAGACATCGATGCAGGCACATTGCGCAGCGACGAATATCTCGCGGCCGAGGGTCGTGACCAGTCGGAACTCACCTTGGCTGGCTTCCCGGGTCTCCAGCGCCCTGATGGCACAGTCGAACAGTCCACTGCTGCGCCAGGAGCCGAGGCTGCGGAAGTTCATCTCCAGCAATCGTTCGACCGGAGTCCCGATGATGCGGCTGGCCGCCGGATTGCAAATGATGCAATGGCCGTCCCGCCGGTAGACGAGAACTCCCACCGGCGAATTGGTAATGACCTTGCTGTTAAAGGAGACCAGGTCGGCCTGCTCGGTCCAGCCGCGATGGATGGCCCGCGCCAAACCAATCGAAAAGAAGAAGAACAGGGCGGCCAGGCCGACCATGACGGCGGCGGATTGCCGCCAACCGGCGAACACCTCCTGATCGGCCATCCCGACCACCAGGTAAAGCGGGTACGGCCTGATCTTCCGGTAGAACACCGTGCGGGTCGTCGCATCCACCGGCGAATAGGGTTGGGCGGCCTCGGCCTGCCGGCCCGAGGTGATGAAACCCTTGAGTTCGGTGGAAATGATCCCCTTGCCGATCACCCCGCCCTGCTGCGTCGACGCTGGGAAGCGCGCCACGATGTTCATCTGATCGTTGTAGAGGGTAACGACGCCGCCGGGTCCGAGGTCCAGGTTGGAGAACAGCGTCTCGAAATGCGCCACCGGAACCACCACCTGGATCACCCCGCCGAATGAGCCATCCGCATTGTTGTGGCGGCGGGCCATGGCAATCAGCCATTGCTCGGTCAACCGTCCAAGAACCGGCTGAGAAATGATCAGCCCGGGGACCGCATGGTCCCTCAGGTATTTGAAGTGGTCCAAGTCGGCGATCGAGATCGGCTCAGCCGGCAATTCCACTCCGGGCGCGTTGGTAATTCGTCCTTCGGCATTGATGACCCTGATGCCGAATGCCTCGGAAAGATGGGCATCCTGCAACCGAATGACCGAGTCGAGAAGCCCCTGGTCGACCCCTTGAGCCGCGCTTTGCCGGTCGAGTTCCTCGTCGACGACATGCAGCGAGAGATCGACCTTGCCGAGAAATCCGGAAAGATTTTCCTCGAGGACTTGCGAAAGATTTTCGACGGTGAGCGATGCCTGTTGCCGCACCTGGCTATGACTTTGATAGACCGCCATGCCCACCAGGCCGCAGACGAAGACATTGACCAGGAAGACACCGAACGGCAGGAACCAGACCAATGAGCGCGGCGCGGTCCTGAGCGACGATCCATTGGGCGGTATCTTGGGGCGCATCCGATCGCGCACCGGCATGCGCCGAATAAGACCCATCATCGGAATTCCCATGCCCCAATAAGGTTAGGTTCGCGATTTTTCAACCCGAACCAAGATCCCGGCTTCTTGTTGGCCGAGCTATCGTGACAATTGCAGCATTTTTCCACAGATCTGAAGGAGCGCTGACATTGGCGCCTCCCTGTCCTCACTGCATTGTCTTAGAGCCTGACCCGAAACTCCGGCTTGGGCCGGGAAGCGGTTGAGTGGCCCCGTCCGTTGTGATTCGCTTGAGTTGTCTAGACTTGAGCGGGATCACAACATGGGTTGGACGGAGGCCACCCGCCGGCAATATTGCCGT
>CAIOJO010000310.1 GCA_903858635.1 uncultured Telmatospirillum sp. | reverse complement strand
TTGTAAGCGGTGCGCAATCACCCTTGGATATTGCGTTGACTGTCAGCCTTGCGTCTGAGCAGCCCATCCCCAAGGGGTCATTTCATTGATTCGGCTGTTTGGCCAGTTGTTGACCAGTTTGGTGATCACGTCGGCAAGATATTCGGCGGGATTGACGTCGTTGAGTTTGCAGCTCTCGATCAGGGAGGCGATCATCGCCCAGTTTTCGGCTCCCTCATCATGCCCGGCGAACAGGGCGTTTTTCCTGTTCAGGGCGATGGGTCGCATGGCCCGCTCGACAGCATTGGAGTCGATCTCGATGCGGCCATCGTCCAGGAAGCGAGCCAGGCCCGTCCAATGGGCGAGCACGTAGCGGATTGCCTTGGCGATATTGGATTTTCCAGAGACTTCGGCCATCCGGGCCTCGGCCCAGCTTTTGAGTTCTTCGAGCAGTGGCCTTGTCTTCTCCTGTCGGACAGATCGCCGTTCCTCGGCGTTTTGGCCCCGGATCTGCTTTTCGATCTGATAAAAGGCTGCAATCTTCTCCAGCGCCTGATCCGCAATCGGTGACGGCCCGTTCTTGGTAACGTCGAAGAACTTCCGGCGGCAATGCGCCCAGCAATGGGCCAGCGTCACCTGATTGGGCTTTTTGGAAGCGATGGATTTATAGGCGCTATAGCCGTCGGTCTGCAGTACCCCCACGAAGTCCTCCAGCAATGAGGCTGCATGGTTCGTTCCACGCCCCGGCGCATAGGTGTAAACAACCGCCGGAGGATCGCCGCCGTCCCAAGGTCGGTCATCCCGGGCAATCGCCCAGAAGTACCCCGTCTTGGTTGTTCCTCGCCCAGGGTCGAGAACCGGCGCCGGCGTTTCATCCACGAAGACTTTGGTGGAGCGCAGCAAATCATCGCGCATCTGCGCCCATATTGGCTTCAACTCGGCAGCGGCATAACCGACCCAGTTGGCCAGGGTTGAGCGATCGATCTTGATGCCCTGACGGGCCAGGATCTGTTCTTGCCGATAAAGAGGCAAGTGATCGGCATATTTCGCGACCAGCACGGACGCAACCATCCGTTCTGTCGGCAAACCACCCTCGATCAACCGGGCTGGGGCGGCAGCTTGGCTGATCGTTCCTTCACAGCCACGACAGGCATATTTGGGGCGATGGGTCACGATGACCTGGTATTGCGCCGGGATTACATCCAGCCGGGACGAGCAGTCATCGCCGATCACATGCATTGCCCCACCGCAGCAAGGACAGGCCGTGCTTTCGGGCTCAATCACCACATCGATGCGGGGGAGATGATTAGGCAGCGAGGCCCGATCCGCACGCCGCTTGTCGCTCCGCGCCTTCTTGGTCTTGGTCTCGGGGTTGGCTTTTTCATCTTCAGCCTGGATCTTGGCGATCGCTTGCTCAGCATCCTCCAGTGCCAGATTGAACTGATCGGGATCGAGCTTCTCCGAACGTTTGCCAAACTGCGCGCGCTGGAGTTGGCTCACAAGCAACTCAAGACGGGCGATTTGCTCTTCCGCAGCATCATGTTTTTGCGTCACGCGCAGCAATTCTGACCGCATCGCCAACACCATGGCGCGCAGCAGAACAGGGTCATCGGGAAGAGTTTCAATCGCCGTTTCCATGCCGATTTTATATCAGAATCTCAAGGGTTTGTATTGCACTTTCTGGCTGTTTTCCGCCATTTTTAAGCTATTGCGCCAGCTTCGGACGCCCCTGACGCAGCACGTGGACACGGGTCCAGTCCAGCCCCTCCAACAAGGCCGCCAGCTGTGCCGCCGACAGTCGCATGATCCCATCCGTGATCGGCGGCCATTTGAATGACGCTGATTCCAGACGCTTCCAGGTCAGCACCAAGCCGCTGCCATCCCAGACCAGGAGTTTGACCCGATCCGCCTGCTTCGAGCGGAAGACGATGATCAGCCCGGAAAACGGATCCAATTTCAGCACGGATTGCGCAAGCGCTGCCAAACCGTCAGCCCCTTTGCGGAAATCTACCGGACGGGTGGCAATCACCACCCGCACGCCAGATGGTGGGACGATCATGCAAGAACTTTCACGACGCGAAGAACATCAGCAAGAAACGCCATGTCAGAACCCGGCGACACGCGCACGACCATTCCGGAAGCATCAATCTCAATGGTGGGCGATGACACTGCTTTCGGCTCAGGCAAAGCCATGACGGGAACAAAATCCGGAACAGCCAGTTCAGTCAAAATGCCAGCCTGCCGCATCTTGCGCTTCCAATCGCAAAGCTGATTGGGATGAACACCATGGCGCCGGGCAACAGCGCTCGAAATCGCGTTTGGAACCAAACTCTCGGCGACAATCCGCGCTTTATCCTCTTCACTCCAAGAGCGCCGACGTTCGGGAACCGTCAAAATCTCTGCCCGGCGATAGCCGTGCTCGTTAATTGGCAAATTATGGTGCTCGTCAGACATCGAATTCTCCAGTTCTGGAAAATTCGGCGAATAAACGGTTCAATTCAATGTGGGAAAAAAGCCCCGCTTACGATCACTTGGCTTCGGGGCAGACACAACACTCGTGTCACCGGGAGCCATCTGTGGTCGGCCCCGGCCACACCATCACCTCAGTGCTGTCATCGGGGCAATTCGTTTCCGTGAGGGAGCAACGGGCAGCTGTGGGCCGATGGCGGAAGGGCGGCTTCGGGTGATTGGAACGCTCGATGCTGGCATTCGCGACCGCGCGATCTGACGGCAGCCCTCGACATTTATAACAATCAAGAGCCACGCCGTCTTGTACCTATTTACGCTTTTTACGGGTCGGTGGAGCCGCCTCCTTTAGGCTCCTACGCTCCAACGCCATGTCCAAGACATCGGACTTACCACCTCGCGAAAGACAAGAACTGATGCGCAGGGTTTTCTCGGCTCGGCTAGCACCAAGATAGATATTGGAGATGAAGCGCCGTCTAATTCCATCTCCAGCGTCCAAGGGGGCGTCAGCCGCATCGACATGGATCAAGAATACTGTATCGAATTGCAGGCCTGCAACGTACTCGGGCATGCTGAAGATAAAGCGCTTTCCAGCGTGGCGAAGTTCAGACAATGGTTCGCGGCTTGTAATCGGCAGATGTCGCTCAGCGAACTGGCCACTAGCCGCTTTAAGGTATTTATCGAATTGTTCTTCGCTGACGCAAAGCACAGCCACTCGCCTGCCGCCGCCATCGACTGACCGTGCGAGTCTTTGCGCCTCCGTAAAAACTGTGCTGAATAGAGTAACCTCGTCCTGAAAAACCGTAAGTTCTGGCTTGTCCCCGTCTCCCAACTCCGCTTTTCCAGCGTAGGCTTCCCACTCGCCCGGAATATCTACCGCTGGGAAGGTGGAGTCTAAATCAGTAAGGAACTCAGCGACCTGAGGTGTGTACCTGAAGACACGCTCCAACTTGACTAAATCAGAGCCTTGAAGGCCGGTAGCCGCGCCAAACAGGTTCTGGTCGCTGTCGCCATACTGAGCGAAAGTGTCCCATGGGCTCTGTTTCAGGTCGTACGCCATAAAGATAGGTGGGCGCTTTGGGCGGCCGTCGTCCTCGACGTTGCGCTTAATGAGCTTGTGGAGCGTCTGGCGCTCGATCGATGTGAATAGATGAAGCTCGTCTACGAACAGCGCGTCATAGCCTTCCCTGTTCCGAATCCGATCCCAACGATTGGAATTCAAGAAGGAGTTGAAATCGCCGACCATCTGATCGACGCTCAACGTGTTCATATCGCCTAGCTGTTTGCGATAGCGCCGGTGCACCTCAAGGATGAAACGACGATCTAGTTCTTGGGGAAGGTTCATCAGCCACGTCGGCCTTGTGCTTACGCCCTTGGCGTAGCGTTCGCCTTTGTCTTCGCCCGCGCGAATTCCGTCCGCGTCCAGAACGCTAGCAAACTCGTTCATGATCTCGGTGACCAAGCGCTTGTCGGCGCCCTCTACCACCATCGTCCAACCGCTCTTCAATGCAGGCGAAATCTTGGAATAATGAGCCATTGCAATAGGCGAAATACAAATCTCCCTAAGCACGGCTTCGATTAGTTCAAACTGGAGGCGCCGTCCCTCACGCCCATCCAATGATAGGGGAGCAAGCTGATCGAGCTCAAAGTTCAGGTTCTTATGTGCGAGGTCGTAGAGTGTTCTTACCTCGAGTTTCACATTTCTTTGCCGCCCAAACAACAATCCGTCCGAGTCTAAGCTCTCACAAATAGAATTTACAAGGTCAACCGAAGCAAAGCTGTGCGTCAAAAAACCAAATTTAGTACTATTGTTCTTGGTATCTGCATTCTTTGCATCGCGCATAAACTTTATAACGAGCGATATCGTCTTTCCCGTTCCAGCAGACCCTCGCAGCCGGACCGGCCCATCATGCTTCTTGTCGACAAAACTCCTCTGCTCGTTGGTAAGTTTCGATTTGTACCATTGGTCAAGTGTTGCACCTTGAACGAAGCCCTGGGGCAACCGTTGGCTAAGCGTGATCCCCGCCAGCGATTCTGCCCGGACCGGCTCGGGCATCGTGAGCACCGCCTCGGCAAAGCCAGCGCGTGCCACGTCATACACGTCCTCATGGCGATCCAGCTTTACGAAATCTTCCACGTCCTCCGAGCGGGAAAAAGCAAATAAATCCGTCGACCCCTTCGGTCGCATGTCGAAGTGAATTCGAGCGCGCCAATTATTGGAACGAGAGGGTGCCTGAACTGAGAAAACTGCCCCTTCCTGGTGCTTGCGCCAACCGGTTGGGATGACGACGCTATCCGTATAAATCGACCGGCCGACCGTAATCACCCTCTCAAGCGCGGTCGACTGCGATGCTACGTCACAGAAAACGCCATCCCTCGCCGAAAGCCTGATGATCACGATGGGGCCATCGTCTGTTTGTAGGTCGACTTCCAGGATGTAGACGACGTCATCCACTAGGACCCGTTTCAGGCCTGCATTGTGCTCGGGCAGTCCAAAATCGTTGAACCAATCCGAAGTAATGGAGAACTGCGAAAGACGGAAAAGTGCGTTCGGGGTGAGTACCAGCGCCCTCATTGAATGACCTGCGAGAACTGAGAAACTAGATGATCGATTGCAAGGTCGCCGAGCGCAGTCAGGTCGTCGGGTAATCCGATACGCGAGTACTGCTGGGCGAACAATTGCAGTACCTTAAATCGGTAGAGTGACGTGAGGCGCGCAACTCTCACCCCTGTTGTCTTGTCGATACCACTATGCGAGCGCTGAGATGCTATAGAACGGAAGCACCGATCTTCAGGGATTGTGTAAATCCGGCGCATGCGGATTACGAAACCAACTTCGTCATGATCCACGAGATCGCTGATGAAGAAATGACCTTCACCCATGTTCTTTTTCGCAACGGAAATCTGCTTGCGCGCGTAGCCTTCAGGATCTTTATCTGCCCGGCATAGGCTTGAGAAGCGTTTGATGGGCGTCTGGCTTGAGTTTAGAGTGATGGCAAGCCTGCGAACGTGCTCGTCAATGGCCGCGACATGGCTTCTTTTGACATGATCAAGGCCACTAAGTCGGCTGATGACCTCCTCGACAGGTGTCGACCTGATCCAGTCGTGCAGGCTCGCCGCCCCGCTTTCATCGTCTTTAGTGACCTCGATAATCTTCGATGTCGAAGCCTCTTGCACTGTGTGCAGATATCCGTGCGCCCAGAATTCGGATAAATATTCGCGGAACGTATATATGGGCAGATACGCAATCACTCCATCGGTCTTGCTGTGCAGGAGGTCGCAATCTGCGTTTATAAGTACCCCCAGGCCAGGACCGGGAGAACTTCCGTCAGCATATTCGATACGAATAATGTCACCCTGCCTGGACTCATCTGCGGGGTGGGCGCGCTCGGTCTCCTTCTGCATCTACACTTCTCGCCCTTGTGCCGTTGGCTTTAGCGATCCTACGTGCGGGGAATTTTCCTGTCCACCGGTCTGCGTAGTGGGCAGACTTTCCGCTCAATCATTTCACGTTCACAGTGCCCTTGACCACCGGGGGAAATCGTCGCCATTCACGTCCGCTATTGAGACAGGGGCCACCTCGACTGAGCGACCGTGATGGTGCGAAGCGGCCGGTCGTCGCCATAGTGCTGCCGATCCAAAGTGGCCCGTGGTGACACAAATGCGGGGTCTATCCGGTTTCAGACGGGTCGTCCCGTCCGGCATCGCCGACGGAGGGAACGTCCTCGGGAATTTCTTTCAGAAAACTCTGCCCCTTCTGCAGCCGCCGCCCCAGCGCCTCGATGAATCCATCATAGCGCTCACGGCCTATGAGCTGTGCCGCCGCTTGCGCGTCGTTCGGCAAAGGCGGCGTGATGGTCAGCCAGAAGCGGATGAACAGCGCCAGCGTCTCGGTCGAGACGCCGACATTGCGTTCAAGCCGTTGCACCTGGCGCGACAGCCGATCGAGCCGGCGGCCAAACGCGGCCTCGCGCCGATCAGACCCATCCGGCGACAGGAACGACGTCACGGCCGCCTCGACGATGGCCGATCGCGACAATCCTTTGCGATCGGCGAGATCCGAGATCTCCTTGAGCAGTTCCGGCGGGAAATAGACGTTCATCCGGTCGCGCAGGGCACTCATCTCAAACCTCCATGCCATCGCCGGGGTCGAGCGAGGCTTGGCGCGCGACGCCGCGCATCTGCTGACGAAGCGCCCGTGCCTGACGGGCGTTGTCTTCCGGCTCGTCGTCGACCATGGCGAACTCCTCGCTCGGCTGCGGTCCGGCCGTCTCCTTGACGATCGCCACATGGTCAGGCAGTTCGGGTTCGCGGCGTAGGCCCCCATTGGCCTCGTCCTCGGCTTTGTCGATCTCGTCGGGCTCGGTGGCGGATGGCGTCGGCGCCTGAAGTGCGGACCACCCGTCGGGCGCCGACCGAGTGGTGCCTGTGCTAAGATTGGGCGGCGGCAGGATGCGCTCGGCGAAGCGCCGGTCCTCGAAATACCGCGCCTTCCTCGCCCGGATCGGATGGACGCCGGCGACCATCACGATCTCGTCGGTGGCCGGGAGCTGCATCACCTCACCAGGGGTGAGCAAGGGTCGTGCCGTCTCCGAGCGCGAGACCATGATGTGGCCGAGCCACGGCGCCAGCCGGCTTCCGGCATAGTTCTTCATCGCCTTCATCTCGGTCGCGGTGCCGAGCGCGTCAGATACCCGCTTGGCCGTCCGCTCGTCGTTGGTGGCGAAGCTGACGCGCACATGGCAGTTGTCGAGGATCGAGTTGTTCGGACCGTAGGCTTTTTCGATCTGGTTCAGCGACTGGGCGATGAGGAACGCCTTCAACCCGTACCCCGCCATGAAGGCCAGCGCCGACTCGAAGAAATCGAGCCGGCCGAGCGCCGGAAATTCGTCGAGCATCAGCAGCACGCGATGCCGCCGATTCTTCGCATGCAGCTCCTCGGTCAGCCGGCGACCGATCTGGTTGAGCACCAGGCGGATCAACGGCTTGGTGCGGCTGATGTCGGATGGCGGAACCACGAGGTAGAGCGTCGCCGGCCGTTTGTCGGCGACCAGATCGGCGATGCGCCAATCGCAACGCCGGGTGACCTGGGCGACCACGGGGTCACGATAGAGACCGAGGAACGACATGGCGGTAGACAGCACGCCGGATCGCTCGTTGTCCGACTTGTTCAGCAGTTCCCGCGCCGTCGACGCGACCACGGGGTGCGGTCCCGCCTCGCCGAGATGCTTCGTCGTCATCATCGCCTTCAACGTCTTCTCGATTGGACGTTTCGGATCCGAAAGGAAGCCCGCGACGCCTGCCAATGTCTTGTCCGGCTCGGCGTAAAGGACGTGCAGGATGGCGCCGACCAGCAAGGAATGGCTGGTCTTCTCCCAATGGTTCCGCCGTTCGAGCGAACCCTCCGGGTCGACCAGCACGTCGGCGACGTTCTGCACGTCGCGCACTTCCCATTCGCCGCGACGGACCTCGAGCAGCGGATTGTACGCGGCCGACGCGGCGTTGGTCGGGTCGAACAGCAGCACGCGGCCGTGCCGGGCGCGAAAGCCGGCGGTCAACGTCCAGTTCTCGCCCTTGATGTCATGGACGATGGCCGAGCCCGGCCAGGTCAGCAGCGACGGTACGACCAGGCCGACGCCCTTTCCGGAGCGGGTCGGAGCGAAGCACAGGACATGCTCCGGTCCATCGTGGCGAAGATAGTCCTGGTCGAACCGGCCGACCACCACACCGTCCGGGCCGAGCAACCCGGCACTCTTCACCTCGGCCGCCGTTGCCCAGCGGGCGGAACCATAGGTCTCCGCGTTCTTCGCCTCACGGGCACGCCACACCGACATGCCGATGGCGACGGCGACCGAAAGAAAGCCGCCCGACGCCGCGATGTAAGCGCCCTCGACGAAAATCGGCGGCGCGTAGGCGTCGTAGGCATACCACCACCAGAAGAAGGCCGGCGGCAGGTAGACGGGCAAGCCGCGACCAAGCTCGAACCAGGGGAGTCCAAGCTCGGGCTGAAAGCCGAGGCGCCAGGCGGTCCACTGTGTCGCCGCCCAGATCGTCACCAGCACGATCAGGAGGACGACGGTGATCTGGCCCCATAGGATCTTTGTCGCGGACATTGGTAGCCTCCAAGTTGGGGAATTCCAACTCGAAGGAAAGCGCGCCAGGACAGGACTTCAATGCCCGTCTGAACGTGATCGAATTATGGCGTACCGTGGCGTGGAAATACTGCGTTCGCGGTTTTGGCCGCAGTTTAAGGCGAGTGGCATCAGGACGAGTAACTTGGGAAAATCGTGGATGACCATCACCGACGAAGCTGGTAGCGACATCCGTTTCCGTTGGATGAATCGTTGTATGCGTCCGAAATTAGATCAGCGGCACATGCGGCGTCGATTTGCTCGAAACTTTCTCCCTCGGGAAGATTTCTGCGGGTTGTTTGTGCAAGCGTATAGATGGTCGGGTCGGGCTGCGACCACTTGCCACCACTCATTATCGCGAGACCGAGTAGATAAGGATGTTCGACCAGGATGCCGTCAGTTTTAAGCTGTCCGCCCAGATTGCCTTTTCCTTCGAATTCTGATCGCGTCAAGAATTGGTTTCCTACACGTCCAAATCCGACGTGCCACCAATCGCCGCTCACGCACTCACCGGGCCATTCGGGGGTGGGCTTGAGTGCTTCGTAAAAATACGATGGGACTAAGCAGGTTTGGTGGCGAGTATCGAGAGACAGGCGACCATCATAGACCAAGAGGATAGTCGGTCCGAAGGTAACTTGATCCTTCTTCACGTTATTCAGAATCTTCTTGGTAAAGACCTCGATGATGTCCGAATACAGACCGCGCCCGATCTCCGCGCCATATGGTGAAATCACCTGTGGCTTGCTCCAGGTGACCCCGGGCCGAATGCGCGACTCTAATTCAATTCTATTGTCCAGAGCCTCACGCATAATGTCGCCAGTGGCAAAGACGCCACCAGCAATGTCCGGGGTTTTCACCTCTACGTAGAATCGGCCAAAATTGCTATCGCACTCGAAGTCCGGCGTCTTCACGCCCGATGTGGTAGGTGCGGGTGTGCGCCGAATGGTGAACCCTTTATTTGCCGCGCGTATTTTCAATTGGTGCAGGGTAATCGCCTCGGCGTAGATTTCGTAGAAACTTGAGGCTGCGGCCATATCCTCCGGTTGCGTCCAGGCGCTGAGTGCCTTCGCGAGTTCCGTCACGTAATTCTTTAGATCCGTGTCGGTAGACGCTTGGATCATATCCAGCAGGTCGCCATTGACGTTGATCGCAACCCAACTCAGCGCACTGACCGACCCGAGCATTTCTTGTATACGGCCGAATTCCGTCCTCAGCATGGCTCCCGCCGTCCCTTTCAAAATATTGCGTCTCAAGGGGTCACCTTGGATGGATCGCTCGTTCACCGAGCCGGAACTCTATCATCGCCAAATGGCAATATGCCCGACTATAGACCCAGCGTCTTCTTCCGTCCCAACCCCCATTCGATCCCGCCACCGCCCTGCGCGACGCCCGACACATGCCGGCCGAGTTGTTTCTCCAGCGACGGCGACCAGGGCACAAGCTGGAAGCCGAGCCCGTTATCGATCATGGCGAATCGTCCCGAGGTGAGCGTGAGGCGCTGGCTGTAGGTGCCGGCAATCTGCTCGCCGGCGCCGGCCCGGCTATAGGGCAACCCCGTCTCTGTCGAGAGCTTGGCGCCGACGGCATCCAGCTCGCGTCGGCGCAGGGTATCGAGCAGATCACGTTGCAGGATGACGCGCTGACCCTGCCGGCGCGCCAGACCCTCGTCGGCCAGATGGTCGGCTCGGGCCGTCATCGCATCGCGGACCTCCCGTCCGAAGCCGCCCATCGACAGCGGCATCGGCTCACGCTCGACCAGCCGATGATCGAGCCAAGTCGCGCCGGCCGCCTTCACTTGGCGGGCAAGGTCGATGTCCGAGCGATTGGCCAGGACCAAAGTCGGCTGACGATCATCGGCGCCGCCGAACCGCCGAACCTCGACGATCCCACCGAGGGGTGGGGATTGCTCGAAGGCCTCGACGCCGCGGAAACGGACATGGTGGGCGCGACCGTCGGTGCCGTCGATCACGGCGTAGGCTTCGCCGGTCAGTTCGTCGTGCAGGCCCTTGTCGACCAGCCGGCCGATGATCGGCGACGATGCTTCACCGGTCTCGATCACATAGTCGCCGATGCCCCGGTCCCGCCCATGTTCGGTAAAGGCGCGGTGCATGGTCTTGATGATGTCGCCCCGCATGCCGAGGTCGCGTAAGGATCGCTCGGCCTCCAGCCCGACCATCCATTCGCCCGGACCAATCGGCGTGGCGAGACCCATCTTCTCCAGATGCTGGAGCCGTCCGATCATCAGACGCCGCATTTCGGGATCGCCCGCGCCGGGATTGTCGGGCCGCAAGTCGATGGCGCCCGCGTCGTCGGAAGCCATACGGATCTCCCTATCCAGATGGGTCCATCGCTCGGCCCCCACGTCCCGTTCCAGGGCCGAGCGCACCTCATGGTCCGGCTTCGGCCCCAACTCGATCGAGACCAATTCCTCGGCGCGGGCGCGAAGGCCGTGGCTGATGTAGTCGCGGGAAATCACCAGGTCGGCACCGTTCTGGTCGACTCCGCGAACCAGCAGGTGGACGTGGGGATTGTCGGTGTTCCAATGATCGACGGCGACCCAGTCGAGGCGCGTGCCCAGATCGGCTTCCATCTGCTTGGCCAGATCGCGGGTGAAGGCCCGGAGGTCGGTCATCTCGCCGGCATCCTCCGGCGAGACGCTGAAGCGGAAATGATGCCGGTCGTCCTGGCACCGCTCGGCGAATGCCCCGTCGTCGGCCTGGTCGGTGCCGGCGTCGAACATGCGGGCCGTCTCGCCGTCGCGGGTGACGCCCTCGCGCTTGAGATAGGTCAGGTGCGCCGATAGCGGTGCGGAGCGGAACCTGCGGCCCTGATGGCGAACGATGCGGGCCTTCACCACGGCACGGCGGCCGCTCGAAAACATACGTTCGCGGCTGGCGGCGGCCCGGCCGCGCCCGAAGGTCGAGCGGCCGGCGCCCTGGCCGGCACGCGGGGCAGTATGACCGGCCTTCTTTGCGGCGCGCAGCACCTGATTGATGAAGCTCTTCGGCTTGCCGGCCCGCGTGTGGCGAATGCGGCCTGGCCGGACACGAAAGTCGTCGCTGCTGCCGCTCATCGGGACTGCTCCATGGATTGTAGATTCCGGACGGTGCCGGAAATTTCGTTGAAATCATTGGAGAATTGCCTTGGAGCGGCACGCGACCCGACCGAACGGCACGCCAAAAGACAAGTCCTGTCAAGGACTTGGCGGATGGCCGTGCCGACGCTTTTATCTTGCCCTCGGCTGGTCGTGTCGCCCTGATCTCGCTGTTCTCCCGCACCATATGCGATGGACCACGCCAAAGAGCGACAAGGTGCGATCGGCATTATTGCAACCGATCTGCAGCGGATCGACGGACGAACAGGCCGTCGGACTGCGGAGCCAGTGCCGATATGTCGACGGTTGCACGGCCTGACGGACGACGGTCCCTGTGCAAATCGGCAGACGATTCTTTGTCGGTCGGGCCGTCATCGGCACGCCCGATAAACAGCGGCGACCGGTTCCAGGCGAGGTGAACGACAGCGACAATGATGCTGCCGTCAACCTGCGCGCCGTCCAGCATCGGCGCGACCAAGGCGACGTAGCGCCGCGTCTCTGCCGGCAGCGGTCGACCCGTCGCCAGATGGTCCGCATAACGCGACGGCCCGGCGCTGTATGCGGCGAGAAAGCCAGGCGCACCATAGCGGTCGTGCAGCTCGCGAATGAACGCCGCGCCGGCCAGGATGTTGTCACGCGGCACATAAGGATCGGCACCAAGACCGTAACGGGTGCGCAGCTCGGCATAGGTCGCAGGCATGATCTGCATCAGCCCGATCGCGCCCTTCGGTGACAGCGCCCGCGCGTCGCCGAGGCTCTCGTCACGCATGATCGCCCGTATCCAGGTGGCCGGGACGCCGAATCGCAGCGATGCTTCCGCGATATCGGCGGCGAACCGATCGCCGATCGATGCACTGGCCGATTGCGCCGACACCACCGCCGGCTCGGCTTCGGCGACGCCGGCCGATTGCGGCACGGCCGCCGCCACTGCGGCGACGATGCACGCGACGGTGACACCGAACCGGGCCGGGACGAGGGAGTGGCGCGCATGCCGGCCGAGCAAAGGAACGGCCGGAGTTTTGCGGATGGCCGGCACAGTCATGGCTCCGGATCCGTCCAAATGGGCGTCGCGCGGCCGATGACGGTGCTCGCCGGCAACGGCCCGAAATACCGGCCGTCGAAGGAGTCCCCGGACCGCCGGTTCATCAGGAAGACCTCGCCCGCAGCGACGACACGGCAGCCCTGCCAGACCGGGAGATCGCGGCCGCGTCGATCGTGGTCGAGCGCTTCGCCCATGACCATTCCGTCCACCGTGACCATGCGACCAGAGCGGCAGACGGCTTGCCCGGGAAGCGCCAGCACGCGCTTCATCAGCGGCACGCCCTTCGGCAGGTAGCCGCGCTCGGCAAGGAAGCTGGCCAGGGGTGCCGGCGACATCACCACGACCAGGTCGGCAACATGCAGCGTGCCGACCGGCTGCACGCGATAAAAGCCGATCGGGACGCTGGCGCTGGCGTTGAAGATCAGTATCGGCGCCGGATGGATGACGGCGGAAAAGCCGATCGCCATCGCCGCGACGGTCGCCGCAATGACCGCTTCGAAGCGCGTCATGGCGCGATCCTCCGGCGCTTGAGCCAGGCGGCATGACGCGCCGGCGTATAGCAGCGCGGCTGTTCGTCGGCGACCAGGCGGTTATGGACATGCCGCCAATGATCGGGTGCGGCGTCGGCAGGATCGATGCCGATGGCCTCCACCGCATCGATCGCCTGCAGGACGCGCTCGACCTTCGGCCAGCCCGACATGCGCAGAAGAATCTCGCCGCCGGGGCGCACATAGCCGATCGCCGAATAGGCCTCGCCGGGATGGACGGCGCGCAGAATGTCGAGGCGTGAGACGACGGTGCCGAAGTCGTTCGCCGCCCAGCGGACATAGGCGAAGATGCTGTCGGGCGCGAAGCTGAGGACGCGGCGGCGGCGATCGAGGATCTGCTCGCCGGCATCCCGCCCGAACCTGATCCAGTGCTCGATACGCTTCTCGATCCATATCAACTCGACATGGGTGAGGCTGTCTGGCGCTGGCTTCATGGCGTGCTCCCGCCATCATCGGGGAACTCGCGCAGCAGCAGACTGCGCAGCATGTCGGCGACCGTCAGACCGCGCCGAAAGGCCGCGACCTTGATCCGCCCGCGCAGTTCAGGCGTGATGTCGACGGTCAGTCGGGCCGTGTAGGCCTCGGCAACCGGGTCGCGTGTCGACGGCAGGTCCGCCGCCTTCACCCAGCTTTCCGCGTCGCCGGGGCGCGCGGCGAAGCCGCGTTCGGGAGCGCGGCCGCTCATCGGACGAGGCTCCTGATCTCGGCGGCGAGCGCGCTGATCTCCCGCGCCGCCCGGCTATGGCCGTCGACGTCGAAGACGAGGCGGCCCGACCGCGCGGCATCGGCGAAGACGACGCGCTGGCCGATCGTCGTCGTCAATGCCGGAGGCTCATGGTCGGCAAGCGCCACGGCCGTTTCGCGGGCGATGATCGTGCGGGCGGCGCAGCGATTGAGGACAAAGCGGGCGACGATCTGCGGGCGGAACACGCGCGCCTCGGCGAGCAGCGTCAGCATCTCGCCCGACGCCCAGCCATCGAAAGGCGATGGCAGAGCCGGGACGAGGACGAGATCGGCGGCCAGCAGCGCCGAGCGCAGCAGCCCGGCGACGCGGGGTGGCCCGTCGATGACGATGTGATCGGCATCGCGGGCGAGTTCCGGCGCCTCGCGATGCAGCGTGTCGCGCGCCAGGCCGACGACGCCGAACAGGCGCGGCAGGCCGGCCCGTGCCCGCTGCTCGGACCAATCGAGGGCCGAGCCTTGCGGGTCGGCGTCGATCAGGGTGACGCGCCGCCCCTGGCGCGCCCAAAGGCCGGCGAGATGCAGCGCCAGCGTGGTCTTGCCGACACCGCCCTTCTGGTTCAGCAGCGCGACGATCATGACGCGCCTCCGACCTTCGAAGCGAAAGGCGGATTGCCGAAAGAAGCGCGCCTGCTCCCCTTCACGGCCGACCCCTGATCGGCGCGAGTTTTCCCGGCCCCAACTACAAGAAAGTTAGAATCTTTGTTAGAGTCTAAGTTAAGGGCGCGAATTTCGCTTTTCTGCCCGTGACTTACGGGCGATTCGGGTTCCCGATAGCACGAGTCTCGGGTTCCCGATAGCACGAGGCCATTGGTTCCTGATAGCACGAGCGTTTCCCCGGCTTGTCCACAGGGTTGCGGCTCGAAGGCAAGCACTACCCGGCCGCCGGTTTCCAGTTCGACGAACAGCGTGTAGCCGGGCAACGGCTGGCGGCGGATGATGTCGCGCAGCTCGAAGGCGAAGCGCTTGAACGGCGACAGGCTGCCCGATTTCAGATGGAGGTGGTGGAAATCGAACCGCCAGCCCGAGCGTTGCCGGCCGCCATGCTTGCGGACCAGGCGATAAAGCCACCGCTCCATGCCGCCGGTCAGGCCGAAATAGGCCCGGTCGATGGTCAGCACCAGCGCGTCGTCGAGGACGGCGCGGTAGAACCAGTCGGGGACGATCAATTCGACCCCGCCAGGATTGCCGCGACCATCGGCGCGTTCGGTCCACTCGTTGATCCACGAGAAACGGTGCATCCGCCGCCCGCCCGCCTCCGGCGAGCTGCTGCCGTCAGATCGAACCCGCGTCTGCGGGTTCGGGGGCGGCTGGCGGAGCGATGTGGCGACCGTTGTCGATTGCAGCCGGTCGAGTGCCGCCTTGAGCCGCTGATAGTCGCGGGAACCCGTCCCGCGGCCGATGAAGGTCAGGATCTCATGCGGCGTCGCCGCCATCAGGCGCGACGTGCGGAGGCCGGCGTCCCGCGCCTCGACGATCTGGGAGGCCGCCCAAATCAGAACGTCGGCGTCCCAGATGGTCGCCATGCCGTGGTCGGGCACCGCCTCGACCCGGATGGCGACGTCTCCGGAACGGAAATCGATTGGTATCGTGCGGTGGGACTTGGCGAGGCTGAAGAAGGGGTAGGCCATGAGATCCTGGGCATCTCGTGGCGCGAGATCGCCGGGGAGGGCGCGGAACAGCTCAAGCTGTTGCCGCTCCGATCCGGTGCGATGGGGCGTGAGCATGACGGGAACGATCAGCGGCGCGGCTGGCCGGCGGGTGCCGGCGAGACCGCGGGATGGCGTTTGGCGGGCAGAACCTCGCCGACCCCAGGATCGGAAGTCGAGGTCTTGGCGCCGCGGTCGACCCAGGTCTGAAGATCGTCGAGGCTGTAGACGACACGGCCACCGAGCTTGGAATAGCGCGGCCCGGTGCCGTAGGTGCGGTGTTTCTCCAGCGTGCGGCCCGAGAGACCGAGGAACCGTGCGGCTTCGGGGGTGCGCAGATAGCGTGGCGGGAATTGCGGGTGTGCGGTGGACATAGGTAACCTCCGTGATGTCTGGGATGGCCGCCGCTCATCGGCGGCCGTCTTCGCTCACGGTGGCGAAGCGGGCCGGCGTAGGGGGATGGTGAAGATGGGGGGTGCGAATTTCACCACCCCCCGGCGCGCCGCCCGGTCAGTCCGGCCGGCGCGGGCCGAGAAGGAGGCGGTAGTCGCCGCGCATCATGGCGAAGCCGGTGCGCGCCAGGCGGATGACCGTGTCGCGCTGCGGCGCGGTCTTCCAGGCGTCGGCGGCGAAATGACGGGGATCGAATAGGGCCTCGGCAATGGCCCGATAGCTGGCGCCGGCCAAGCGGGCGTCGAGGGCGCGCAGCGCGGCGACCATGCGGTCGGCGCGGCGATTGGGTTTCGGCGATGGTCGAGGCCGGCCATGCGCCATGCACCGCCAAAAGCGCAGGGTGGCGTCGGCCCGCTGCGGCGCGCTGGCGTCGAATGGAATGAGGGCAGCCATCGGGGCGCCACCGCCCGGCGGATCGATCAGCCAGAGCTGATGGCTGATCGGTCCGTCCCGGACCAGCAGATGCGCGCCGTCCTCGGCGTCGCGTCGCAGGACATCGCCCGGCAAGTCGCCGAGCGAGATGGTCTGTCCTCCCGTGGGCGCTGCCGTCAGGACGACGACCGCCGCCAGCGCGTCGGAACGCCAATAGACCGGTGATTCGTCGGCGCGACGGCCGGGATCAGCCAGGAAATCGTAACCCCCAGCGCCGGGCGGGGCCATCGGTCCCGTGATCGGCTTGGTCTGGGGCGGTGTCGAAGGCAATCCGATAGTCGGGATTGCGGCGCAGGAACTCCCAGGCGAGGCCGGCGGGTTCCATGGTGTCAGCGTATTGATAGGCGTCTTGTGACCACCATTGGTAAATCGACAAGGATACGTCTCCTGGTTGCTCCGAACGGCGGTGTGGTACCCCTGATCTACGGTCGTGGCTGTGACGAATGCCGCAGGCGATCCGGCATCCGGTCATGCCAAATCCGGATCGCCTGATTTCAGGATCGGCGCAAAACCGCAGAAACGCATGTAAGGAGAGACTGACGCCGGAGCCGCCGTCCGCCGCCGAGCCTATCGCATCAAATGCCCTCCGGCGAACGCAGGCGGCACTCGGGCTTAATGCGGCGGGCGAAGCAGGTCACGATAGCCATGTTCGGTCATCCAGCGCGCCCGGGCCAGATGCGTCTCGTGCATCCGCTTGGCTCTGGCCGGCTCTTTGTCGGGATCGACCTTCAGCACGATCCGCGCCACCTCCCGCCAGTCGGCGTTTTCCGCCGCCGCATCGAGCAGCCGTAGATAGACGACCATCATCCTATGGTCGTAGTCGGTGAGCGTATCCGAAATCGGCGGCTCGTCGGCGAATTGTTGCGGGTCGAGAACCGGCTTGGGCTGCATCATGCCGCCTCCATCATGAAAACTGTCCGCGTATTATAATACGTAGCGTCAAAATGCACGATCGGTGTCCATCCTGTGGATGGATATTCGACAGATATTCGGCGAAAACCTGCGCCGATTTCGGGTGCAAGCCGGTCTCAGCCAGGAGGCCGTGGCCGAACGCATGGGCGTCGACCGCGCTCACGTCAGCAGTATGGAGCGTGGCCAGCAGAACGTCACGCTTCTGACGCTATGGCATGCGTCACAGGCTGTCGGGGCAAAGCCGGCCGAGCTGCTGGCCGAAGATGTGGTGGCCGGCGGTGACGGGACCGATCCCGAAGACTCTGCGTCTTCGTAGGCCGCTTGGGCGAACCGAAAACCCCGCCCGTTTTTCCGGGCGGGGGATTCGGTGGTTGGTCTCACTCGCCGTTGGCCTTGCGACCGCGCGACCAGATGAGGGTGAAGGTATCGCCGTCTTCGTCATTGAAGAGGTTGGCGTAGATCGGCGCGTTGAAGCTCGGATCGTCCAGCTTGACCGAGAGATAGTCGCGGCCCTCGGTGGAGCGCTTCGACCAGGCGGCCCCGATCTCGGCGCGGCCGACATAGACCCGGTGGCTGGGGGCGGTGTCGTTGGTCCGGTTGGCTTCGGGGACGATGCGGACGCCCTTGGTCTGGACGCTCATGGTGACGATCTCGCCCTGGAACTCGTTGCCGGACTTCTTGAAGGAACCGATGTTAGCCATGTCACTTCTCCTTGCTGTTTTCGAGCCCGCGACCACCGCGGCCTCGATGGCGATCTGCAGGCCGAAGGCGATCGACGACGCACCCGCTTGCGGGCCGCAGCGCAGCGGAGGACGGCGGCGGTGAGACCCCCGCTTCGCGGGGGCTTGCTTTCTTGCCTCGCGAGGAATGGGCAAGGCCCAGGGGAAGAAAGTCGATCCGTCCGCCGTTGCGGTCCAGGCGATCGAGGCGCAGCCGCCCTTCGGCCAGATCAAGCCAAAGAGAGGACCGGTGCTCGCGTGCGCTGAACAGCATCGTCAGGAGGAGACATGGCGGACACCGGTCCGTCAGCACAAGAGGCCCGGCTTTCCAAGCGGGGAAAGGGAAACGATAGCGTACAGAACGGCGGCCCCCTCACTCGCCGAACTGGCGGAGGACCGCGCCCGCACCGGACATTACGGCGTCTTGGCCACGCGGAGACGGAGTTGCCGCTCAATCGAAGCGCTCCACCGAGGGCCGCAATCCGTCTCAGTCACCTGCGAAGGTCAAATCAAACGTCCGTCCGACACCAGATCCCAGAGATGACGAACCGTCGGCGTTCACAACCCTTCTCTGGTCGCCGATGCCACCGGAGGGCGGGTCAGACCAACCACCGAATCCCCCGCCCGGGAAAACGGGCGGGGGATTCGATTCGCCTTGCGGGCGGAAGCTGCGCCTCCGGCAATCAGCGGATCGGAAAGAACGGATTCTTGCGACAGAATGCGCTGACCTCTGCCGCGATGTCGTCTTCCGTCTTCGACTCGAAGTGCCTCAGAACGGCAGCCAGATACTCCATGCCGCTGAATTTCTCCGGCGACATGTCGGGGCTGTCCCGGAACAGTTCGACGAATTCCTGGACGTCTGCCGCCGAATATCTGCGGATCGGCCTGTTGTTCATCGGTTCGGCCTCACTGGATGTTCACGTATGGAGCTGTAAGAGCGCGCACTTACAGAGCGGTTCGGCGGATTATTTGTCATGGAGCCGGTGTCGTACAAGAATTTCTGTCCCGCCCGCCAAGGTTCTGTTCCGGCGCGACCGGCATCCGCCGGTGGTCCCCTCCGAGAATTCGCCCGATCGGCGCGCTGGGGAGCGCTGTGATCCAATCGGCCTAGGCGCGACACCCTGGAGCGGGCGGGATGCGCACTGAAAGCGCCGCCGGAAGCGGCCGCAGGCAAGCGAAAAGCCGAGGCTCCGCTTGCGGAAACGGCTTTGGCAGCTTGGCCTTCGGCCGACGGCAGCGCCGGATGCGGGTCGATCCCGCCCTCTTCAGGGTGTCGCCGACAAAGGGTGGGGAACCGTTCCCTTGGCCGCCGATCAGGGCAATTTCGCGTCGAGCAGGTTTTCCACGGCGGTGAGAACGCGCCCGGCGATGGCGTGCTCGGGCCAACGGGCCAGACGTTCGAGTTCGGCCATCCGTTCCGCCGCTTCCTGCAGTGCCGCCTGGCCTCGTCGGTCGACAAGTTCCTGTGCGGCCGTCAGCACGTCGGCGTCAAGAATCGTCTTCATCGTGGGTATCTTGGATGTTTCCGCTTGGCATTTACAACCGATTCCAGGTCGCCGACGGCGGGGGAAGCCGGGCCGGACCAGCCGCAGCGGCTGGCCGGACAACGGGCGCGGCCATGACCGTCATCCGTGCCCAGGCCGTGCATCCGACGATCACCGCGCCGACAAACGCGAACGCGTGCTGCCAGCCCGCCGAGGGCACGCCGATATGGGCGAGGCCGAGGGTCGCGTGATAGCCGGCAACGCCAGCCGGCGCCGCAAAGAGCAACGCGATTGCGGCGCGGACGAGCGGCGAACGGACCGTGGCGAAGGCGATCTGCCCGACGACGAGCGTGACGACGCCCGCGATGAGGCCGACGAGGATGGCGGCGATTGGGCCGGAACCGTTGTGCAAGGCGGCAAGTCCCGCAGTGACGCCGGCGAAGAACGGCAGCGCGTAGATGGCAAGGGTGAACAGCAGCCAGCAGAGAAATCCGAGCACGACAAAGCTCAGGATGATGCCGATGATGAGCATGGCGGTGGTCTCCGTAATCGAATCGAACGGCCGCGCCTTCCACCACCACCACAGCGCAATGTGGAGTATAGCGCAGCACAACATGTTGATACAATCGACTAAGGCTTGGGGTATCGACCAAGGCTGGGGGGCGCCCGAGGTTTGGGCGAGCGGCTAAGGTTGAAATTTGTCAAGCTTTTGGTCGATTCCTCACCCTTCGCACCCGGTCGGCCATTGCGATATGATCCGTACCGGAAGCATGGAGGCGGACTTGGTTGAAAAATGGACCCTTGCAAAGGCCTTTGCGTATTTCGGGGCGACTGCCACGAATCATGTGTGGGGTTGGTCAGCCCGCTCCCCCGACGAGAAAATCGTTGTTCTGACATTGTGGGAGGACGAGATCACGTACGAAGGCGGCCGGCTTGTTTACGACATGCGAAATCATCCGGAACGGGTCCACTGGGAGAATGCACGAGGAAATCGAGACAGGATAAAAAACCTGATTCTAGCTTTTGGTAATCCTGATGTTCAGGTGCGGGCAGTGCGCGTAAAGGCAAAGGACGTTAAGGCGATTCCCCGATCGATTGCGGTACGTTGGCCTGACGCAGATTTATTCTTGCGCATCACGCATCTCAATACAGCTTCCGGCGAATTTCGTGCCGAGGCCGATGATAGCTGAACCGGGCGAGGTTTGAATGGGGCGGAAATCAAGAGATGCCTACGACGATGTCCTTGGGCGCAGTGAGGTCGAGAATTCCATGGCGGACACCTTCGCGGCGGAGTTCCCGGTCGTCACCGGACGAAAGGTCAAAATTCTGTCGGCTGGCGAATCACCTGATCGGATTGCACTCATCGATGGGACGGAGACCGGCGTCGAGCTGACAGCCATCAAGGCGGGCAGTGCGGAGCAGGTAATATCTGAAATCCTGCGTCTGGCACAGCAGAAGCACGATACTTATGCGCGGCGTCGCATCTTTGATGCGCGACCGATAATCCTGTTGGGTCACCTGGATTGGCCCGCAAAGGACGTCGTTGGCCCGGCGCTTTATGATATGGGCGGCGAACTCCAAGCAATGGCCGTGCCGAGCGATTTCGCCGGCTCCGGATTCGCGGAGATCTGGCTGATGGATGAGGGTCCAAAATACACGTCGCGACGTGACCCGCGCGCGCCGGCCGACTTCTTCTGCTTCGCGCCGTCCCAGAGCGTTGGCTTCTGGGAATGCGAGAGAAAGCGGCGTCCGTACGGGGGTCTTCTGAGAGAATTTCTGGAATAGCCTCACCGGGCCACCAAACGAGGCCAACTAGGGTTCAGATTAGCATGATTGGGATGCCCAATTGATTAGAATGCCGAAGGTTTCAGGTGCCATGAATTACGCCGTCAAGACATTCACGGGTCTAGATGTTGCGCTGAAGGAACTCGAACCATTCGTCCGCAATGGTCAGCATCTCCTCACCGGCAAACCGTTCCTTAACTTTGGGGAAATGCGATCTCGGGAAATCTTGGCCAACTGGCTTCTGTGCGCCGCGGTCAACCAAATCGATGGTCGCGAACTGACGTTCGCCAGTGATCCGATTGGAGGGGACGGCATCATTTGCGACCGCTCCACCGGAGAGACTTGGCCGACGGAACACGTCATGGTACCGCCGCCGCCCGGCGGCTCCGGGGACACAGAGGCGCTCATCTTGGCCGCGATTGAACAAAAGCGCGCCAAGGGCGGCGCGGCTTACGCTGCCGGAAAGACATTGATTGTGTTTTTGGAAGCCGGCACTGGAGCGTGGTTGCCCAACAAAGTCGCGCGGCGGCTGCCTGATCCGCTGCTCTTCGCGGCCGTTTGGGTTGTTGGGCTATACGTTGTCCGGGATGGTGCATACACCTACGCGGTCACCGCCCTCGATATAAGCGAAGGCGCGGCCCCGGCTTGCCTCGTGCATGTGAGTCAGGGCTTCGAGGCGTGGGCCGTAGAACGGCTGCAATAGACTGCGGCTGTCGGTGCAATTTTATTTCCTGGTTTCCCGGTCTGCATTTATCCAGCTGTGCTGAAGTGGGCGGCGCTCACGCGCCGCCTTCGCCGAAGGTCCAGACCGGGATGCCGAGCCTTTTCGCCTTGTCGGCGAGATTGGCGGAGATTCCCGAGCCGGGGAAGACGATGACACCGATCGGCAGGACGTTCAGCATCTGGTCGTTGCGTTTGAACGGTGCCGCTTTGGCGTGGCGGGTCCAGTCGGGCTTGAAGGCGATCTGCGGTACCTTGCGATTGTCGGCCCAGCAGGCGGCGATGCGTTCGGCACCCTTCGGACTGCCGCCATGCAGCAGCACCATGTCGGGATGTTTGGCGTGAACCTTGTCGAGCCGATCCCAGACCGCGCGATGATCGTTGAAGTCGAGCCCGCCGGTGAAGGCGATCTTGGGTCCGGCGGGGAGCAGCACCTCGGTCTCGGCGCGGCGCTTGGCGGCGAGGAAGTCCCGGCTGTCGATCATCGCCGAGGTGAGCGTGCGGTGATTGACCATCGATCCGGCGCGCGGGCGCCAGGTTGACCCGGTGTGGCGTTCGAACTGGTCGGCGGCCTGGTCGCGGAAGAGTTCCATGCTGTCGCGGCGTTCGATGAGGGTGATCCCCTCGGCCACCAGGCGCTCCAGTTCCACCGAGCGGATTTCCGAGCCATCCTGTTCCTTCTGGCTGCGCTTCTGGGCGTCCTCGTTGTCGTCGAGTTCGCGACACACCCGGTCGACGGCGCGGTGGAAGACATTGACCGTGGACCAGAGCAGATCGTCGAGGTCGGGTTCGAGGCGCGTGTCGGTCAGGGTCGCGACCAGGGCGTCAAAGATATCGGCGACGGCGCCGCCGATGGTGTCGGCTTCGGGCAGCGGCCTCGGGTCGGGCTCGTCCTGGAAGGGGCGATGGCCGTAGAGCTGGAGTTCGGTGAGGACGCGGTCGGTCGGAGAGGAGGTGTGGTGGGGCTCGAAGTCGGTGTTGTCGCGGTCGGTCGCCATGGTGGTGCCCTTTGTCGGATCGGCCGCGCCCATCGCGGCCTTCGTGGCGATGACCAGACGGCGGGCGGACCGGGCCTGCACCGCCGAGCGCAGCGACAGCGGCCGAAGCAGAGCGGAGGACGGCGGGCGGCGGCTATTTTGCTTCGCGATGCAAAGCGCCCTCTTCGGGCGCGGCGGAAAATAACCGCCGCCCGCCGTTGCGGACCCGGACCGCTTGCCGTCCTATCGCCCTCCAGAAGGCCGTGGGCGCGGTCCTCTTCCGACAAGGGGATACCCCAGTTCGATCCGATGCGATCCAATACCCGGAGAGCCCCGCCACTCATTATCCCGTCCCGGTGTTTTCAACAGCACTCATGAACCGGTGGACATCGTCCGGGGCGAGTTGGCCGCGCAACCCTGCCCGAAGATCGGCGGTATTCAAGCGCCGGAGGTCTTCGTTGAAGTCGCCCAGCGTCGGCGAGAGCCGCAGTGCCTCGATCCCGGCCGTCTGCGCCCGCTCGGTCAAGGTCATCGCCGCCGCGTTGCCGGCCGGGTCCTTGTCGTGCGCGATATAGAGGCGTCGAAGCGTTGGCGGGAACAGGACGGCGGCGAGATGATTGGCGGAGAGCGCCGCAACGAGGGGCAGGCTCGGCAGAACGCATGGCAGCGATAGCATGGTTTCGATACCTTCGCCGGCCGCCATGACATCGGTCACCACACCGAACCTGACGCCATGCCCGAGGAGATGGCCCATCGCCCGCCTCGGGGTGTCGACCGGGGCCTTGTCCTTGCCCGACGGGTCGAGCCAGGTGCGATGCACGCCGGTGATCCTGCCGCCGAGATCGGTGACCGCGGCGATCAGTGCCGGCCAGGTCTCGGTCGGCGCGTCGGCATGCGGCCGATAGTAGCAGCGCGGATGGAAGCGTAGGGCGCCGGCTTTGTGCAATGCCGTAATGCCGCGTGTACGCAAATACGCTTCGGCGATGGTGCCCCCGATCGGTTGCGCCATGCTGAACAGGCGCCGGGCCGATTCCGGTGATCCTGCGGGGGCTGATGACGGCCGATGCCTGGGTGCTTGTTCGGGATCCGGTTTTGGCATGGCGAGAAATCGTCGGGCCTCGTCGGCGATGTCGGCGAAGTCGACCAGGCCGCAGCGCTCCCGGATGACGTCGAGAAGATCGCCATGATCGCCGGTCGCCGCGTCGGTAAATTTGCCCGCCGCACCCTTGCCCGAGTCGCATCCGGTCAGCCGGACGAACATCGAGCGGCCCGGCGTGTTTCGCACGTCGCCGATGAGCCAATAGCGACCCTCACGATGACCATTGGAGAGATAGTGACGGCATACCGCCTCGGCCTCGCGCGCGAGACGTTGTGCCAGTTCGGTGGCGTCGCGTGCCATCGTCACGCCGCCTGCCGGTCGGAGTGGCGCGACAGCGGATAGCGCGCCAGCACCTTCGCCAGAATGGCCGGTCCATGCGCGTCGGTCGGCACGAACATCCGGAGTTTCCACGAAATGATTTCATGGAACAGGCCATAGGCGCTCAGCCGGTCCCGCATCGCGTCGGTGAAACCGGTCAGCTCAATGCGGTGGACGCCCATGATGCGGACCCTGCGAAGCTGAAGACCTTCGGCGAGATCGAGGACGGTCTTTCCGTCCATCACCGCCGTGAAAGCGTCGTCGACAGAGAGGGTCGGCATGCTTGGTTCGAACGCCTCGGCCACCCAGTCCGGCGATACCTTGCGGCCGACGATGCGTTCGCCCGAATCGGTCTGCAGCCGATAGACCCGAGTCGAGCCGTTCGGCAGGCGCTTCCAGATCGGCAGCAGGAGGCCGGCGACGATATGGATCGTGCTGTCGGTGAACTCCGGCACCTCGGCAACCTCGGCCGCCCAGGCATCGGCGAAGGCCTGGCGGTCGGCTTCCCGCCAGTGGGTCTGCCCCATCATCGCCAGGGGAACGGCCGGGCGCTCCATCGGCCGGATCAGCCGGACGCGGCGCTCGACCTGGCCGTCGTCGAGCATCAGACTCGGGGCGGGGACCTGGATGGCGGCACGGCCCGACTGGCTGTTGACCAGCGGCACGGCGCGCGGATCCGCCAGGCGATGCAGCGCTTCGTCGAGGGTGAGCGGCTGATTCCGATCGCGCTGGGTGATGGTCAGCAGCCGGGTTTCGGCGGCGGTGCCGGGATGGGTGTAGATCGCTTGCCTGTCGGTGACGATGAAGCTCTCGGCCGACAGCGTCTCCAGACCGAGATCGTAGGTGCCACCGGCAATCGCGCCCTCGATTCGGGCGGTCAGGAGTTGCTCGAACGCGGTGAACAGAACATTCTGCAGATCAATGGTCAACGCCAGCAGCCGGTTGAGGAAGGTGGTGATCGGCGGCAACTCGTCCTTGATGCCGTTGCTGTCGGTCAGCGCCAGTCCGGTGGCATCCTCGAAGGTGCCAAGCGGACAGCCATCGATCTTGCCCATGACCAGAAGAAGATAGAGCTGCCTCAGAGCGTCGCGGGCGTAATGGCTTTCCAGATTGTCTTCCGGCCGAAACAGCCCCTGGCCGCCGGTCTGACGCTGGCCCTTGGTGATGGCGCCCAGCGTGTCGAGCCGTCGCGCGATGGTCGAGAGGAAGCGCTTCTCGGCCTTGACGTTGGTGGCGATCGGCCGGAACAGTGGCGGTTGCGCCTGGTTGGTCCGGTTGGTGCGGCCCAGCCCCTGGATGGCGGCATCGGCCTTCCATCCGGCCTCGAGGAGATAATGGACGCGCAGACGGCGGTTCACGGCGGAAAGCTCCGCATGGTAGGAGCGGCCGGTGCCGCCAGCGTCGGAGAACACCAGGATCCGCTTCACGTCATCCATGAACGCCTGCGTCTCGGCGAGATTGGCCGAACCGGCGCGGTTCTCGACGACCAGGCGGTCGCTCTTACGGACGATCCGCCGCGAACGGCCGGTCACCTCGGCGACCAGGTCGGTGCCGAAGCGCTGGACGACCTGGTCGAGGGCGCCGTGAACAGGTGGCAGGGAGGCCAGTCTTTCGATCAGCCGATCGCGGCAAGCGACGGCCTCGCGGCTTTGCACCGGCTGGCCGTCGCGAAAGACCGGCCGGGAGGCGAGATTGCCCTCGCTGTCAGTGAAGGGCTCGTAGAGCTGGGTCGGAAAGCTGTGCGCCAGATAGTCGAGGACATATTCGCGCGGCGTGATGTCGACCTGCACGTCGCCCCAGTCCTCGGTCGGAATCTCGGCCAGGCGGCGTTCCATCAGCGCCTCGCCGGTCGAGACGATCTGGATCACGCTGGCATGGCCCGCCCGGAGATCGTGCTCGACCGCGGCAATCAAAGAGGGGGTCTTCATCGCCGTGATCAGATGATTGAAGAAGCGCTGCTTGGCGCTCTCAAAGGCCGAACGGGCGGCGGATTTGGCCTGGCCGTTCAGCGTGCCGGTCTCGCCAATGACGTTTGTGGCCTCCAGCGCGGCATTGAGATTGTTATGGATAACGCTGAAGGCGCCGGCATAGGCGTCGTAGATGCCGATCTGCTCGTCGCTCAGGCGGTGTTCGAGCAGCTCATATTCGACGCCCTCATAGGACAGCGAGCGGGCCGCGTAGAGACCGAGGGCCTTGAGATCGCGGGCCAGCACCTCCATCGCCGCGACGCCGCCCGCTTCGATCGCTTCGACGAATTCGGCGCGCGTGGCGAAGGGGAAATCCTCGCCGCCCCATAGGCCGAGCCGCTGGGCGTAGGCGAGATTGTGGACGGTGGTGGCGCCGGTCGCCGAGACATAGACGATGCGGGCGTTCGGCAGCGCATGCTGAAGACGCAAACCCGCACGGCCCTGCTGCGAGGCGGCCTGATCGCCGCGATCTCCCTTGCCGCCGCCGGCGTTCTGCATCGCGTGGCTCTCGTCGAACACGATCACTCCGTCAAAGTCGGAGCCCAACCATTCGACGATCTGGCGGACGCGCGAAACCTTCTCGTCACGCGCGTCGGAGCGCAGCGTGGCATAGGTGGTGAATAGGACGCCGTCCGCCAGACGGACCGGCGTCCCCTGACGGAAGCGCGACAGGGGAGTCACCAGCAGGCGTTCCTGGCCGAGGGCCGACCAGTCGCGCTGGGCATCCTCGATCAACTTGTCGGATTTCGATACCCAGACGGCGCGGCGGCGGCCCTTCAGCCAGTTGTCGAGCAGAATGCCGGCGACCTGGCGACCCTTGCCAGCCCCGGTGCCGTCGCCGAGAAACCAGCCGCGTCGGAATTGGACGGCATCATCCCTGTCGTCAGGCGCCGCCGAGACGATGTCAAAGGTCTCGTCGACCGTCCATGATCCGGCGAGAAAGCCGGTATGCGCCTCGCCGGCATAGATGACGCTTTCGATCTGGGCGTCGGACAGTAGGCCGGCAGATACGATGTCCGGCAGGATGTGGGGCCGATAGCTCGGCTTTGGCGGCGCGACCGAAGACATCGCCGCCGATTGCACCAGCTTGGTGGGGTGAGCCTGAGAGCCGGGAATACGGATCGACTGCAATCCGTATTCCTCATAAAGCGCCTCGGTGATACGGCCGCCCTCGATCGGCTGCCAATCGACCGTCTCGTAGACCAACTCGACAGCTTCGGGTTCGCCGGTCGAGGCGGAGATGGAGGGCCGGGGCGCAATGACCGGTCGCTTCGGCCGCGCGACGATCGTTCGGGTGACGATCGGCACCACGGCCGAGCCGGCCGTCGGCAGCCTCGACGACACCGATTCGGTGATCCAACCGAGCAGCGTCGCCACGTCGGGCGCGACGCCGGGCGATGCCGGGAACACCGCCGGATCGTCGGCAGGGACCCGATCGATCACGGTCAGGCGGGTGTCGATCGTCGTGCCATGCCGCGCGTAGACCGCGCCGTCGATCGCGGCGGAGAACAGGACCCGGCCCCGCTCCTGCAGCCGGACGAAGGCGGGCTCCCAGGCCGGATTGTCGGGCGCGCAACTCGCCCCGGTGATGGCGACAAGACGCCCGCCCTCGGCGAGCCGCGACAGCGCCGAGCCGATATGGCGAAGGGCGGCATCGGCCATGCGTCGATCCACATGGGCGACCGCCGAGAAGGGCGGGTTCATCAGCACCACGGTCGGAATGACGCCGGCGTCGAGATGATCGTGGATCTGGGCCGCATCGTGGTGGGTGACGGCGACGCCGGGAAAGAGACGGCCCAACAGCCCGGCCCTGGTCTCGGCCAGCTCGTTGATGGCCAGCGATGCGCCGGCCATTTCAGCGAAGATGGCCAGCAGACCGGTGCCGGCCGAAGGCTCCAGCACAAGATCGGCCGCCGTGAAGGCCGCGGCGGCGCTGGCCGCCAGACCGAGAGCGATCGGCGTCGAAAATTGCTGGAGAGTCTGGCTCTCTTCCGAACGGCGCGTATGGGTGGGGAGAAGGCCGGCGATCTTGGCCAGCATCGGCAGCAGGGCGGCGGGCGAAGCGGCGCGTGCCCGCATGGCCGGGCCGAACTTGCGCAGGAACAGGACCGTGGCCGCCTCGCAGGCGTCATAGGCGGTCTTCCAGTCCCAGACGCCGTCGGCATCGGAGCCGCCGAAGGCGGAGTCCATGGCGGCGCGAAGGAGGCCTGCGTCGATGCGCCGGCCGCGTTCGAGATGAGGCAGGAGGTGTTGCGCCGCGACAATGGTGGCGGCGGGGATGGTGTTCGTCATGGAGGGAACCTCGGGAGAGCGGGAACGGGCCGAGCCGCCGGGACGCTCTCTCTCGATCCCGCCGGTTCAAACCCGTTCCGGCCGCCCTCTCCCTCTCACACCGGCGTCAGTCCGCCGGCCGTCACAGCAAGCCGAGGGATTTGAAGCTGGCGTGGCCGCCGCCGGCGATCACCACATGGTCATGCAGGACGATTCCCAATGTGGCCAGCGCGTCGCGCACCTGCTTGGTCATCTCGATATCGCCGCGGCTCGGCGCAGGATCGCCGGACGGATGGTTGTGCAGCATGACGATGGCCGATGCCTGCAAAAGAAGCCCGCGGCGCGCCACCTCGCGCGGATAGACCGGCGTGTGATCGACGCTGCCACGTTGGTGCGCTTCATCGGCGATAAGGCGGTTGCGCCGGTCGAGATAGAGAACGTGGAATTCCTCATGGCCGAGATGAGCGAGGCGTACCCGGCAATAGTCGATCACCTTGTCCCAGGAGCCGAGAACTTCGCGGCCGATAAGCTCGGCGCGGGCCAGGCGGACGGCGGCGGCCCGGGTAATGGCCAGCGCCATACCGACCGCCTCGGGCAGAGCCGCAATGCCGGGGTCGAGCCGATCGGCCGACAGCGCATGATTGGCGCTGCCATAATTGGCGAGCAGTTGGCCGGCATGGCGGCGGGCCTGGGTCTCGGGCATCGCCTGGGACAGGACAAGGGTCAAAAAATCGCCGTCGCCCAGGTTGGCGGCGCCGCCGTCGAGGAACCGCTGCTGGATCGGCGCCCGGCGGCGCCGGCGAACCAGCGTCCTGCCGGTGCCGGCGATCGGCAGCGCCAGTTGGGCCTTGTCGGCATAGCCGATGAAGTCGAGGCCGGGGTTGTAGGTGGCGACGGCGACGCCGTCGGCCAGTCCGCTCGGCACCGCGACGACGCGGCATTGCCGTCCATCGGGCAGACGATCGGCAGAAGCATCGGAAGAAATGGCAACCGGGAAGCTGGACATGGAGGGAACCTCGCGAGAGCGGGAACGGACCGAGCCGCCGGGCGCTCTCTCTCGACCTCGCCGGCTCAACCCCGTTCCGGCCGACCTCTCCCTCTCACGTCCGAAACGCCGCGCGAGGCGTCCGGCGGCAGATAGGCGTCGAATGGATTGCCGGGAGCCAGATGGCCAAAGGGAGTCAGGACGAACTCGGTCCCGTCCCGGCCAACGGCGCAAAGCACGTAGCGCGGCTCGCCGGTGACCGCGTCGGTGCATTCGACCAGGGCGAGGTTGCCGTCGACGGCGGCCTGGCGCAGCGTGTCGAAGTTGCGGCGGATATGGTCGGGGATGCTCATGTCGGACCTCGGAAAAGGAAGCGCCCGGCGCGGCGGCCGGGCGTTCGGATGGATGACGAAGCGGGCGCGGGACGGCCGAAACCGCCCCGCGCCGCGCGGATTATTCCGCCGCCGCTCGGTGCGACTGCTCTTCCTCGGGGTCAGCCGAGGCCTCCTCGTCGTCCCCGGCGAGGAAGTCCGGCAGCACCTCGCCTTCGCCGGTCGGCGCATCCGTTGTCCCGATCTCGGCGAGACGCAGCGGTTCGGGCAACCAGCCGGTATCGGCGAGCAACCGCTCGGCTTCCCTGGCCATGTCGCCCTTCTTCAGGTGGTCGATGAGCTGCGCCGAGCGATCCCCTTTCGCCTCGCGGACGGCTTCCAGGATGCGGGTCTTCGGCACCCGGCCGAGATAATTGTCGGCGGTCGGGATCCAGCCGGCGGCGACCATGTCGAGATTGACGGCCCGGGCGAGTTGGTCGCCATGGAAGAATGCGTCCGAACGGCGGTTCCACGGCTCCCTGACGACATTGACGGTGAGCGAGGCGCAGTGGGCGAACAGCGCCGCCTGGGCCTGGCCGTCGAACTCCGTCAAGGCGTCCCAAAGGTCGGCCGGCGTCTCGGGCAACTGCTTGGCCCATTGCGCGTGACGGGCGTCGATCGCCTTGGCCGACGCCGTGTCCGCCAGCCCCGGCGCCTGGACGGAGAAGCCCGAATGCTTGGCCGTGATCTCCAGGCAGGTGTTGGAGGCATGCTGGTAGAA
>CAIOJO010000309.1 GCA_903858635.1 uncultured Telmatospirillum sp. | reverse complement strand
GGTACAGGCGCTCCGTCTCGGAAAGGGCGGCGGCGGCCTCCCGCAGAACCTCGGATGCCAACGACAACAGGCGGTCCCCTTCCTGCTCCAACAGGGCATCTTCCGGCGATGGCTGATCCGAGGGGATGTCCTCCCATTCCGTTGTCTGGGCCTCGGCTCTTTGCCGCCCCAGCGGCATGGTGCTGCGGATGAAGTCGATCAACAGCCGTTCAACCATGTGCAACACGAAGCCGGTGAAGCTGCCGATGCCACGATACGCCTTCAGCCGCCGGTAATCGTCGGCGATCAACGCCACGCAGATGTCCTGGTAGGCATCCTGCCGTAAATCCGCACGATCTGCTCCGGGAAGGCGGCGGTTGATGATGCGATTGATGTCGGCGGCAAAGAAGCGCTCGAACGCGGCCCAGCCATCGGAAGCAGAATGGGCTTGGAACAGCCGCAACAACCGCTCGGCCAGCACATCCCTGGTCACCAGGGCGACGAAGGTTTCGATCCGACTGGACCCGTTATAGGCCCGCAGCCGCCGGAAGCCATCTGCGCGAAGGGCGCCCATGACCTCGGTGAAGGCGTCGCGTGCCCCAGCATCGTCGCCAGTCAACAACCGACAAGATGTCCAAACCGCGTCGGCAACACGGTGCGCGAACCGGCCCCAAGCCTGCGGCTTGGCATCCAGAACATCACGGATAAGGGCGCGGTTTTCGGCTGCGTGGGCGTTCATAAGAAAATAGAGTTGTGCATCAGGACGTGCAACACATTAACCTGTTACATAACTATTCGTCCCCATTTTTGAATCGACGTATGCCAGCATGATGTGAAATCAGGTGGGGATAATAGCCATGGATACCGACTCTGGCAGCGACGTGATACGGGTCATCTGCGAATGCAGCGCCGTCCCCCCCCATACAGGGCGGTAAACGCCTGCTGGGGATTGGCCAATGTCGCCATAAGCGTGGCAGACACAATGACCATGACGATCAATGGCCTTCGTATAAGGCGTATCGGTGAGATTGCCCATCAACAAGGATAACCATGCGTGCCGACAACAGTCGTCGTCTGACGATTTTCACTGACGCCGAAAAGATCGCCCTCTACGGTCTGCCAGAGTTCGATGACTTTCAGCGCGCGGAGTTCTTTGCCTTCAGCGAAGAAGAGCTGGCTCTGGCGGATCGGCGCCAGGGAGATTGTGACCGCCTGCACTGCCTGCTGCGGCTTGGCTACTTCAAGGCCAAGCACGCTTTCTTCGGCCTGACCACGGATATGGTGCCGACGGAGGATATCAGCTTCGTGGCCGAACGTTATTTCCCGGACGTCGTGGTGCCGTACCGCCCGTTGAGGCCATCCGAACTCTATTCGCAACGGGTCGAGATCGCTCGGTTCTTCGACTTCCGGCTCTGGTCGGAGGCAGATCGCCCGGCCCTCGTCGAGGCCGCCACGGAACTGGCTAGGCGTGACGTGACTCCGAGCTTCATCGGGCTTGAGTTGCTGGGAATACTGAAAGATCGCAAGATCGTGCGACCCGGCTACACCACGCTGCAGTCGGTGATCAGTTTTGCACTGACGGTCGAGCGAAAACGCCTGGACCACATGATCGAGACCGCGCTCGATGCGCAGACAGTCAAAGCGCTGCGCGATCTGCTTGTGCGGGAGGGGACGCTGGCCGAGTTGGTCGCTTTGGCCGAACTCAAAAAGGACGCACGCAACTTCGGCTACAAGATGATGACCGCTGAACGGTTGAAACGCGCCACGCTGGCGCCGGTCTACCAGGCCGCCAAATCCCTACTGCCGACGCTCGACATCTCGCAGCAGAACATCAGCCGATACGCTGACCTTGCCCTTGTCTACACAATCTACGACCTGCGGCGGAT
>CAIOJO010000308.1 GCA_903858635.1 uncultured Telmatospirillum sp. | reverse complement strand
GTACATGGCCGTCTCCGCAGGAAAATCTGCGAGACTGCGCCCACAACCAGTTCAAGTCGACACCGACCATTTTCGGCCGGAAACCCGCGCAATCCGTGGCTTTCAGAGCTTTGTTCCTTCAGTTAACCGGACAGCAGTGAGTTAATATCTGAGATACAAGGCGCCCAGCGGTGGAAACCTATCTTCATGTCAACGGAACCAGAGACTTCGTCGGTCACCGAGTGTGATACCCCAACGAAGGTCGAGCTTGAACATTGGTTCTTCCATAAAGTTGACGGCATAAGATTTCAGACTCACGAAGCGACAGGACAACCTGGCGTTGTCGTCATTTTGGGAAAGAACGAGAGTTTTCTGCCTCTTTCTTCTGTCATCAAGGAGTTCGATCTCAGGCCGGAGACGCCGGACGGTCGCACTTTGGCGGCGATCGGCAAGGGGCTGAAATATGTCAAAGGCCTGTTGCTCGGCGATCCGCTGCCCAAAGAGATCCTCACGGGAGAGGCGACTTGGAGTCTGGCCCCGGTGCATCTGAAAAGCGCCCATCAGCGGGTCGCCATGCTGCTGCTCGGCCTGGTCTCGGACGCCGAGACACCGATCACCGATCCAAGCGAATTCGCCAAACGGGCCGACGATCCCGTCATCAAGAGGAAGGTGAACGAGGCTTTCACCGTGGCTGCCGAGCAACTGGGACTGGCAGCCAGCCAAAAACAAGAGGTCGTCGAATACGTCAACACCCTGGCCAGCGAACTTGGCTATGTCGAGGCGCTACGCGAGCGATTGTTCAGCATCGATCAAATGCGCGTAAAGATACAATCGCTTCGGAAAAGATACAGTCGGGAGCCTCTCGTTCGAGAAACCGTCGACCAGGTGGCTCGGCTGATCGGGGCGGCGACCAAACTGTATACGGCGATTTTCAAAGAGGTCGATGCCCATGTCAGCGACATCATTTCCATGCTGCGTGACCTCGAAAGCGAAATAAAGTACATCCGCCGCCATCGCGATGACCTTCACGTCAGGTTCATGGCCTGGGACGATATCCTGATGCAATGGGCCGCGCCGCAGGTGGAATTCTCGATGAAAGCCACCGAACTGATCCAGGCGACGCACCGCTTCCTGGCGCCGCGCTTCATGACATTCACCGATTGGTTGGCGGTGGCGCGATCCGAGCAGAAGAAGCGGTCGGGTCGGATCCAGACCATGCATTGGTGAATGGCAGGCATCACTCTCTCTGTTCGTCATTGCCGGGCTTGACCCGGCAATCCATGGATCCCCGGATCAAGTCTGATCAAGTCCGGGATGACGAATTAAGAAGGTGCCGGTCCGCCGTCACCGGCGACGGCAGATCAGTTCGATGGGCGCGATCGCACCGATTTCGATATTGCGCATCAGGTTGGCGATCTTCGTCTGGGCCTCGGCGCCCATCAGAATATGGAGACCCAGCGGCGGTGGCCCGCTCTCGGATTGGCGCGACTTCACCCGCCGGAAGAATTCCACCGCGAACTCCCGGCGATTGCGCTCGGCCAGGATGTCGAACCCGGCAGCCTCGAGCGCGCGACGATAGACGGTCGGCTCGGCGACAAACGAGGTCGCGGCGGTGCTGGCCCAAGGCAGGGGGTAGTCGAGTTGGTTCCCGCCAACCTGCATCACGTCGTAGATGGCGAACCTGCCGCCGGGCTTCAGGGCCCTTGCCACCTCGACACACAGCTTGTCCTTGTCGGGAATATTCATCCCCACATGCAGCATCGAGGCGGCATCGAATCGGCCAGCCCCACCGGGGAGATCGGTGGCGCTTGCAACCTGGAAGGAAACCCCCTCGACCGGTCCGACCAGCCGGGTCAAGGCCTCGGCAACCGCCACATACTCGGGTGTCAGGTCGATCCCGACGACGGTGCAGCCGTAATGGCGGGCCAGGAATCTGGCGACCCCCCCGATGCCGCTGCCGATGTCGAGGACCGACATTCCCGGCCCCAGCCCCATCTGTTCGGCAAGGTCGGCGGTTGCCTGATGCCCCCCGACATGGAACTGGTCGATGCCGACCAGATCCTCACCCCGTACCGTCGTGCCGGAATGCCCCATCCGGCGCAGTCCGGCCTGGATGGCCTCTTCCAGCGCCCCGTGGGCGTAGTCCCGCGCGATATCCTCCTCGATGGTCGTCGTCACCATCACGGCGTCTGCCCCTCGCCCTCCCGGCCCGCCGCAGCGGGCCGCGCCCGGTCGCGCCGTTTGGCCATCGTCTCGACCAGATGCCAGACGACCAGCGCGGCCAAGCCCAAGGTCAGCTCGCGACCGCGCTTCAACAGCGAGACGGCCAGGGCGAGTTCGGGCGACAGGCCGAGGGCCGCCCCGACCAGCACATAGCCGCCCTCTTGGACGCCGATCGCCCCCGGGATGACGAAGGCGGCGCTGCGGATGGCGAAGATGATGCTTTCCATCGCCACCACATCGGCCAGCGGCAACGGATGCCCAAGCAGGGCCAGGGCCACCGCGGCCTCGCCGGCGCTGAGCAGCCAGGCGCCCAAATGCAGACCCACCGCGCGCAGGACCCGCCGATGGTCCGAATAGATGGCCGAGATTCCGGCCTGCACGCCCTGTTCGATCTCGGGCGCCTGCCAGATCTTGGGCAATAGGCGGGCCGGCAAGGTTTCGATGAAGCGCATCAGGGCTGAGCGCTGGACGAAAAAGAAGGCGGCCAAGACCGGCAGGCTGGCCGCCAAGCCGAACATTCCCCAGCGGACCACCTCGGCTCCGGGGTGGCGCCACAGCCAAAGACCGACGCCGATCAGGCTGAAGACGAATTGCGCCAAGACCTCCGAGGTGACGTCGACGACGGTCAGGGCCGCGGCCACGGCTGGGCGGATGCCGTGCCGGGTCAGCATCCGCGCTCCCGCCAGTTCGCCCGACAACGGCAGGAAGCCGGCGATTTCGCTTACGCCCTCGCGCACCCAGCGGCTCAACACGAAAGCCTTAAGGCCACCCTTCGGCTGCAGGGAGCGCCAAGCCACGCCGCACAACGCCATCGGGCCCAGATGATAGGCGGCGAGCGCCACGATGCCCAGCCAGCCGGCCGTCCGCAATGCTCCGGCGACGTCGCCGAAGCCGCCCCGGAAATACCAGCCGCCGGTGATGACCGCGGCGACCAGCAGGAGTCGCAGGGCGGCTCCCATTACGCCTCCGTCCGCTGACTGGCCGCTTCCAGGGCAAAACTGGTCAGCCGGATGCCGTGCCGGCGAATCTGGTGGCCGATCTGCGGCGAGATCAGCGCCTGGTATTCGTCAACGCAGCGATATCGGGGCGGCATCGGCCGCTCGTCCCAGCCGCGGGTCGCCGGGTGGCAATAGACCTCGCTGAGGCCATCGGGGAGGGCCGCCAGAAACGCACCCAGGCGCTGCACATCCATCGCCCCCGAATCGTTGACCCCGAACACCCGATCATTGGTGATCAGGCCGGCCTTGCGGGCCCGGCGGCGCATGCGCTGGGCCCGTCGCAGGTGAAACAGTCCATTGGCCAGCCGGCGCCCGGCCCCGTCACGGTGGGCCCGCCATGAGATCAGGGGCGGCTCCCACGGCACGCGGATGGCGGGAACGCCGAATTCGACGGCCAGTTCCAGCACCAGGTCGAAGACGGTCGGGTGCAGATGATAGTGGTGGTGGGCGTCGATATGGCCGAGCGGCAAGCCGGTGGCGCGAAACCGCTCGAACTGGGCCCGCAGTTCGGCCGTGACCTGGCGCCGCACCCGGCGATCCAAATAGATCAGCGTGCCCAAGGCAACCAGCCGATGGGTGAACCGGCCGTCGGCCTCGACCAGGTCGGGAATGACGGCCGGCGGCAGGGCGGGACGCCCGTCGACCAACGTCACATGCAGACCGACCGACAGCCCGGGAAGGCGCCTTGCCCGCTCGACGGCATCGTCGACGGCGTCGCCGGTGACCATCAGGCTGGCGGCGGTGAGGATGCCGTTGACATGGGCATCTTCCACCGCTTCGTTGATCGGCAGGCAACGGCCGAAGTCATCGGCGGTGACGATCAGTCGCTTCATGACTCTCGTTTCATTGCTTCAGGCGGCTCATCGCGCAGAACAGGGCGGGCAACACCACGAAGGTGGTGGTCACCGACAGGCCGAGCGAGAGGAACAGCAGCAGACCCATGGAAGCGGTACCCAGATGCGGTGAAAGTGCCAAGCTGCCGAACGCCGAGCCGGTGGTCAAAGCACTGAACAAAACGGCACGCGTGGTTGCCGACTGCAGATGGGCGGTCACTCCGTTCCGCCAGTTGACCACAAAATAGATATTGAAAGCCACTCCGATACCAAGCAGCAGGGGAAGGGCGATGATGTTGGCGAAATTGATCGCCAGATGGCCGACGACGCAGCCGATGACCGTGTAGAGCGCCCCCATGACCAATGGCAGCAGGACCAGAATGGCGTCGAGGACACGGCGCAGCATGACCCACAGCAGCAGCCCGATCGCGGCCAGGGCCGACAAGCCGGCGCTGCCGAAGGCGTTGACCACCACCTTGCCCGCCTGCTCGATGGAAACCGGCATGCCGGTGGCTTCGGGGGCGATGCCGCGCACCACCTTGACGAAGCGGATCAGCGTCTTGTCGTCCTGCATGTCGCCCGAGGGCAGAACCTGGATGCGGGCCAGACCCTCGGGGCTCACCCAGTCACGGACCAGTGGGGTCGGCAGGCTGTCGGGGGTGATCGCCTGCACATCGAGCATCCGGCGCAGCTCGGCCAATTGCCCGGTCAGCCCGCTGACCAGGGCCGATTGCAGGCCGATGGTCGCCTGCGGGCCGACCGTCGCCGCTTGGCGCAGGTGCTGGATCAGGTTGGGGGCGATGGCGGCGGCTTCGGGCACGGTCTGCAGCTTGTCGGCGGTGGCGCGCAGCGCCGCCTGCAGGTCTTCGCCCGAGGGCGGCGGCAGGGTCGAGGCCGGGGTCAAGGTCGGACCGAGCAGATTGGCCAAGTCGTTGACGATGGCCAGTTTTTCGTCCTGCTGCTGGGGGATGAAGGTATGGACGGTCATGGTCCGCTGGATTCCGGGCTGTCCATCGAGACGATCGGCCAGCCGGTCCGCCGCCTCGGCCGAAGGTGCCAGCACGTTGATGGCGTAGGTGCCGTTGTCGGGATCGCGGCTCAGCTCCCGGAACGTGGACACCGCTTCGGCGTGCGGGTTCTGCAGGTTGAGGGGATTGAAGTCCATCGGCAGATAAGGCAGCGCCAAGGCTCCGGCCACCGCCAACAGCAGCGAGATGACCAGCACCGGCCAGCAATGGCGGGACAGCCAGCGGTCGGCGGCGCCCAGTGGCAGGCCGACCGGCGCTGCGGCCGGGCGCGGCCGCAAGATGGCGACCAGGGCCGGCAACAAGGTGAAATCGACCACCAGGGCGATGATCATGCCGCCGCCGGCGATCAGGCCCAGCTGCGAGACGCCGGTGTATTCGGTCGGCAGGAACGACAGGAACCCCACCGCCGTTGCCGCCGCCGCCACCGTCAGTGGCGCCGCCATCTCGGCGGCGCAGCGGCGCATGGCGGTACGCGAATCGCCTTCGCGATAGCGCTCGTCGCGATAACGCACGATGAACTGGATGGCGAAATCCACCGCGATGCCGACGAACATCACCGCGAAGGCCACCGAGATCGGGTTGAGCGTGCCGACGGTGGCCGCCGCAAAGGCGCCGGTGGCGATCAAGCCGACCACCAGCGACAGCAGGATCGCCACCACCACCCGTCGTGATCGTACCGCCAGGTAAAGCAGCAGGCAGACGGCGGCCAGCATCACCGGCGTCGACAGCTTGACACCCTCGGTGACCGTGGCGAAATTGGCGTCGGTCAGGGCGACCGAACCAGTCAGCCGCAGGCGCATGCCGTTGGCGGGGGTGATTCCCAAGGCTTCGGCGGTCTGGCGGATGGTTGCCGAGGCGTCGTGCCCGGCCACTAGGTCGTCATATTGGAGGACCGGCTGGGCCAGCAGGAAGCGTCGTGGGGCATCCCGTTCGGCCAGCCCTCCGAACAGGCTCTGCCAGGACAGCGCCGGCGCCGGCTGGCCGGCCGCCACTGCCCCGCTGGTCTGGTCGAGCCGTTCCAGCAGCGGGCCGAGGTCCTTGACCTCCATCTGCCCGTGCCGGGCTCCCTCCAGGGCCAGATTGACCGAAGTCAGCAGGCCGCGCAGGCTGGGGTCGCGGGCCAGCGTGCCGAGCAGCGGCTGGGCCGCCACCAGACGGTCGGACAATTCGGTCAGTTCCTCGGTCGACAGGAACAGCAGGCCGTTCTTGCGGAAGAAGGCTTCCTCGGAGGGGCGGCGGACGCTGCGGAACAAGTCCTTGCGTCCTTCCAGCCGTTCCAGCAAGGCATTGGCGGCTTGTTCGGCGTGCTCCGAGGTGGGGGCGTCGATGACCATGACCAGCAGGTCGACATCCTGCGGGAAGGCCGCATCCATGCGCCGCTCGGCCTTACGGAAGGGCAGATCCGACGAGATCATCTGGCTCTCGTCGGTATTCAGGCCGAGATGGGTGCCGGCATAGGCGCCGAGGCCGATGGTGACGAGCATCGTCGTGGCGACCACCACGGCGGCGTGGCGCCAACACCAATCCACCAACTCCGTGACCAGGCGTCGCAACATCGATTCTTTGACCTACGGCTGTCTGCTGGGCTGCGTTCCAGCCCTGATACCAGGGCGACCGGCAGCGCGCGACATCATGCCGAAAGATGGCTCGAGAGCAAGCAATTCCCTCGCGCCTTGGCGGCGGTCACCGGTCTCGTCTAAGCTTAGTCAACCTGCCAAAGAGGAAAGACATGCTGAAGGGACGCAAAGCAATCATTACCGGTTCGACCAGCGGCATCGGCTTGGGTATCGCCCGGGCTCTGGCTGCCGAAGGCGCCGCCATCATGCTGAACGGCTTCGGCGATGCGGGCGAAATCGAGACGCTGCGCCGCGGGCTGGCCGGCGAGTTCGGCGTCGAGGTGTTCTATAACGGCGCCGATCTGTCGAAGGCGGAGGCCTGTGAAGCCCTGGTCGCCGATGCCCAAGCCCGTCTCGGCGGCGTCGACATCCTGGTCAACAACGCCGGCATTCAGCATGTCGCGCCGGTCGAGAGTTTCCCGGTGGAACGCTGGGACGCGGTAATCGCCATCAATCTGAGCTCGGCCTTCCACACCATCCGGTCCGCCCTGCCGGGGATGAAGCAGCGGGGCTTCGGCCGCCTGATCAATATCGCCTCGACCCATGGTCTGGTCGCCTCGGCCAACAAGGCGGCCTATGTGGCGGCCAAGCATGGGCTGATCGGCCTGACCAAGGTGGTGGCGCTGGAGACCGCCGAGACCGGCATCACCTGCAATGCGATCTGCCCGGGCTGGGTGCTGACGCCGTTGGTACAGCAGCAGATCGACACTCGGGCCGCCGCCGAAGGCATCACCGTCGCCGCCGCCGAACGCGCGCTGCTGATCGAGAAGCAGCCTTCGGCGCGGTTCACCACGGTCGAGCAATTGGGGGCGCTGGCGGTGTTTCTCTGCGGTCCGGGGGCGGCCAATATGACCGGGACCGCCTTGCCCGCCGACGGCGGCTGGACCGCCCAGTAAGCGACCGGAAAGGGAATGGGGGACGGCCGCGGTCGCCAGCCGTCCCCCCTCCTGTCCTGTCAGCGGAATGATTGGGCGCCGGGGGGGCCGTTCCGCCGCAGGACGTTGGTGGCCGGCTGTGCCGGATGCATGTAGCCGGGAATGATGCCGCAGAGTTCGCTCAGGCTGATCGGCCGAGCCGCCGTATCGAACAAGCTGTCGACCAGGTCGCGGCTGCTGGACAGCTCGGACGCCCAGCGGTGGATGCTGCGAAACCAGAACCATTGCAGCGAGATGGTGCCGCGGTTGCGGGCTGTCGCCAAGGCGTTCCGGAGACGCGACAGCAAGCGATCCTCGACCTCGGTGCCGCCATCGGCGCCCTCGGCCCGCAACGACAGGATGCCGATGCTGCCATCGGCCAGGACGCCGACCGCGTCCAGGGGCGCTGCCGCGGTGGCGGCGGCAGCCTTCAGCACCAGACGGGGCACGCTCAGGCTGGCCACCGACATCAGCGACAGACGAATGCGCGAACCGGCCAGGCTGGTGATCAGGTGGGTCAGTTCCAGTTCGCCGGGAATGGCAAGGGTCATCGTGATGCTCCTTTCGCTGCAGAGTTCAAACCGCTTTGCGGGCGTCGGGCTGGTAGGGCGGAGATTTGGCGATCGGGGTGGCGACGCCGATCGGCCGGGACGGCATGCCGAACAGCGCGTCGACCAATCGGCCGGCCGAAGTCAACTCGATGGCCCAGCGATGGACGGCACGGAACCAGAAGCATTGCGGCGGCTCGACGGCCCGCCCGCCGATGGTCAGGAACGTCGCCTGGGCCCGTGGCAGGAAACGATCCTCGACCCCGGCGCCACCGTCGGGCCCGACATTGCGCCGCGAGATCACGCCGATGCTGCCGTCGGCCAGCGGGCCGATCGCATCGAAGGGCTCGGCGGCGCGCCGCACCGCGGTCTGCAGCAGGGATCGCTCCATGCCGGGGACGGCCACCGACATCAGGGTCAGCCGCAGCTGGGTCCCTGCCAACAAGGCGATCTGCTTGGCAATCTCGTTCTCAAGGGGCGAAACCAGGGTCATTGCGGGGTGCCTACCGCTTGACGCTGACTTGGTTGGGCGAGGTGCCGAGCAGCGTGGCGATCAGGACCGAGGTGAGAGCGATTTTCTTCATCATGGTCTCCAACGGAAGCCCTCGTCGGGAGGGCAACTGCCTCAGGGGTGAGGTCCGTTGGCGACAAATCTAGCGCCGGAGAGGGCGACCGGGCTCGCAAGGAGACCGCGACAAGACTGTGAGATTCCTGTGATGGGTCCTGTGGTGGGGCAGTCGGGACGACGCCGCCGGTCAGGCGGCGGGGAGGCTGACGGTGACCCGCAGGCCGGCCCCGGGCAGGTTCTCGGCGGTGACCGAGCCCCCCAACAGCTCGGCGGTGCGCCGCACCACGGCCAAGCCGATGCCGAAATGGTTGGTGCCGTCGTCGTTGTCGCCGTGTCGCGGGCGCAGCGAGACGTTGCGGCGGAAGATGCCGGCCAACTGGGCCGGCGGCACCCCCGGTCCATCGTCCTCGACGGCGAGCTGCACGGTGCGGCCGATGGCCCGGACGCCGATGCGGACCGTGCCCCCGGCCGGCGAGAAGCTGAGCGCATTGTCCAGCAGGTTCTCGATCACCGTTTCCAGGCTGTCCTCGGTCGCCGCCACCGCACAGGGGCCGCTGGTCCGGGCGGTGATCCGCAGGTTCTGAGGGGCGTGGATGCGGTCATAGGCCTCGGCCATCTGCTGGGCCAGGGCGGCGACATCGAGGCGGCGCAGCTTGGCCTTGATCAGGTCGGCGGCGCTTTCGTCGAGGCGGCGCGCCGCGTTGATCAGGTTGCCCAGGCGGCCCAGGGCCTTCTCGATGATGTCCAGGGCGCCGGCGGCGCGCGGTTCGGCGGCGGCGCCGTGGCGCAACGGTTCGAGGGATTGGGTGATGGCGGCGAGCGGTGCCTTGAAGGCGTGGGCATTGTCCTCGGCCGCTTCGCGCAAGGCCCGGGCCGAGGCGTCGAGGGTGGCCACCATGCGGTCGAATTCGCGGGCCACCGGCAGCAGTTCGGGAACCGCGGTGACGGCGGCGAAGGATTTGTCGCTGGCTGAGCCGTCTTGGCGAATGCCTTTGGCCAGGCGGCCGAAGGCGCGCAGATCGACCAGGGTGCCGATCACCGCCATGGCGATCAGCACCGCCATCAGCCCGTAGAAGGCCATCGCCAAGCGCACCTCGGGGGCATTGGAGAACGGCCGGGCCAGGGACGACCCGGCCAGGTCGTCGGTGGCGTAGGAGCTGAGGATCACCCAGCAACCGGCCGTGGCATGGACCGGTGACAGCGAGGTCAGCAGTTCTTCCCGCCCGCCCTGTGCGGCATAGCGGATCGCCAACGGATGGTCGCCGGCGCAGCTTTCGTCGAGATGGGACAACACCCCCGTCTCATCGAGATGCTGACGCTCGCCGTCCAGCATGCCGGCGTCAAGGGGCGGACTGGTGGCCACCAGGAAGAACGCGTCGGCGCGACCGGCCGGGCGCAGCAGCAGTTTGATATGCACCTGCTCGGTGGCCAAGCCGGCCAAAGCCTTGGCGGCGTCCAGCGGAGCGCGGCCGCCGACCCGATTGAGCACCGGTTCGAGTCCCTGGGCGGCCAAGCGGCCCTGCACCTGCAGGCTGCGCAGCAGAAAGGCCTGCCGTTCCGCATCGGCCGCCTCGAACTGGCCGTACAGGATGACCGGTACCGTCATGAAAATACCGGCAAGAATCAGGAACTTGCCCGCCAGGGACCGGCTGGCCAGGCGCAGCGGATTAACCATCCGGCTGGTCCCCGACCCAGCGATAGCCGAAGCCCGGGTAATTGGCGATGGCGGCGAATCCGGCATCGGTTTCGACGAACTTCTCGCGGATCCGCTTAATCAGGGCCCGGACATTGGCCCGGTAGCCTTCCGGACCCTCCCCCGCCACGAAGTTCTCGCCGCGCAGGGCGTCGTAAATCTCGCGGTAGGTGACGTCGCGGCCGGCCCGGACCAGCAACTCGACCACCCGGAATTCACCGAAGGTCAGCGCCACCTTGTGGCCCCGCCAGCGCACCGTATGGGTCGCCACATCCAGCGCCAGCGCGCCGGCGGCGAGGGGTTCGGCCGGCTCGGCAACGGTGCCGATGCGTCCGAGGATCAGCTCGATGCGTTTCAGCAGGATGGTGAAACTGCGGGTCTTGTCGACGAAATCGACCGCACCGCAGGCCAGGGCCGCTTCCTCGTAGATCGTATCGTTATGCGAGGTGAAGAACAGGGCGGCGGTGTCGATCCCCCGCTGGCGCATCTGTTGCAGCAGCTCGAGTCCGGTCATGCCCGGCATCTTCCAATCGAGAATGAGCAGATCGGCCGGACCGTCGAACTCGGCCAGGGCGGACTGCGGATCGGCGAACTGGCGCACCTGGTAGCCGGCCTGGGTGAGGTTGCCGACCAGGACGGCGCGCAGCATGTCGTCGTCGTCGACCACCACGAGGTTGGCGGCGGCCGTCACCGTGCCCCCCGGAACTCGTCGTAACAGCCCTTCACCAGGCTGGGGCGGGCCGTGCCGCCGTCGAGCTGGTAGGACAACACCCGGAGATCGCCGGCCTTGACGTCGAGAAAGAACATGACTTCGAGGGCGCAACCGCTGGCGTGGTACGACAACACGCGGGCCGCCCCTTCGCTGCGGGCCTCGGCCGGATTGCCCAACAACTGGAGGACGGCGCTCTCGTCCAAGCCGACCAGCTCCTCGGGATTGGCCTGAGGTCGCGGCGCCGGTTTGGGCGGCGGCACCCGCGGCACCGGCTTGGCCGGCGGCGGGACAACGGGGTCGGCGGCGGCGGCCGGCGGGGCAGGCTTCGGCAACGAAGCCGGCGGCGTCACCGGTTCGGTCAGAAATGCACAGCCAGCAAGTTGAACGCCCATCGCCAGCGCGATGAGCCGACGCCAATTCACCAAGGGCCCCTTTCTGCCTTCTTTCGGGCTATATGATGCAGGGAAGGGGTTAACGCGAGGTAAGGGACGGCGATGACGTCCGCCGAGACCTCAGCGACCTGACATGGCTGGGCTGCGAGAAACGCTGGAGCGGCCCGGTAAATTCGGTCTTGCGTCGCGCATTTCGATCCCCTTATTGTAATCCGTACCAGATTGGTCCTGATTGGATGGAACCCCATGGTGCGGCTAACCCGCATGACCGATTACGCCGTTGTCGTTCTCTGCCAGATGGCCAGGGACGAGGATCATGGCGTCTTCACCGCCTCGGCGCTGGCCGAAGCGACCGGGTTGCCGCTGCCCAGCGTCAGCAAGCTGTTGAAGCTTCTGGCCCATCAAGGGATCGTCAATGCGCAGCGCGGTGCCAGCGGCGGCTACGGACTGGCGCGGCCGCCGGAAAGCATCTCGGCCCGCGACATCGTGCTCGCCCTGGAAGGGCCGGTGGTGTTGACCGCCTGCGTCGAGGGCGGCGAAGGCGGCTGCGAATTCGAGGGCTCCTGCGCGATCCGGGGCCATTGGGACCCGGTGAACGCGGCCATCCACCAAGCGCTCCGCCAGGTCACCCTGGCCGAGATGGCGGCCCCCCGTCCGGCCTTTGATTTTATCGGGCCCGAACCCTTGCCGCGCCGCCGCGCGTCCGATGACATGGAAGCATGATGATGACTGACGGTATGGACCAAGTCCGCTCGCTGGCCGAGCAAAAATACAAATACGGCTTCATCACCGATATCGAGGCCGACGTGGCGCCGAAGGGCCTCAGCGAGGACACCATTCGCTTCATCTCGGCCAAGAAGAACGAGCCCGAATGGCTGCTCGAATGGCGGCTGCGGGCCTATCGCCTGTGGCTCAACCAGGTCGAGCCGCGCTGGGCCAAGATCCACCATGCGCCGATCGACTACCAGGACTCCTACTATTATTCGGCGCCGAAGACCAAGGACGGCCCGAAGAGCATGGACGAGGTCGATCCCAAGCTCCTCGAGACCTACGAGAAGCTGGGCGTGCCGCTGCATGAGCGGGCCATCCTGGCCGGTGTCGCGGTGGATGCGGTGTTCGACAGCGTGTCGGTGGCCACCACCTACAAGGGCAAGCTCGAGGAGCTGGGCATCATCTTCATGTCGATGTCCGAGGCGGTGACCAAGCATCCCGACCTGGTGCGCCGCTATCTTGGCTCGGTGGTGCCCTATTCCGACAACTACTTCGCCACCCTCAACAGCGCCGTGTTCACCGATGGCAGCTTCGTCTATGTGCCGCCGGGCGTGCACTGCCCGATGGAGCTGTCGACCTATTTCCGCATCAATGCCGCGAATACCGGCCAGTTCGAGCGCACCCTGATCATCGCCGACAAGGGCGCCTACGTCAGCTATCTGGAAGGCTGTACGGCGCCGATGCGCGACGAGAACCAGCTGCATGCCGCGGTGGTCGAGCTGGTGGCGCTGGACGAGGCGCAGATCAAGTATTCGACGGTGCAGAACTGGTATCCCGGCGACGAGAACGGCAAGGGCGGCATCTACAATTTCGTCACCAAGCGCGGCGCCTGCCGGGGCCGCGCCTCGCGCATCTCGTGGACGCAGGTGGAGACCGGTTCGGCCATCACCTGGAAATACCCGAGCTGCATCCTGCAAGGCGACGACTCGGTGGGCGAGTTCTACTCGGTGGCCATCACCAACAACTACCAGCAGGCCGACACCGGCACCAAGATGATCCATATCGGCCGCAACACCCGGTCGCAGATCATTTCCAAGGGCATCTCGGCCGGCCATGCCGACAACACCTATCGCGGTCTGGTGCGGGTCCTGCCGAAGGCCGAGGGCGCCCGCAACCATACGCAATGCGACAGCCTGCTGATCGGCAATCACTGCGGGGCGCACACCGCGCCGTACATCGAGTCGCGCAATCCCTCGGCCCGCATCGAACATGAGGCGACCACCAGCAAGATCAGCGAGGACCAGTTGTTCTATGCCCGCCAGCGCGGGATGTCCTCGGAGGAAGCGGTGTCGCTGATCGTCAACGGCTTCTGCCGTGACGTGCTTCAACACCTGCCGATGGAGTTTGCGGTCGAGGCGCAAAAGCTGGTCGGGATCAGTCTGGAAGGGAGTGTGGGGTAATGCCGATGGCGACCAACAACGAAGCGCCGTTGCTCGAGATCCGCAATCTGCGGGCCAAGGTCGAGGGACGGGAAATCTTGAAGGGCATCGACCTGACCATCCCGGCCGGCGAAGTGCATGCGGTGATGGGCCCCAACGGCTCGGGCAAGAGCACGCTCTCCTATGTGCTGGCCGGCCGCGACGGCTACGAGATCACCGACGGAACGGTGCTGTACCGCGGCCGCGACCTGCTGGCCTTGAAGCCCGAGGAACGGGCTTGCGACGGGATCTTCCTGGCCTTCCAGTATCCGGTGGAGATCCCCGGGGTGACCGGCTTCAACTTCCTGAAGACGGCGGTCAATTCGGTCCGCCGCCACCGTGGCGAAAGCGAACTCGACGCCATGCAGTTCCTGAAGCTGGTACGCAAGAAGGCGGCCGATCTCGGGGTCGGCGAAGAGATGCTGAAACGGGCGGTCAATTCGGGTTTCTCCGGCGGCGAGAAGAAACGCTACGAGGCGCTGCAGATGGCGCTGCTGGAACCGCGGCTGATGATCCTCGACGAAACCGATTCGGGGCTCGATATCGACGCCTTGAAGGTGGTGGCCGAGGGGGTGACCCGGATGCGTAGCCCGGAACGCGGCATGCTGGTGATCACCCATTACCAGCGCATCCTCGACTACATCCTGCCGGATCGCGTGCATGTGCTGGCCCATGGCCAGATCGCCCAGTCGGGCGGGCCTGAACTGGCGCACGAGCTGGAGCGGACCGGCTACGCCCAATATGCGGGGCAGGCGGCATGATCCCCGAACCGGCCGAGCGCGTCGCGGCGCGTACCTTTCCGGTCGCCGAGTTGCGGCGCCGGTTGGCCGCCCGGCCCGAGGCCGACTGGCTGCGCAACCTGCGCGGCTCGGCCCTGGCCAGCGTCGAGGCCAAAGGGTTGCCGACGCGCCGTGACGAAGCCTGGAAATATACCGATGTCGGCGCCCTCGGGGTAGCCGCCTATGGGGCGGCGGAAGCGCCGGTGGGGACACCGCCGGCCATCAAGAGCCTGACCGAGACGCTGCAGCTGGTGCTGGTCAATGGTTTCCTGGTGACGCCCGGGCCGGAAGTCTTGCCGGCCGGGGTCAGTATCTCCCGTCTCGACGCGTCGATCTCCGCCGAATTGGTCCAGGCCAGGCTGGGCGGCGTCCTGTCGCCCGAGGGCAAGCCGTTCGTCGCCCTCAACACGGCGTCCTTCGCCGAGGGCGTCGTCGTGCGGATCGCCGCCGGCACCGATGTGGAAACGCCGATCGAGCTGATCTCGCTGGGCCTGCCCGGCGGTGAGCCGGTTGCCTTTCATCCGCGTTGCCTGGTGGTGGTCGAAGCCGGGGCGACGGCGACCCTGATCGAGCGCCATTGCGGCAAAGGCCGCTATTTCTCCAACGGCGTGGTCGAGGTGGCGTTGGCCGATCATGCCACGCTGCGCCACTACACGCTGCAGGACGAGGCGGCCGATGCGGTGCATGTCGGCACGCTGGGTATCGCGCTCGGCAAGGAGTCGCGCTACGAAGGGGTGGTCGTCCATGTCGGGGCGCGCCTGGCCCGCCACGAAGTGCATGCCGGTATCGACGGCGACCGCGCCTCGTTCAGTCTGGACGGGGCCTATCTGGGCAGCGCTCAGCAGCATATCGACAACACCACCTGGGTGACCCATCGCGCCGTCGGCGGAAATTCCCGTCAGGTGTTCAAGGGGGTGCTCGACGAGCAGGCCAAAGGGATCTTCCAGGGCAAGGTCCTGGTCGAGCGCGACGCCCAGAAGACCGATGCGCACCAGCTGAGCAAGGCGCTGCTGCTGTCCGATCGGGCCGAAATGGATGGCAAGCCCGAGCTGGAAATCTACGCCGACGACGTCAAATGCGGTCACGGCTGCACCGTCGGCGATATCGACGAGAAAGCCCTGTTCTATCTGCGGGCCCGCGGCATCGACGAGGAGACGGCCCGGGCGCTGCTGATCGAGGCCTTTCTGGCCGAGGTGATGGAGCAGATCGCGGTCGGACCGGTGCGCGAAGCCTTCGCGGCGGTGGTCGGCCAGCGGTTGGGCGGGGCGCATCTGATCCGGAGGACCGATGATCATTGGTAAGGCCGAACGGCCCACTTCCTACGACGTCGAGCGGGTCCGCGCCGATTTTCCGATCCTCGGGAAACTGGTGCGTGGCCGGCCGCTGGTCTATCTCGACAGTACCGCCTCGGCCCAGAAGCCGCTGGCGGTGATCGAGGCCGAACGCTTCGTCTATGCCGAGGAATACGCCAACATCCATCGCGGCCTCTATTACCTCAGCGAGCGGGCGACCGAACGCTATGAGGCGTCGCGCAAGACCGTGCAACGCTTCCTCAACGCTCGGCACAGCCACGAGATCGTGTTCACCCGGAGCACCACCGAGTCGATCAATCTGGTCGCCGCCAGCTATGGCCGCCACTTCCTGCAGGCCGGCGACGAGATCGTGGTGACCCATCTCGAACACCACTCCAACATCGTTCCCTGGCAGATGCTGCGCGACGAAAAGGGCGTGGTGATCAAGGTGCTGCCGGTCAGCGACGCGGGCGAGGTTTCCCTCGAGGACTTGGCGGGCCTGTTGGGACCGCGCACCAAGCTGGTATCGGTCGCCCATATCTCCAATGTGCTGGGCACCATCCTGCCGGTCGCCGACATCGTCCGGCTGGCCCATGCGGCGGGGGCCAAGGTGTTGCTCGACGGGGCGCAGGCGGTGATGCATCAGACGGTCGACGTCCAGGCCCTCGACTGCGACTTCTATGC
>CAIOJO010000307.1 GCA_903858635.1 uncultured Telmatospirillum sp. | reverse complement strand
TTGGGCCGGGCAGATGGACAACGGCAGCCTGAGCGGGGCGGCCACCCTGATCAGCTTCACCAACGCCACCGCCGGCACCTCGACCATCAATGCCGTCTCGGGGGCGACGGCGGGCTCGGGGGGCGGCTGGCTGATCAATCCTTCGGTAACCGGCGGCTATGCCGATCCCGGCCTGCAGCTGCCGGCGCAGACCGTGTTGAGCCAGGGCGCTGCGGCCAATTTCTACGATCTCAGCCTGATCGATCCCACCACCCTTGGCAGCGTCGGCGTGTCGGCCAATGGGGTGACGTTGACTCCCGCTTTGCTCACCTTGAGCACCACCGCGCCGGCGAGCTCCATCACCCTGTCGTCGTCCATCACCCAGTTGGTGGCAGCCAATTCCGGCGATTTCGTTCATGACGGGCCGGGCAGCGACGGCATCACCATCACGGGCAGCGGCAATGTCCTGACCCTGGGCAGCGCCACCACGGATCTCCTGAACCTAGGCAACGCCAACGGCAGTTATGTCTTCGGCTTCGCCCCGGGCCACGGCTCGGTGCTGGCGGCCAGCGGCACGGCCAACGGGATGGCGGCGACCCTGCTCAACGGCACGACGACGGTGGTGCAGGGCAGCGCCTTCGGCACCGCCGCCTCGTCATCGCCGATCTATGTGAACATCGGCAATGTCGGCGGCAACAGCGCGGCGGAAGTGGCGGCGGCGGCCAACAAGGCCTATCTGGTCGCCGCCGGTGGCGGCAACGCCGCCACCGGCGCGCTGGGCGAGCATGTGATGTTCCTCGGTACCGATACCGGCGGCAACGCCGAGGTCTGGGCCTTCCGCGGCTCTTTATCCCCGGTCACCGTCAATGGCCATACGGTGCAGGCGCCGATTGCCGGGGCCGACCTCAACGGCAACCACCTGGTCGACGCCAACGAGATCACCCTGATCGCCACGCTGATCGGGGTGCCGGCGGCCAACCTGGCGGCGGCCGACCTGGCATGACCGCGGAAGATCACTCCTGCAGGAACGGAAGCAGTGCTGCCAGGGTTTGCTCGGGGCATTCCTCGGGCAGGAAATGCCCGCATGGCAAGGGGCCGCCGATGACGCTCTCGGTCTTGTCCCGCCACGTCGCCAATACATCGTAGAGGCGCCCGACGGTGCCCTTCGAGCCCCAAAGCGCCAGCAGGGGGGCCGCCACCTTGCGTCCGATGTCGAGGGCGTCATGCTCGAGATCGATGCTGGCGGCGGCCCGGTAGTCTTCGCAGCTGGCATGGATGGTGGCGGGGTCTTCGAACCAGCGCAGATAATCGGACATGGCCGGCTCGCTGAAGACCTGGTCGTTGCCCCGGCTCCACAGCGACAGCTTGCGACGCAGCCAGAATTCCGGATCGGCGCCGATCAGGCGTTCCGGCAGCGGCGCCGGCTGGATCAGGAAGAACCAATGGTAATAGGCGGTGGCGAAGGCGCGGTCGGTCCGCTCGTACATGGTTGCGGTCGGCGCAATATCGAGCACCGCCCAGCGGCGGACCGCGGCCGGATGATCGAGCGCCAGGCGATGTGCCACCCGGCCACCGCGGTCATGGCCGACCAGGTCGAACTGGGCAAAACCCAGCTGCCGCATCAGCGTCACCTGGTCCGCCGCCATGGCGCGCTTGGCGTAGCCCGCATGGTCCGGGCCGCCATCCGGCTTGCTTGAATCGCCATAGCCGCGCAGATCCGGGGCCACCACGGTGAAACCTTGGCGCACCAGTTCGGGGGCCACCTTGTGCCAGCACATATAGGTTTGCGGATAGCCGTGCAGCAACAGGACCGGTGGGCCGTCGCCGGCAATCGCCAGACGCAGGGTGATGTCATCGGGAAGACGGATATGCTGCTCGGTGAAACCCTCGATCATGGTCCCTCCACGCGGACGGGCCTGGCCGGTGCCGTCTTCTAGAGTCTTACTCCTTCGCCGGCAGGCGGCACAGCCAGCCATCCGTCCAGTTCGGCGGCAGCGCCGCCAGCAACCAAACGGCGACCGCCAGCGGCCAGGGAAAGGCGAGGCGGGCCCGATTCGCCTCGATGCCGCGCCGCATGCGCCGTCCCGCCGCTTCGGCCGTCATCAGGAATGGCATTGGGAACCGGTTGGCGGCGGTCATCCGGCTCTCGACGAAGCCGGGACAGATGACGGTGACGCCGATCCCTTCGGCCGCCAGCAGGCCGCGCAGCCCCTCGCCCCAGACGCGCACCGCCGCCTTGCTGGCGGCATAGGCGGGTGCCGTGGGCAAGCCGCGGAAGCCGGCCAGGGAACTCATCACCACCAGTTGGCCATGGCGGCGGCGGCGCATCGGTTCGATGGCGGGCAGAACAGTGTTCAGGACGCCCTCCAGGTTCACCGCGAAGATCGCCCGCGTCTGCAGGGCGGTCTCACCGCCCCGGGTGCCGGAACCGGCCGAGATTCCGGCATTGGCGATCACCAGGTCGAGCGGTGTGTCGGCGTCGGCCGCGGCGAGCCAAGCCTCCATGGCGGCCCGGTCGGTGACGTCGACCAGCCGGGATTCCGCCCGGGCGCCCTTGCCCCGGCAGGCTTCGGCCACCCCGGCCAGGCGTTGGGCGTCGCGGCCCGACAGGAACAAGGTGACACCGGGCGCCGCATAGGCCAAGGCCAGGGCTTCGCCCAGCCCGCTGGAGGCGCCGGTGATCAGAATCCCGCTCATGCCGGCGACTCCATTTTGCACTCAACAGCGCATCGACAATGCCACCCAGAGAAATGACGCAGGATCGCCGTGCCGGCAAGAGCGACCCGCGCAGTCAGATGACATTTTGCGTGGACCGTGATCGCGCGTTCCGCCTTAGTGGGCGGCGCGGGCGGGAGAAATGCAGGCTAGACCTGGATTTGGGATGGATGGTTGTTGGGGGCCGATGCCGGCGGTATAACGCATGCTGCGAACAATGGAGGGGATCCCCCTTGAGCATCAACAGCATGACCGGTTACGCGCGGGCCCAGGGGCAGGATGCCGCCTTGGGATGGACCTGGGAGATCAAGAGCGTCAACGGCAAGGGGCTGGAATTGCGCACCCGGCTGCCGGCCGGTTACGACTTCCTGGATCTGCCGGCGCGCGAGGCGGTGCAGAAGCGGTTTCGCCGCGGCAGCGTCACTGTCTCGGTCGCCGTAGCCGAGTTGCATGCCGGCGGCCCGTTGGCGGTCAACGAGGCGGTGCTCGAGCAATACGCCCTGCTGGCGCGGCGCTGGCAGGCCAAGTTCCCCGACTTCGGGGCACCGCGCCTGGACGGGCTGCTGGGTCTGCGCGGCGTCCTCGACACCAGCCAGGGAGAAGCCGACCCGGCGATCGTCGAGGCCCGGGCGGGCGCCATGCTGGCCACCTTCCGGCAGGCCGTACAGGCCTTGGCCGAGATGCGCGCCGCCGAAGGCAAGCGCCTGTTGGCGGTGCTGGACGGACTGCTGGCCGAAATCGTCGTCCTGGTCGACCGGGTCAAAGGCTTGGCGGCGCTCGATCCGCTGGCCCTGAAGGAACGCCTGCGCCAGCAGGTGGCCGCCTTGCTGGACGCGGTTCCCGCCTTGTCGGAAGACCGCCTGCTGCAGGAGGTTGCGTTGATCGCCGCCAAGGCCGACATCCGCGAGGAACTGGATCGCCTGCAGGCGCATGTCGGTGCCGCCCGTGACATGCTGGTGGCCGGCGAGCCGGTGGGACGCAAGCTGGACTTCCTGTGCCAGGAGTTCAACCGCGAGGCCAACACCCTGTGCTCGAAGGCCAATGACCTCGAGGTGACCCGAATCGGGCTGACCCTCAAATCGGTGATCGAGCAGTTCCGCGAGCAGGTGCAGAACATCGAATGAGCGACGACGCCGTATCCACCGCCCCGATCTCCGCCAACGCGATCCGCCGCCGCGGCCTGATGCTGGTCCTGTCCTCGCCCTCGGGCGCCGGCAAGACCACCATTTCGCGGGCTCTCCTGGCGATGGAGCAGAATCTGGTGATGTCGGTTTCGGCGACCACCAGGCCGCCCCGTCCGGGCGAGGTCGATGCCCGCGACTACCATTTCGTCGATCGCCAGCGCTTCGAGGACATGGTGCGCCAGAACGAGCTGCTCGAACATGCGCGGGTCTTCGACAACCACTACGGGACGCCTAAGGCTCCGGTCGAAGCGGCGCTGTCGGCCGGCCGCGACGTGCTGTTCGACATCGATTGGCAGGGCACCCAGCAGATGCGGCAGAACGCTCCCTCCGATCTGGTCAGCATCTTCATCCTGCCGCCTTCGGTCGCCGAACTCGAGCAGCGGCTGCGTGGCCGGGCCCAGGACAGCGACGAGGTGGTGGCGCACCGCATGGCCAAGGCCAGCGACGAGATGAGCCATTGGCCGGAATACGACTACATCGTGGTCAATGCCGAGGTCGGGCAAAGCGTCGCCGCGGTCGCCTCGATCCTGGCCGCCGAGCGCCTGAAGCGCGACCGACAGATCGGGCTGGCCGATTTCGTCAAGGGTCTGCGCGGGGTTGAATAGAAAGAGGGATTGCTTTGCCGCGACTAGACAGAAACAGAGTGGGGCCTGCGTCCGAGCCTGTGAAAAAAGTTAGTGGCACCGGCCTCCGTGCCGGTGTTCCGGCGGAGCCGGAAGACCAGCATTTCCGCCGCTCCGCGGCGGACACCGGCAGGGACGCCGGTGCCACTGAAAAACAATTAAAAGGCTTATCCCTGAGCTTCCTGCCCCCCAAGATCTAGTGACACGCCGCCCCAGGCGTTGTAGAACATAACAAGAACATTTTGCTCTGGGGTGGCCGGTCATGACCGAATCTTCCGCGATCTCTCATCGACTTTCAGCGCCGGTTTCGGGATGAGAACGCCTGCGCCGCGTATCTGATGGCAATGCGATGGCCGGACGGCTTCGTCTGCCCAGTCTGCCAGAATGCCAAAGGTTGGCGATGCGAGAGCAAGGCTTGGACATGGCACTGCACTAAATGCCAACGGCAGACCTCGGTCACCGCGGGAACGGTGATGCACGGCCCGAAGCTGCCGATGACCCTGTGGTTCTGGGCTGCCTATCTGATGGCCACTCACTCCAACGGAATCTCGGCGTTCCAACTGTGGAGGCAGCTCGGCATTGGGTCGTATAAGACCGCTTGGCTGATGTGTGCCAAGCTGCGCCGGGCCATGGTCAACCCCGAGCGGTCGCCCCTGTCGGGCTTGGTCGAACTCGACGACGCTTCGATCCCCTATCACACCAAGGCCGAACCGCCGACGGGAAGCGAAGGCCGCAGCCTGCAGGGAAAGATGCTGATCGCCGGTGCCGTCGAAGTCGTCGGCACCGGGCCTGGCCGGGTGCGTCTCTCGGCCATCAAGGATTGCTCGGCCACCAGCCTGCATGCCTTCATCGCCGCGAACATCGCTCCGGGCACTGTCGCAAAGACCGACGCATGGAGAAGCTACAAACACGCCCCCGGCGTCAACCACCAGCCCGAAGTCATACGCCCCAGGCTTGCGCATACTGTTCTGCCATGGATCCATCGCGTCTTTGCCAATCTCAAGACTTGGGCTCTCGGCGTCTACCACAGCTTCCGACGCGAGCACCTACAGTCCTACCTGGACGAATTCGTCTTCCGTTTCAATCGTCGCCGAACGCGTCACGCCGCTTTCCGGACCTTGCTCGGAATTTCGACACGAATTCCCCCAGCGACCTACAAGATGTTGATCTCACAGGAAGCTCAGGGATAAGCCTT
>CAIOJO010000306.1 GCA_903858635.1 uncultured Telmatospirillum sp. | reverse complement strand
TCCATACCGGCATAATGCTTCACGGCTGCCCCCTCTGTTGATTGAGACCGTCCAGGATCTCGTGTTCACCAACAGTTTGCGGGGCAGCCACTTTCTTGTCAGCCGCCACGCGACGCCCGATTACCCCATCTTGGTGGTTCACCTCTTTCCCACGGCCGGATCTGCCGAATTTGCTGAAATGAGAACTGCTGGCGGGCGCCGTTCCCATATGAGCAGGGCAAGGCCATCGCGAAGGAGCCCGGCATGCACGGTACCGACGACCGCGACCTGAGGGCCCGGGTCAAGCTGTTGGGCAGCATGCTGGGCCGCGTGCTGCAGGATCAGGAACGGCGCGAGGTGCTGGACACCGTCGAGCTGCTGCGCAAGGGATTCATCGCGCTGCGCCAGCACGATGACCCGGGTCGGCGCCGCGAACTGATGCGGGTCATCGGCGGACTCGACCCGCAGACGCTGACCCATGTGGTGCGGGCCTTTTCCACTTATTTCCTGCTGGCCAATATCGTCGAAGCCGACCAGGCGCATCTCGAGCGGCGCCGCCAGGTCGAGCGCGGCGAGCGCCTGTGGTACGGCTCGTTCGACGACAGCCTCCGCCAGCTGGCCGAACAGGGGATGACCGCCCAGCAGCTGCAGGCGCTGTTCGACCAGCTGCTGTTCCAGCCGGTGTTCACCGCCCATCCGACCGAGGCCAAGCGGCGCACCCTGCTGGAGGCGCAGCGGCGCCTGACCATGCTGGTGAAACGGCTGCATGATGCCGGCGGCGGCGAGGTGCAGCGGCGGGCCGTCGAACATCAGCTGTGCAACAATATCCAGATTCTGTGGAAGACCGACGAGGTGCGGATCTACAAGCCCGGCGTCGAGGACGAGATCAAGAACGGCCTGTTCTATTTCCGCGAGACCCTGTTCGACGCCGTTCCGTTGTTCTATCGCAACCTGGAACGGGCGGTCGCCAACGCCTTTGCCGAACAGGGCGGGTTGGCGGCGGTGCGGGTGCCGTCGTTCCTGCGCTTCGGCTCGTGGATCGGCGGCGACCGCGACGGCAATCCGTTCGTCACTCACCAGGTGACTCGCCTGGCGCTTCGGCTGCAGGCGCGGGAAGCGCTCAAATGCTACCGTCATCGGATCGAGGAGCTGCAGCTGCTGCTGACCCATTCCTCGGCCCTGGTCCGCCCGTCGCCGGCCTTCGAGGACCGGCTGGCGGCGGATGACGACATCGTCGACCAGGTATTCGCCGGCAACCGCGACCGCTTCCGCCAGGAGCCCTACCGGCGCAAGCTCTATCTGATGCATCACCGGCTGGGCACCCAATTGGGCCGGCTGGACGCCCAGCTGGCCGACCAGCCGGATCCCGGGCCGGCCGGCGGTTACGCCGGGGAAACCGATCTGCTCGCCGACCTCCTGGCCATCCGCTCGTCACTCTACAGTCATGGCGACGGCAATCTCGCCGAAGCCGAGCTGCAGGACCTGATCCGCCTGGTGGAGACCTTCGGATTCTTCCTGGCCGAACTCGACATCCGCCAGGAATCCGAGCGCCATACGGCGGCGGTGACCGAGCTGTTCCGTCTCGCCCCCAACCTGCCGGATTACGCCGGCTTGGCCGAAGAGGAGCGCTGCCGCGTCCTCGGCGAACTGCTGTCGGCGCCGGGGACGCCGCTGCTGTACGCCGAGGAATTGTCGGACGAGACCCGGGAACTGCTGGCGGTGATGCGCTGCATCGCCCAGATGCGGCGGGAAATCAGTCCCCGGGCGATCGGCGCCTATGTGGTGTCGATGACGCATCAGGCCAGCCATGTCCTCGAGGTGCTGTTTCTGGCCAGCTTCGCCGGGCTGTGCGGGCGGGCCAAGGATGGCGGCTGGCATTGCGCCATCACCGTGGCGCCACTGTTCGAGACCATCGAGGACCTGAGCCGGGTCGAGCCGGTCCTCGAGCGCCTGCTCGACCTGCCGGCCTACCGGGCCCTGCTGGCCGCTTCGGGGCGCCCGCAGGAGGTGATGCTGGGCTATTCCGATTCCTGCAAGGATGGCGGCATCCTGGCCTCCAGCTGGAGCCTCTACCAGGCCCAGAAGCAGATCGTCGGCGCCGCCCAGCGGCGCGGCCTGGCCTGCCGGCTGTTCCATGGCCGCGGCGGCACGGTGGGGCGAGGCGGCGGCCCTACCCATGACGCCATCCTGGCGCAGCCGCCCGGCACCTTGTCCGGCCAGATCAAATTCACCGAACAGGGCGAGGTGCTGTCGGCCAAATACTCCAATGCCGAAACGGCGGTCTACGAGCTGACCATGGGGGTGACCGGCCTGCTGAAGGCGGCCCGCTGCCTGATGCTGGCCTGCGTTCCCGATCCGCCCGAATACATGGCGGTGATGGGCGAACTGGCGTCCCTCGGCGAATCGGCCTACCGCGGGCTCACCGACAACACGCCGCATTTCATCGACTACTTCTATGAGGCCACCCCGGTCACCGAGATCGGCCTGCTCAATATCGGGTCGCGGCCGTCGCATCGCAGCCAGGCCGACCGGTCGAAATACTCGGTGCGGGCCATTCCCTGGGTATTCGGCTGGGCCCAGTCGCGCCAAACGCTGCCCGGCTGGTACGGGCTGGGCAGCGCCCTGGCGGCGTGGCGCGGCGACGCGCCGGACCGCCTCGCCATGCTGCGGGCCATGCAAGCCGACTGGCCGTTCTTTCGCGCCTTGCTGTCCAACAGCGAGATGTCCCTGTCGAAATCGGAACTGACCATCGCCGCGGAATACGCCCAGCTGTGCCGCGACCCCGCCGTGGCCGAGGAGATCTATGGACGCATCGCCCAGGAGTACCACCGCACCGCGGCGGAAATCCTGGCGGTGCGCGGCGGCACCCGGCTGCTCGACAACGACCCGCGGCTGGCCTTGTCGCTGGCCCGGCGCAATCCCTACCTGGATCCGCTCAACCATATCCAGATGACGGCGCTGCGCCGGTACCGCGACACGCCTTCGGCCGACCCCTTCCAGCGGGGCCGCTGGTTGCCGCCGCTGCTGCGCTCGATCAACGCCCTGGCCACCGGCCTGCGCAATACCGGGTAAGCGGCTTCGGCGGATGCGCCCGCTCTCTACCACCGAAGCGGGGGCGCGGGGGATGGGCCTTGGAGGTATTGTGGCGCTACCTCCAACGCATTGTGCCTTACATGACGGTACGTCAGCGTCTCCTCATTCTGGTCCTCAGCATCCTTGTCCCGGCGATCCTCGCCTGCGGCTTCAGTACCTATTTCGCCTATCGGATCGTCGTCGGCATTCCGCGCAGCGACGTGATCCTGTCGATTCGCCAGATGATAGCCCTGTTCTCCGCCATCAGCCTGCTCCTGCTGGGCGGCGGTGGCGCCTTGGCCATCGTCATCGGCCGCCGCATCGCCCGGCCGATCACCGCCCTGGTCGAACCGGCGATGGCGCTCGGGCGCGGCGAATGGCCGGTGGTCGGGCGCTCCGGCCTGGTCGAGGTGGATCAGGTGGCGGACGCCCTGCTGGCGGCCAAACAGCTGCAACAGGGCATCACAACCAGCTTTCAGGACGCCATCACCGCGGCCCCCCTGCCGATCATGCTGCACTCCGAGGACGGGCGGGTGGTCGCCATCAGCCAGGCCTGGACCGACATCACCGGCTATCGTCCCGAGGACCTCCGCACGGTGGGCGACTGGACCAGCCGTGCCTACGGCAAGCGCCATGCTCTGACCTCGGCCCGGATCCGCCGCTTCTACGACTTGGCGCGGGCGGTCGACCAGGGCGAGTACCGCATTCGCACGGCCGATGGGACCGAGCGCGTCTGGGCCATTCGTTCGGCTCCGGTGGGGCGCGACGAGAACGGCTTGCGCCTGGTGGTCAGCATGGCCACCGACATCACCGACCGCATTCGCACCGGCAAGGCGATGGAGGCGGCGCGGATGGCGGCCGAACAGGCCAGTCAGGCGAAGTCGCGATTCCTGGCTGCGGCCAGCCATGACCTGCGCCAGCCGCTGCAATCGCTGTTCCTGTACACCCAGCTGCTGGATCAGATCGGCCGCCTGCCCGAGGAGCGCCAGACCTCCCTGATCGCCTCGATCCGTGCCGGCCTCGAATCGTTGAAGCGCCTGCTCGACGGCATTCTCGACCTGTCCAAGCTCGATGCCGGGCTGATGCGTGCGGTCCCGACCGAGGTCAGTCTGGCCGAACTGCTCGACAAACTGGCCGGTGAGTACGGCTCGCGTGCTGCCGCCAAAGGCCTGCGTCTCAAGATGGTCGGCTGCTCGCGATGGGTCCGCTCCGACCCGGTGCTGTTGGAACGGGTGCTGCGCAATCTGATCGAGAACGCCCTTCGCTACACCGAAACCGGCGGCATCGTGGTCGGCTGCCGGCACCGGGCCGGTGCGGTGCGGCTGCAGGTGGTGGATAGCGGGGCCGGCATTCCGGGCGATCAGCAGGAAGCGATCTTCCAGGAATTCTTCCAGCTGGGGAATGCCGAAGGCGACCGCGAGAAGGGGCTCGGGCTGGGGCTGTCGATCGTGCGGCGGATCTGCTCCATCCTCGGGCATGAGGTCGGCCTCGCCTCGGCGGTCGGCCGCGGCTCCTGCTTCTGGGTGGAACTGCCGACCGTCGCGGCGCAGCGGCCGCTGCCCGAGGCCGCGGCCGGCCCGCCGGCCGGCAAGGGGCTGGTGGTGATCGTCGACGACGACCGGCTGGTGCGCGATGCCTTCTTCGCCGTGCTGACCGGTTTCGGCTACGACTGCCTGGCCGCCGCCAGCGCGGCCGAGGCGGTGGGCCTGCTCGAGGCATGCGGCCGCCGTCCCGATTTCGTCGTTGCCGACTACCGCCTGCAGGGCGGCGCCACCGGGGCCCAGGCCATCGCCGCCATCGGCCTCCATTGCGGCGGCCCGGTGCCCGGCATCCTGGTCACCGGCGACACCGAACCGGAGCGCCTGGCCGAAGCGAAGATCCGCGGGCTGCGACTGCTGATCAAGCCGGTGTCCGGCGAGGCCCTGGCCCGGGTGATCGCCGAAGTCGCCGAAGCCGCGTAGAAGCAAGGGGTACGGTCAACACGGAGACAAGGGAGGACAGGGAGAATGGATTTTCTCCACCCCGTGCTCTCCGTGTCTCCGTGGTAACTCTCCTTCAGCGCCTTCGCTTTACAGGCGTCGGCAACTGCTCTATTCCCCGAAGCCATGACGAAGATCATGTTCCTCATCACCGAGGACTGGGCCTTTCTGTCGCACCGGCGGGTGCTGGGCGATGCCTGCCGGGACATCGGCTGGCAGGTGGTGGTGGCCGCCCATGTCACCGACAAGGCCGAGGTCATCGCCCAGGCCGGGTTCACCCTGGAGCCGCTGCCCCTCGAGCGGCGCGGCACCCATCCGTGGCGCGAGGCGCGGACCGTCCTCGCCATCATGGCGGCGCTGCGCCGCCACCGCCCCGACATCTTGCATTGCGTCGCCCTGAAGCCGGTGCTGTACGGCAATCTGGCGGCCCTCCTCACCGGCCAGCGGCGGGTGGTGAGCGCCCTGGCCGGCATGGGCTATGCCTTCACCGGCACCACCGGCCGGATCAAACTGCTGCGCGCCGGGTTGAGCGCCGGATTGCGGCTGCTGCTGCGGCGTCCGGGCAACGAAGTCATCCTGCAGAACGACGACGACCGCGCCCTGGTGGTCGAGCAGGGCATCGCCGCCGCCGGGCAGATCACCCTGATCCGTGGCTCCGGGGTCGATCTTGCCGCTTTTCCCGCCCTGCCGCCGCCGCCCGACGGACCGGTGATCTTCGCCGTGGTGGCCCGCATGCTGGCCGACAAGGGCATCGTCGAGGCGGTCGAAGCGGCGCGCGCCTTGCGCCGCGACGGCGTGCCGCATCGCCTGTGGCTGGTCGGCACTCCCGACCCCCATAACCCGAGCACCCTGGACGAGCGGCAGCTGCGGGCCTGGCAGGAGGAAGGGGTGGCCGAGTGGTTGGGCCATCGCAGCGACATCGCCGAGATCTGGCGCCAGGCCCATGTGGCGGTGCTGCCGTCCTATCGCGAAGGCATGCCGAAGGCGTTGCTGGAGGCCGCCGCCTCGGCCCGGCCGATCATCACCACCGACGTGGTCGGCTGTCGCGAGGTCATCAAGGATGGGGTCGAAGGCTTGCTGGTGCCGGCCCGCCAATCGGCCGGCCTGGCCGCCGCCATGCGGCGCCTGGCCGAGGACCCCGCCTTGCGCCTGGCGATGGGCCAAGCGGCGCGGACCCGGGCCGAACGCCGCTTCGGTCAGCAGGCGGTGGTCGCGCAGCATCTGGCGCTGTACCGGCGCCTGTTGGAGCACTAGCCCCGATGTGCGGTATCGCCGGATTCCTTGACCGCCACGCCACCGCCGATGCGGCCCGGGCGACCGCGCTGGCCACCGCCATGGGCGACCGCCTGCGCCACCGCGGCCCAGATGACGGCGGGGCCTGGGTCGATGCGCCGGCCGGCATCGCCCTGGCCCATCGCCGCCTGTCGATCCTCGATCTGTCGCCGGCCGGACACCAGCCGATGAGCTCGGCCGATGGCCGTTTCGTCATCTCCTATAATGGCGAGATCTATAATGCCGCCGAGCTGGGCGGCCGCCTCGGCCGCGTCTTCCGCGGCCATTCCGACACCGAGGTGATCGTCGAGGCCTGTGCCGCCTGGGGCGTCGAAGCCACCGTCGGGCAGCTGATCGGCATGTTCGCCATCGCCCTGTGGGACCGCCAGGAGCGGCGCCTGTGGCTGATCCGCGACCGCTTGGGCATCAAGCCGTTGTATTGGGGGCGGTTCGGCGAGCTGCTGCTGTTCGGTTCCGAGCTCGCCGCCCTGGCCGCCCATCCCGGCTGGACGCCCGAGATCGACCGCCGCGCCGTGGCCGCCTATATGCGCCGCGCCGCGGTGCCGGCGCCGCTGTCGATCTATCGGGGCGTGCACAAGCTGGAGGCCGGCTGCCTGCTGCAGATCGGGCCCCAGGGCGAGGAACGTATCGACCGGTTCTGGGAGCTCGGCCGGGTGATCGCGGCGGGGGCGGTGGCGCGCCGCGCGCCGTTCGATCCGGCGGCGGCGGTCGAACGGCTGGAAACCCTGCTGGCCGATGCGGTGGGCCGGCGGATGATCGCCGATGTGTCGCTGGGCGCCTTCCTGTCCGGCGGCATCGATTCTTCGGCGGTGGTGGCGCTGATGCAGCGCCAGGCCAGCCGTCCGGTGAAGACCTATTCGATCGGCTTCGGCGAGCCGGGCTACGACGAGGCGCCCTACGCCAAGGCGGTGGCCGCCCATCTCGGCACCGAGCACACCGAATTCTACGTGACGTCGGCCGACGCCCTCGAGGTGGTGCCGCGGCTGTCGGCGATCTACGACGAGCCCTTCGCCGATTCGTCGCAGATTCCCACCTTCCTCATCTCGCGGCTGGCGCGGCGCGAGGTGACGGTGGCGCTGTCGGGCGATGGCGGCGACGAGCTGTTCGCCGGCTACAACCGCTACCGTCTGGCCCATCGCCTGTGGCGCCGGATCGCCCTGCTGCCGCCGCCCCTGCGCCGGGCCGCCGCCCGGCTGCTCGGCCGGCCGTCGCCGGCCGCCTGGGATCGCCTGCTGCGGCCACTGGCGCAGCATGGCCGCGGCCAATTGGGTGACAAGCTGCACAAGCTGGCGGCGGTGCTGCCGCTGGCCGATGCCGATGCGGTCTACGACCGCCTGGTCAGCCATTGGCTGGAGGACGACAGGCTGGTCCTGGGGGCCGACGGCGACAACGCCGGCGCGACGCCGGCGCTGCCGGACGGCCTGGACGACGTCGAACGCATGCAGGCGGCCGATCTGCTGACCTATCTGCCCGACGACATCCTGACCAAGGTCGACCGCGCCAGCATGGCGGTGGCTCTCGAGGTGCGGGTGCCGATCCTCGACCATCGGGTGGTCGAGCATGCCTGGACCTTGCCGCCCGCGGCCAAGTTCCAGGGCGGGGCCGGCAAATGGCTGCTGCGCCAGGTGCTGTACCGGCATGTGCCGCCGGCCCTGGTCGAACGGCCCAAGATGGGGTTCGGCGTGCCCATCGATTCCTGGCTGCGCGGGCCGCTCCGCGACTGGGCGGAAGACTTGCTGGAGCCGCGGGCGATGGCCGGTGAAGGTTTCCTCGACGGCGCCCGCGTCCAGGAAAAATGGCGCCAGCATCTGGCCGGGCAACGCAACTGGCAGCACCTGCTGTGGGACGTCCTGATGTTCCAGTCCTGGCTGCGGGACACCCACCGCGCCATGGCGGCGACGCGTCCTTCGGCGTGACGCGGACACCTCAGATGCCTGTGGTTGGGGCCGCCGCAGTCTGCGACCCCACCCGCTGGTTCGGGAAGGCCTGAATAAGCGACCAAGACCATTGGGGCTATACGAATGGCGGGTTGCTTGCGGGAAAATTGTATTTACAAATTTCACCTAGAAGTAACAGCCGTCGGCGCTGACGCTCGCCCGAATTTGCGCCCAGGTTGGAAAAGACTTGGCGGACTGCCCTGTCAATGCCCGTACCGTCGACAGTCGGCCTGGTCTCACATGATGGAATAAAATGCACAGATTTCGCCCCATTCGACCGCTCGCCGAAGTGTTGGAACGAGCCCAGTTTTGTGATCGGCGCAATTTGGTTGCTGGCCCGAGCCGGCTCAATGGCCCTCACTGCAGCAAAAATTTATAATGAAACTCCCAATGCCAAGAGGGATGCGCGGCAAGCTCATCTCCATCTTTGTCCTGATCAAAGTACTTCCGTTGCTGTTCTTGGCCTGGTTTGCCTGGCAAGCGGCGCAATCGCTGGGGCGACACATCGCCGCCGATGCGGCAGGCATGGCCGACAACATGGTGTCCGCCATCCGATTGGTCGGTGACTCGACGACCCAGGACGCCATTCAGGCCCTGGACGACCGCTCCCGGGAAGCGATCGAATCAAGTACCACCGAGACGGCACGCCAGATTGCCGCCTTCCTCTACGAACGCGATGAGGACATCCTGGCCGCCGCTGCCCTGGAGCCGACAGAAGCCGGCTACGCGCGGTTTCTCGACCACCGCAAGCGCGACCTGTACCAGCATGGCCCCTACCGGCTGTCGGCGGACGGCAGCAGCTGGGTGCCGGAGGATGATGCCGGGTCGCCCGCGGTCAAGGGTACCGGCCGCATCTTGCCGGATAATTCCAAGGATTTTCACGCCCGCCCAGCGGAATATCTGGGAAAGGCGGAGCGGCGCCCCCTGTTCGTCGAGATCACCTATATCGGGCTGGACGGCCACGAAAAGCTCAAAGTCACCAGCGGCGACCTGATGCCGAAAGACTTGCGCAACATCGCCGACCCGACGCAGGGATTCGTCCGGGCGGAACATTACTGGCCGGAACTGCAGAAACTAAAACCTGGACAGATCTATGTGTCCGACGTGATCGGTGCCTATGTACCCAGTCACGTCATCGGGCCCTTCACACCGCATGCGGCGGCCCAGGCCGGGATCCCCTTCGAGCCGGAAAAATCCGCCTATGCGGGCACCGAAAACCCGGTCGGCAAGCGGTTTCGCGGCATCGTCCGCTGGGCCACCCCGGTGGTCAAGAACGGGGTGGTGGCGGGCTACGTGACGCTGGCTTTAGACCATGATCATATCCGCCAGTTCTCTGACCGGCTGATGCCCACCGCAGCGCGCTATACCGCAATCGCCGACGCCACCAAGGGCAATTATGCCTTCCTATGGGACTACAAGAATCGATCCATCTCCCATCCGCGGGACTATTTCATCGTTGGCTATGACCCGGCGACGGGTCGCCCGGTCACGCCCTGGTTGGACGAGTCCCTCTATCGGGAGTGGCAGAACAGCAAATTGCCTTCCGACCTCTTCCTCGCCACCGTCGAACCGTTCAAGGAACAGAGCCTGCAGAAGAAGCCTGCCAAAGAGATGATCCGGGCGGGCACGGTCGCCCTGGATTGCCGCTACCTGAACTTCTCGCCGCAGTGCGACGGTTGGAATACCCTGACCGAACATGGCGGTTCCGGCTCATTCCTGATTTACTTCAGCGGGCTGTGGAAACTCACTACGGCGGCAGCCATTCCCTATTACACGGGGCAGTACGGGGCGACGGAACGGGGCTTCGGCTTCGTGACCATCGGCGCCAATGTGGATGATTTCCACCTGGCTGCGACCGAATCGGGCCAGCGCATCGCCAAGCTGGTCGAGGAAAAGGCCGCCGATTTCCGTCAACGGCGGTCCCGCATGGTCGACGGCATTGGTGCAAGCCTGGCGGGAACAACCTGGGGTCTGGTCGGATCGACCCTGACCATGATCGTGGTGGTTATCGTCGTCGCGATCCTGATGGCGGGCTTCCTCACCAGGCGCATCACACGGATGATCGCCGGCATCCAACGATTCGAGGGCGGCGACCTCGGCTACCGGCTGGATGCCCCGTCCAACGACGAGATGGGCGACCTGTCGCGCTCGTTCAACGCCATGGCGGACAGCGTGGCCGGATCCATCACCCGCCTGGACGAAGCACGGCTGAGGGCGGAAGAAGCCAACCGACGGCTTGATCTTCTGGCGCATTTCGATGCATTGACCGGGTTGCCGAACCGTGTGCTGTTGAACGACCGCCTGCACCAGACCATCGTTCAGAGCGAACGGCGCAATCAATCCTTGGCCGTCGCTTATCTGGATCTGGATGGCTTCAAGGAGGTCAATGACCAATACGGCCACGATGTCGGCGACGAACTTCTTAACGTGGTCGCCAGACGCATGAAAGAGACGATGCGGGAAGGGGATACGCTGGCCCGCATCGGCGGCGACGAGTTCATCGCCGTGCTGATCGATCTGGACCCCCAGCAGAAGTGTGAGCCGATGCTGGCGCGACTGTTGCGGGCGGCCGCCGATCCGGTGACAGTGGGCCATGCGGTGCTGCAGGTTTCCGCCAGTATTGGCGTTACGCTCTACCCGCAAGATGGCGCCGATGCCGACCAACTGATTCGCCATGCCGACCAGGCGATGTATCAAGCCAAGCAGTCGGGCAAGAACCGCTACCATTTGTTCGACCTGGATCAGGAAACGGCAGCAAAGACCCTGCGGGCAAACCTGGACGATTTCGACCGGGCCCTGGCACAAGGCGAATTCGTATTGCACTACCAGCCCAAGGTGAACATGAAGACCGGGCTGGTGATCGGGGCCGAAGCCCTGATTCGGTGGCAACATCCGGAGCGCGGCTTGCTATATCCGGCGGCCTTCCTGCCGCTGATCGAGGAACAGTCGGTCAATGTGGCGGTGGGCGAATGGGTCATCGGCGCCGCCCTGCGGCAGATGCTCGCCTGGCATGCCGAGGGGCTGGATCTCCCGGTCAGCGTAAACGTCGGCGCTCGCCAGCTGCAACAGTCCGACTTCGTGCCACGGTTGCGCCAACTTCTGACCATCTATCCCGCCCTCCCGTCCGGGCGGCTGCAGATTGAAATCGTGGAATCCAGCGCGCTTCAGGATATTGCCCAGGTGGTCCAGGTCATGGATGCGTGTCGCGAGATCGGCGTCAGCTTTGCGCTGGACGATTTCGGCACGGGCTATTCATCACTGACCTATCTGCGGCGACTGTCGGCCGAAACCGTCAAGATCGATCGCAGCTTCGTGTGCAACAGCATCGACGACCCGGAAGACCTGGCCATCATCCAAGGCGTGATCGGCCTGGCCGCAGCCTTCAACCGTGAAGTGATTGCCGAAGGTGTGGAAACCGTGGCCCACGGCAGGCTGCTTCTATCGCTGGGTTGCGAACGGGCCCAGGGATACGGCATCGCACGGCCGATGCCGGGGGCGGCGCTGCCGGGTTGGGTGGCGAACTGGGGACCCGATCCGGAATGGAGCGAACTCTGCCAAACGATGGACGCTTAGAGGTTAAATCCGCGACAGTAGTTCGCCGATGTGCCGAAGGACCAGATGCGGCCGGTGGTGCGGTGGCAAGGCGGCGAAATCGGCCCGGCGGCCGATGCCGGTTTCGACCCCAATGGCGATGGCGCCGCCGTTGCGCGCCATGATCGCTTCCAGCCGCGGATCGTCGCCGATCACCACCAGGCTCTCGGCCGCCACTCCGAGACGGCGGCCGGCGCAAGCGAGGGCGTGCGGCGACGGCTTGCCGAGCACGGTGGACGGGCGTCCGGTCATATTGGTGATGGCTGCCGCGATGGCCCGCGAGATGCCGATCGCCCGCCCGCCCTGGGTGGCGAAGTAGGGCACGCCGGAGCTGACGAACAGCTTGGCGCCCCCCCAACAGGCGCGGCATCCCGCCTCGAGATCGGTGAGGTCGAACCCTGGGTGGTAGCCGACATAGACGGCGTCCACCGCGATTTCCGGGGCATCGGTCAGCACCACCGTGAGGCCGGCATCGGCCAGCGGACGCCACACCCCTTCGCCGCCGATCACCAGAACGCGGTGCAGGCGCCGCCGTTGGAAGTACTCCGCCGCGACGCTGGACGGCGTAAGGATCTCATCGCCATCGAGGGCGATCCCCGTCGCCCGCAGCAAGGCCGCACAGTCGGCCGGCGTGTGCAGCGTGTTGTTGGTCAGCGCCACCAGTGGCATGCCCTTGGCGCGCAGCCGGGCCAGGACTTCGACCGCCCCGGCCAGCAAGTTGTAGTTCCCGGCGCGTTTGTCGGGCAGCACCAGCGTGCCGTCGAGATCGAGGACGAAACCCGCTGCCGAGGAGAGAAGGCGAAGCCCATCCTCGGCATCCGGCACGGCAGGGGCAAGCAGGAGATCAACCAAGGTCATCAGGGGAGCCGTCCGGTTGGCGGGTGTGCTTCGGCTTGCTGCCGCAAACCCCATGCCAACCGGGTAAGGCCAAGGAAACCGCTGTTTCCCGAGCACCGCCGAAGCGATCCCTTCATCATTTGATCGAATTGGCCGTTATCGCCTGGCCCGCCACATCGAAAGTTTCGCCGGACCCGGTCGGCGGCGAGGCTTTACGACGTCGCGTCGGCGACGGCGGTCCAGGCCACGGCCAGGGCCGGAACGGCGCAGTCCTTGCCGGATTGGTCGATGGTCAAGGTCTCGCGTTCGGCCACGGTGAAGGGTAGTTCGGTCTGTACCGTCAGCCCCTGCTCGGAGCGGATCTCGATCAGCAGGTCGTAGGTGTTGCCGGCGCTGAAGGCGCCCGGAACGGCACAATGGAACAGGTTGCGGCCGGCCCGCGCGGCCAGGGTGGTCCAGCGCTGCTGGCTGGTCCGGTCGGTGCCCACCGCCACCAGCCGGCCAAATCCGTCGCGCACCCCCACCGCCAGGGCCAAACGGCCGTCGCGCGCCATGTCCACCACCAGCCGGCAATCCAACGCCTCGCCCAGTTGCACCTCTTCGGCCAGCAGGCGCGCCTCGGCGATCTCCAGGCCCTCCGGGCCCTCGCTGGCGGACGGCGCGGCGGCGCGGCGTTGCCGCAGCTCGTGCCGATAGCGGGCGATGACCTGGGATGGCGGGCCGTCCATGGTCAGCCGGCCGTGGTCGATCAGCAGGCAGCGGCTGCACAGCCGCTCCATGGTCTCCAGGTTATGGGCGACGATGACGAAGGTGCGGCCCGAGGCGATCAGCTCCTCGATGCGGCGCCAGGTCTTGAGTTGGAAGGCATGGTCGCCGACCGCCCAGATCTCGTCGAGGAACACCACTTCGGCGTCGAGATGCACGGCCACCGACAAGGCCAGCCGCAGGCCCATGCCCGACGAGTAGTGGCGGACCGCGGTATCCATGAAGCCCGCCAACTCGGCGAAGTCGACGATGGCATCGTATTTGCGGCGGATCTCGGCCCGGGTCATGCCGAGGATGGCGCCGCCGACGAAGACGTTCTCGCGTCCGGTCAAATCGGGGTGGAAGCCGGTGCCGACCTCGAGCAGCATGCCAACCCGGCCCTGAACCCGGGCGGTGCCTTCCGACGGGTTGGTGATGCGGGTGAGCACCTTCAACAAGGTGCTCTTGCCGGCGCCGTTATGGCCGATCAGGCCGACCACTTCGCCCTTCTTGATGTCGAAGCTGACATCTTTCAGGGCCCAGAACTGGTTGGGCGGCGGCTCGGTCACGGCGATGCCGCACAATCGCCGCAGCTTGCGGCCCAAGAGGCCGGCCAAGCCGCTCATGCCGCCGCCTTCGCGCAACTGGTAGCGCTTGCCGATCTGCCGGGCGCTGATGGCGAGGTCGCGGTTGTCCACCGGCATGGCCTTACAAGGTGTCGACCAGGGTGCCCTGCATCTTCTGGAAGACCACGACACCGAGGATGAAGACGAGGACCGAGAGGGACGCGGCCAACAGCAGGGCGACCGGTTGCAGGGCGTCGCCGCTCTGGAAGATGGCCCAGCGGAAGGCCTGGGTCAGGCCGACCATGGGGTTGATCGCGTAGAGCAGCTGCCACTTCTCCGGCACATAGCTGACCGGATACATCACCGGGGTGCAGAACATCCACACCTGGACCAGCAGCGGAATGGCATGGCGGATGTCGCGGTAACGGGCGTCGATGGCCGCCAGCAGGCAACTGCACCCCATCGAGAACAACTGGGTGAACAGCAGGATGAGCGGCACCGCCAGCAGCGCCCAGCCCACCGGGATGCGCCAATAGACCAGCATGGCGGCCAACAGCAAGGCGGTCAGGAAGAAGTCGAACAGGGCGCCGATCACCACCGAGGCGGGGACGATGATGCGGGGGAAATAGATCTTCGACAGCATCGGCGCGTAGAGGACCAGGCTGGTGGCCCCCAGCGCCATTGAGCGGCTGAACAGCTGCCACAGCAACAGGCCGCTATAGGCGAACACCGAATAGGGCAGGTCGCCGATGTAGCGGCCGAAGATGCCGCCGAAGAACAGGGTGAACACCACCATCATCGCCAGCGGCTGGATGATGTACCAGGCGGCGCCGATCAGCGTGTTCTTGTAGCGCACCACGATGTCGCGCCAGATGAACAGCCACACCAGCCGCCGGAAGAACCAGATCTCCTTGAAGAAGTCGCGCGATACCGCCGAGAAGGGTCGCACCTCGTAAGAGAGTCCGGTGGTCATCGGGGCTTGGGCCTTGAGTCCTTTGCGGCGGCAGCACCTTGGCGGACGGGCCGGCCTTCGGTGATGCTCGATCGGCCGAGCTATAGCATAGGGCCGGCTTTCGTCAAAGCGGCCGGCGGGGATGGGGGTGTCGATCGGTTGCGGCAGGAAGGAAATGGCAAAAAACGGGACGGGCGGCTCGAAGGGGCGGAGCCGGCCCGTCAGTTTGCACTTCGTGCTTCCTCAAGAGAGGGTCTTGATTGGTGATGGTGTGATCACCATCACAGACAATTGTCGATCGATTCCGGCAAAAAGACAACTTTTAATATTTTAAGGGCTCTTTGATTACAACTCGATAAAATGCCGAATGTATTTTCCTGACAGCCCCGGCGAGCATCCACCGCCCGGCACCCCTTGCCGGTACCGCCGATAACCGATCCGGCATGCCCCTTTCCCGACCTTCCATCGCGTCCGGATCATTGGTCGATCAGGCCTCAGCCAAACGTGATGCCGACGGTGACAGTGGGAGAAATGCGCGTTAAGTTGCAGCGTCCCGAGCGGGACGGTGCCCGATCAGGCCGGGCATGCCTTGCGAAACAGTGACGGGTATCCATGGCGCCGCAGCCCAGCTTTCAGTCTCTCATCCTTACTCTGCAATCCTTCTGGGCGGAGCAGGGGTGCATCCTTCTGCAGCCCTATGACATGGAAGTGGGGGCCGGCACCTTCCACCCGGCGACCACATTAAGGGCGCTGGGGCCCGAGCCGTGGAAGACCGCCTATGTGCAGCCGTCGCGCCGGCCCAAGGACGGCCGCTATGGCGAGAACCCCAACCGCCTGCAGCACTATTACCAATTCCAGGTGTTGTTGAAGCCATCGCCGGAAAACAGCCAGGAACTCTACCTGGAGAGCCTGCGCCGGCTGGGGATCGACCCCTTGGCCCATGACATCCGCTTCGTCGAGGACGACTGGGAAAGCCCCACCTTGGGCGCCTGGGGACTCGGCTGGGAGGTGTGGTGCGACGGCATGGAGGTGACCCAGTTCACCTATTTCCAGCAGGTCGGCGGCATCGAATGCGACCCGGTGGCGGTCGAGCTGACCTACGGGCTGGAGCGCCTGGCCATGTACATCCAAGGCGTCGAGAACGTCTACGACCTCGATTTCAACGGGGGCGGGGTGCGCTACGGCGACGTCTTCCTGGAGGCCGAACGGCAATACTCGGCCCATAACTTCGAGCATGCCGACACCGTGATGCTGCTTCGCCATTTCGCGGACGCCGAGACCGAATGCCAGGCGCTGCTGGCGGCGGGGCTGCCGCTGCCGGCCTATGATCAATGCATCAAGGCCAGCCACCGCTTCAACCTGCTCGACGCCCGCGGGGTGATCTCGGTGACCGAACGCCAATCCTATATCGGCCGCGTCCGCGCCTTGGCCAAAGGCTGCTGTGAGGGCTGGCTGGCCGGCCGGCCGCCGGTCGCCACTGTGCCGGCCCCCACTGCGTCGCTGGGAGCCTGAAGCATGGCCGAATTGCTGCTCGAGCTGTTGTCCGAGGAAATCCCGGCCCGCATGCAGGCGCGCGCCGCCGAGGACTTCGAACGCCTGGTGGGCGATGGGCTGAAGAAGAATGGCCTGATCTATGACGGTGCCCGCTGCCTGGTGACGCCCCGCCGCCTGACCCTGGTCATCGAGGGCCTGCCGCAGGCCACCCCCGACGTCGCCGAGGAACGGCGCGGCCCGCGGGTCGGCTCGCCGGCCCAGGCGCTGGACGGCTTCCTCAAGGGGGCCGGCGTCGCCCTGGCCGACTGCGAGCAACGCGACACCGGCAAGGGCCTGTTCTATTTCGCCGTGATCGCCAAGCAGGGGCGGCCCACCGCCCTGGTGATCAAGGAGGTGATCGAGCAGGCAATGGCCGAGTTCCCGTGGCCCAAGTCGATGCGCTGGGGCAGTCATGCGGTGCGCTGGGTGCGACCGCTGCAACGGATCCTCTGCCTGTTCGACGGCGCCGTGGTGCCGGTCGCCTTCGGCCCGGTGACCGCCGGCAATCTGACCTCCGGCCACCGGTTCCTGGCGCCGCAGTCCTTCGCGGTCGAGGGCTACAGCGATTATTGGGCGGGTCTGGCCGACGCCAAGGTGCTGCTCGATCCGGTCCAGCGCCGGCACGAGATCCTGCGTCAGGCCGAGGCCGCGGCGACGGCCGAGGGGCTGACCTTGCGCAAGGACGAGGGGCTGCTGGCCGAGGTCACCGGTCTGGTCGAATGGCCGGTGGTGCTGGTGGGCAGCATCGACCAGGCCTTCATGGACGTGCCGGACGAGGTGCTGATCACCTCGATGCGGTCGCACCAGAAGTATTTCTCGTTGCTGAAGGCCGACGGCCGGCTGGCCAACCGCTTCCTGGTGGTGGCCAATATGGAGGCCGCCGACGGCGGCCGCGCCATCGTCGCCGGCAATGAGCGGGTGCTGCGGGCTCGCCTGTCCGATGCCAAGTTCTTCTGGGACACCGACCGCAAGCACCGCCTTGACAGTCGCCTGCCGAAGCTGGCCGAACGGCTCTATTACGCGCGCCTCGGCAGCATGGCCGACAAGGCCGGGCGGATGACCCGGATGGCCGGCCATATCGCCGGCCTGGTCGGCGCCGATGCGGCGGCGGCCGAACGGGCCGCCGGCTTGGCCAAGGCCGACCTGTCCTGTGAGATGGTCGGCGAATTTCCCGAACTGCAGGGCGTCATCGGCCGCTATTACGCGCAAGGCGACGGCGAGGCGCCGGCGGTGGCCGACGCCATCGCCGACCACTACGCGCCGCAGGGACCCAACGACCGCTGCCCGACCGCCCCGGTTTCGGTGGCGGTGGCCCTGGCCGACAAGATCGATGCCCTGGTCGGCTTCTTCGCCATCGACGAGAAACCAACCGGCTCGAAGGACCCCTTCGCGCTGCGCCGCGCCGCCTTGGGAGTCATCCGGATCATCCTGGAAAACGGCTTGCGGCTGCCGCTCCACGGGTTGTTGCTGGCGGCCCACGCCACCTTCGCCGGTCCGCTGACGATCGCTGCCGAGGCGACCGCCGACGACCTGCTCGACTTCTTTGCCGACCGCCTCAAGGTGCATCTGCGCGAACAGGGGATCCGCCACGACCTGATCTCGGCGGTCTTCGCGGTGGGCGGCGAGGACGACCTGGTGCGCCTGTTGGCGCGGGTCGACGCCCTCAAGAATTTCCTCGCCAGCGACGATGGGGCCAATCTGCTGACCGCCTACCGGCGGGCCGCCAATATCGTCCGCATCGAAGAGAAGAAAGATGGGCGGTCCTATGACGGGCCGGTCGACTCCGCCTTGCTGGAGGCGCCCGAAGAGCGGGCCCTCGACCAGGCCTTGGCCCAGTTGCGGGCGGCGATGACTCCGGCCCTGGCGGCCGAGCGCTTCGCCGAGGCGATGGCGGCACTGGCCCGGTTGCGGCGCCCGGTGGATGAATTTTTCGATCGTGTGACGGTCAATTGCGAGGATCGGGCGATGCGGGCCAACCGCCTCTGCCTGTTGTCGCAAATCGGTGCCGCCATGCAGTTGATTGCCGATTTCTCAGCGATCGAGGGCTAGGGAGTCTCGCTACCATGACCAAGTGGGTGTACGCGTTCGGGGATGGCACCGCTGAGGGGCGGTCCGAGATGAAGAATCTGCTGGGCGGCAAGGGGGCCAATCTGGCCGAGATGGCCAATCTCGGACTGCCGGTGCCGCCCGGTTTCACCATCACCACCGAGCTCTGCACCTTTTTTTATGACAACAAACAGAGCTATCCGCCGGATCTGACGCCCCAGGTCGAGGCGGCCCTGGGCCGCATCGAAGCGGTCATGGGCTGCCGCTTCGGCGATGTGGCCGATCCATTGCTGGTGTCGGTCCGCTCGGGCGCCCGGGCCTCGATGCCGGGAATGATGGACACCGTGCTCAATCTCGGCCTCAACGACCGGACGGTCGAGGGCCTGGCCAAGCGCAGCAGTGACCCGCGCTTCGCCTATGACAGCTATCGCCGCTTCATCCAGATGTATTCCGACGTGGTGCTGGGGGTCGAGCACCATCACTTCGAGGAGATCCTGGAAAACGTCAAGGAAGACCGCGACGTCAGGCTCGACACCGACCTCACGGCCGACGACTGGAAAGGCGTGGTGGCGGCCTACAAGGAGAAGGTCCTCCACGAGCTGGGGCGGCCGTTCCCGCAGGACGTCCAGGACCAGCTGTGGGGCGCCATCGGCGCCGTCTTCGGCTCGTGGATGAACCAGCGGGCCATCACCTACCGGCGGCTGCACGACATTCCCGCCAATTGGGGCACGGCGGTCAATGTCCAGGCCATGGTGTTCGGCAATATGGGCGAGGATTGCGCCACCGGGGTGGCCTTCACCCGCAATCCGTCGACCGGCGACAAGGAGTTCTACGGCGAATACCTGGTCAACGCCCAGGGCGAGGACGTGGTGGCCGGCATCCGCACGCCGCAATACCTGACCACCGCGGCCCGTCAGGCGGCCCACGCCGCCCTGCCGGCGATGGAAGAGGTGATGCCGGCGGTGTTCGCCGATCTCGACGCGGTACGCGCCAGGCTGGAAGCGCATTTCACCGACATGCAGGACCTGGAATTCACCGTCCAGAAGGGCAAGTTGTGGATGCTGCAGACCCGGACCGGCAAACGCACCGCCAATGCCGGGCTCAAGATCGCCGTCGACATGGCCAGGGAAGGCCTGATCAGCAAGGAAAAGGCGGTGCAGAGGATCGAGCCGTCCGGTCTCGACCAGCTGCTGCATCCGACCCTCGATCCCAAGGCCGAGCGCCGCATCCTGGGACGCGGCCTGCCCGCCTCGCCGGGCGCTGCCTCGGGCCGCGTGGTGTTCTCGGCCGATGACGCCGAGGCCTGGGTGGGGCGCGGCGAGAAGGTGATCCTGGTGCGCATCGAGACCAGTCCGGAAGACATCGGCGGCATGCATGTCGCCCAGGGCATCCTGACCTCGCGCGGCGGCATGACCAGCCATGCGGCGGTGGTCGCCCGCGGCATGGGCCGGCCTTGCGTGGCCGGGGCCGGCGACCTGCGCATCGACTATCGGGCCAAGTCGCTGAAGGCGCAGGGGACGACGGTGGCCGAGGGCGACACCATCACCCTCGACGGATCGACCGGCGAGATCATGCTGGGCGAGGTGCCGACCGTGCAGCCCGAGCTGACCGGCGATTTCGCCACCCTGATGGGCTGGGTCGACCAGATCCGCACCATGAAGGTGCGGGCCAATGCCGAGACCCCGCTCGACGCCCGGACGGCGCGCCGCTTCGGGGCCGAGGGCATCGGCCTGTGCCGCACCGAGCACATGTTCTTCGACCCGCAGCGGATCATCGCCGTGCGCGAGATGATCCTCGCCTCCGACGAAGCCGGCCGCCGCCACGCCCTGGCCAAGATCCAGCCCTATCAGAAGGACGACTTCGTCGAGTTGTTCGAGATCATGGACGGCCTGCCGGTGACCATCCGCCTGTTGGATCCGCCGCTGCACGAGTTTCTGCCCAACAGCGAAGCCGAAATGGAACAGGTGGCCAAGGCGGCCGGGGCCGATGTCGCCGTGCTGCGGTCCCGCAACAGCCAGCTGCACGAATCCAATCCGATGCTCGGCCACCGCGGTTGCCGGCTCGGCATCACCTATCCCGAGATCTACGAGATGCAGGCCCGCGCCATCTTCGAAGCGGCGGTCCAGGTGTCGAAGACGAGCGGCGGCCGCCCCGTTGCCCCGGAAATCATGGTTCCCCTGGTCGGCACCAAGAAGGAATTGGACCTGCTGAAGGAGGTGATCGACCGCACCGCGGCCGAGATCTTCAAGGCCACCGGTACCACCCTGCCCTATTCGGTCGGCACCATGATCGAATTGCCGCGCGCCGCCCTGGCCGCCGGCAGCATCGCCGAATCGGCCAGCTTCTTCAGCTTTGGCACCAACGACCTGACGCAGACCACGCTGGGCATGTCGCGTGACGATTCCGGCCCGTTCCTCGAGGTCTACCGGCAGAAGGGCATCTACGAACACGATCCCTTCGCCAGCCTCGACCAGGAAGGTGTCGGCGAGCTGGTCAAGATCGCCGCCGAACGCGGCCGCAAGACCCGCCCCGACCTCAAGCTGGGAATCTGCGGCGAGCATGGCGGCGATCCGGCCTCGATCGCCTTCTGCCAGAAGGTCGGCCTCGACTATGTGTCCTGTTCGCCCTACCGGGTGCCGATCGCCCGGTTGGCGGCGGCCCAGGCGGCGCTGGGCGCCCATTCCGACACCACGGCTTAACCCTCAGAGGGCGGATGGGGCAGCTCACCCTCGGCCAGGTCAAGGCGTTGGGCAAGGCGGGCCTCGCCCGCGCCCTGGCCCGCATCGAACAGGCCCCGGATTCGGCCGAGGTGATCGCCCTGTTGTCGGCCGCCCATGCGGCCCCGGCCGCCCATGTGGTGGGCATGACCGGGCCGCCCGGGGTGGGCAAGTCGACCCTGATGAATGCCCTGATCCAGGCTTGGCGCAAGGCGGGGCGCAGCGTCGCCTGCATCGCGGTGGATCCGTCGTCGCGGCGCTCCGGGGGGGCGCTGCTGGGCGACCGGACGCGGCTGTCGACCGATCCCGAGGACCAGGGCGTGTTCGTCCGCTCGATGGCGGCACGCGATCGGCTGGGTGGTTTGGCCGGCCTGACGGTGGCGGCCATGGTGCTGATGCGGGCCCTCTACGATCTGGTCCTGATCGAGACGGTCGGGGTCGGCCAATCGGAGACCGATGTGGTGGGCGTGGCCGACACGGTCATCCTCTGCGTGCAACCCGGCTCGGGTGACAGCCTGCAATTCATGAAGGCGGGGATCGCCGAGATTCCCCATATCGTCGTCGTCACCAAGGCCGATATGGGAGCGCCGGCGGGGCGTGCCAAGGCCGATGTCCAGGCCGCCCTCAGCCTGGCCGAGGACAATGCGGACTGGCCGATTCCGGTGCTGCTGGTCTCGGCCGTCGAGCGGCAGGGGGTGGAATCGCTGGTTGCCGCGGTCGACGCCCATGCCGCCTATTTGGCCGAGGACGGCCGTCTGGCCGCCGCCCGTCGGCGCCAGGCCGAGCAATGGCTGATCGAGGCGGTGCGCGAGCGGTTCGGGCGCGAAGGGGTCAAGCGGGCCGGCGACCTGACCTTGACGGCCGACCAATCTCCATTTCGCCGCTTGGCGGATGTGGCAAGCCGGCTGTAGAAGACAAGCGACCATGCAGATGTTCCCGATGCTGGCGCGACGGCTCGCCGCCCTCCTCCTCGCCATGACCATCGCCGTTCCGGCCCTGGCCGCCGACGTCGCCTGGCAGCCCTTGGCTGCCTTGGGGGCGGCCGACCGTGCCACCGCCGAGCGGGCGCTGGCCGATTTGTTCGGCGACAATCCCGAATGGTGGCCGGATTGGCTGGAGCCGCAGGCCGTGCTGGTGCCCGCCCATAGCGACCTGCTGGTGGTCCGGGCACCACTCCGGGCGCCTTGCGGCCAGTATCAGTTCACCGTGTTCGGCCCGGCCAGGGCGGACGGCAACCGCGATCCGCTAGGCGCACCGTTCTGCGCCGGGGCGCTCACCGTGGTGCCGGTGGCCGGGCGCGACCTGCCCGATCTGCTGTTCAGCGAGGGCCGCCGGCAGGATCCGGACAGCGGCGGATGGCAGCGCGACGACCAGCGGGTGCGCTGGACCGGGCGCGGCTGGGTGCGGTTGCTGGAGTAGGACTCTTCGAGTCAATGAAGAAATTGAACCGCCAAGGCGCAAAGACGCCAAGGCGACTGTTCTCCCGGCGAAGCCGGTATCATCCCTTCCCCAATCGTATTCGTAGAATGCCTGCGGCGCTTTACCGCCTTGGCGCCTTGGCGTCTTGGCGGTTCAACGGTAAGTCGAGAGTCGAGAGTCGAGAGCCGGGGGACGCCCGCTCGCTGGGCGGGCGTCCCCTTGACGGGCTCAGTTGGCCTTGACCGGGGCCGGGGTGGTGGTCTTGCCGGGCTCGGTTTTGACGGTGGTCGCCTTCATATGCTTGTGGGCGACCTTGTGCTCGGCCTTCTTGTCGACGGTGCCCGACTTGGTGGTCGCCGTCGCCGTCTGCACCTGGCTCGGCTGGGCGGTGGGCGTCGCGGCGGCAGCGGGCTGGTCGGCGGCAAAGGCGGCGCTGCTCAGCATGACGCCGGTGATCGCCAGGGCCGAAAGGACTTGCTTCAACATCGGTGTGCTCCTTGGTCTGTTCGCTTCCGGTCGATCCCGGAGACAGCACTAGGTTTAGGCCCGATCGATGGCGGGCTTATGGCGAACAACCGGTGATTAAAGGTCTTTTCGCACCATTTGCGGCGATGGCGCCTTAATTGGCAGAATGGTGTGGTCCCGGCGGCCCGGCCGCTTTCGCAGATCGAGACTTGGCATGAACGTTCCGCATTGCATCTTCTGCCGCATCGCCCGCCACGAGGCACCGGCCTATATTCTGTGCGAGGACGCGCATAGCCTGGCCTTCATGGACATCAACCCGGCCAGTCCCGGCCATGCCCTGGTCATCGCGCGGGAACACGCGGTCAACATCTTCGACGTGTCCGCGCCGGCCCTCGCCGCCGTGATGGCGACGGTCCAGCGGGTCGCCCTGGCGGTGAACGCGGCGTTCCTGCCCGACGGCTTGTCGATCATCCAAAGCAATGGACCGGGCGCGGCGCAGTCGGTGTTGCATTTCCACATGCATGTGCTGCCGCGCAGCTTCGAGGACGGTTTGCCGATCAATTGGCTGCTGCGGCCCGGCGAGCGCCGCGCCATCGAAGCCGCCGCCGACCGCATCCGCGCCGCCTTGTAGCCGGGGGCATTCTTGTGGCGGGACAGGCTCCATAAAACACCAAGCCCACCAAGCGCCCGCCTTCGGCGGGCACTCACCAAGCCATCCTGCGAGCGGACTCGTCTAAGCGCCACCGAAAGTCCGCTTGGTGTTCTTTGTGCAGCCCGCCGCTGGCGGGCGGCTTGGTGGTAAAAACAAGGGCACGGCGCTACTGTTGTTCGCCCATGTCGTGCTTGGCCTTGAGGTAGGACACCAGGGGATAAAGGGCGGCGAAGACGGCGATCAGGAAGCCGTGGCCGCCTTCGCGCCAGCCGCCGCGGCTGACATAGCAGCGCCAGAAGCGCGAGACGATGCGCCGCGCGTTGTGCGGTCCCGAACCGATGCGCCCGGAGTCGCGAAGATCCTTGGCCCGGGCCGTCGAATAGGCATCGAAGCGGCGGATCATGTCCGAGATGTCGCGGTCGACGTAATGCTGGATGCGGCTTGCCAGGGCCGGACCCTTGCGGCCGACCAGGGTGAGGCGCGGATGTACCCGCTCGTTGCCCCAGCGTTTGGCCGCCTTGCGGAACAGTCCGGGATAGGCCGGCTTGCCGAACGAGGCGCCCCAGCCGCGGCGCACCAGCCGGCGACCGACCCAGTTGTCGACCGGGATGTCGTGATAGGCGTAGGGCGAAGACTCGATCAGTCGGCGCAGTTCGGCGGCCAGCTCGGGCGTCACATGCTCGTCGGCATCCACCTCGACGATCCAGTCGCCGCCACAGGCTTCGATGCCGGTATTGCGGCGCGGCCCTTCCAGTTCCCACCCCCCTTCCACCAGGCGGTCGGTGAAGCGCTGGGCGATCGCCTTGGAGCCGTCGGTGCATTTGTCGAGCACCACCACGATCTCGTCGGCGAAGGCGAGCTTTTCCAAGCAGGCGGCCAGCCGCGTTTCCTCGTTATGGGCGACCACCAGGGCGGAAAGCTTCATGTGGGGCGGCCCTGGTTGGCCGGTGCCAGGGCGGCGGCGAGCGACGCCTCGATCCAGGCGACGGCGGCCGGCAGGTCGTCGACGATGGCCGCCGGCCGGCAGTTTCCGGCCCGTTCGGCCTTGGCCCCCCAGCCGGTGCGCACCAGGATCCCGGTGGCGCCCACCGCTTCGGCCAGCTGGACATCGGCGGCCTTGTCGCCGATCACGAAGCACTGGCTGGCGTCGAAGCCGAACTCGGCGACGGCCTGCTCGATCATTCCCGGCCGCGGCTTGCGGCAGCGGCAGTCGCCATCGGGGGGATGCGGACAGACATAGATGCCGTCGAGCCTGACTCCTTCCTCCGCCAGCAGTTCGCCCAGGCGCGCGTGCACCCGGTCGACGGCGGCCAGGTCGAAATAGCCGCGGCCGACGCCCGACTGGTTGGTCACCACCACCAGCCCGAAACCCAGCTCGCCCAGCCGGCGCAGGGCTTGGGCGACGCCGGGGTAGAGGCGCAACTGGGCGGGATCGGACAGGTAATCGATCTCGACATTAATGGTCCCGTCCCGGTCGAGCAGGACGAAGCGGCGGGCGGTCATCGGCGGCTCATAGTCGTTCCAGGCGCGCGGCGTAGAATCCGTCCATACCACCTTTTTCCGCCAGATGGCAGGGCAGTATGCGCAGATCGCCCGCCTCGCCGATCAGTTCGTCCAGGCCGCCCAACTCGCCGGCCTCGATCGGCCGGCGGCGGAACGGAGCCCCGGCCGCCACCAAGGCATCGACGCGCCGGGGCCCTTCCTCCGGCTGCAGGGAACAGGTGCAATAGATCAGCAGCCCGCCCGGTCGGAGCATGGCGGCCGCGGCTGCCAGCAGGCGATCCTGGGCGGCGGTCAGCTTGGCGATGTCGGTCGGCTGCTTCAGCCAGGCGGCGTCCGGATGGCGGCGCAAGGTGCCGGTGGCCGAACAGGGCGCGTCCAACAGCACGGCGTCGAACGGCTCCGTTGGTTGCCAGGCGGCGGCATCGGCGGTCACCAATTCGGCGGCTAGGCCAAGGCGTTGCAGATTGGCGGTCAGCCGCAGGAGACGTTTGGCCGAGCGGTCGAGCGCGGTTACCGCCGCCCCGGCGGCGGCCAGCTGGGCGGTCTTGCCGCCCGGCGCGGCGCATAGATCGGCCACCCGCTGCCCGGCCACCGGCCCCAGCAGGCGGGCCGGCAGGGCGGCGGCGGCGTCCTGCACCCACCAGGCGCCTTCGTCAAATCCGGGCAGGGCACTGACCAATCCGCCCGGTGGCCGGCGCAGGCTGCCGGTGGGCAGCAGCTCGGCCGACAGCCGTTCGGCCCAAGAGGGGGCATCCGCCTTGACCGAGATATCAAGCGGTGCCTCGCTCAGATGCGCCAGGGCGATGGCCCGGCAGGTGGCTTCGCCATAGGCCTCGCACCACGAGTGCCACAGCCAGTCGGGGGTGTTGAGGCGGGCGGCGTCGCCGGCCGCGGATAGGGCCTTGCCGTGTTGCGCCAGGCGGCGCAGCACGGCATTGACCAGCTTGACCTGGGCCGACAGGCGGGTCGCCTTGGCCATCTCGACGGCGGTATCGACGGCGGCATGGGCCGCCACATCGAGAAACACCAACTGGGCCACGCCGAGGCGCAGCACGTCCTGGATTGCCGCGGCATTGGACGGCAGGGGGCGGTCGAGGCAAGTGGCGATCAGGGCGTCGATCTGGCCCAGCCGGCGCAGCGCCGTGGTCACCAGCAGCCGAGCGAAGGCGCGGTCGCGTTCGGCCAGTTCGGCCGGTGCTTCGCCCAACGCCTCGTCGAGGGCCTCGTCGAGGGGACGGTGGCGGCGCAGGACGCGGGACAGCGTGCGCTGCGCCACCTGACGGGAAGCGAGGCCGGTCAAAATAATCTATGGACGAAGTGCATCCGGACGGGACTCGGATTGATGAATGGGCCGGAATGAATAAGTATGCCGGGCGGCGGTTTTGTCCAGCGCGCCGGTCGGCAGGAGGCAATTATGGATCGCGTTCATTGCATGGCGGATGACAAGCCGTCGCCGGCCGAGCCGGCCGAACAGACGGAAACGCCACCCGGTTCCGTCGACCAGGCCCCGCGCAAACCGGTTGAGATCGGCGGTCCCAAGGGACCCGAACCGACCCGCTACAACGATTGGGAAAAGGGCGGCCGCTGCATCGATTTCTAGGGCAGCCGGGCCGAGACGCGGTCGGGGTCGGTGGAAACGGCCGGGGCACCGTCGATGCCGTATTTCTCGCGCACGATGAATAGGGGCCGGCCCTTCACCTCGTTGAACACGCGACCGAGATAGTGGCCGAGGATGCCCAGGGTGATGAGCTGGACGCCGCCCAGGAACAAGATGGTCACGATGATCGATTCATAGCCGGGCACGTCGATGCCGTAGACCATGGTGCGGACCAGGCGGACCACGATGTAGAAGAAGGCGAAGCCCGAGATCACCGAGCCGATCAACGCCCAGACGCGCAACGGATAGTCGGAGAACGCCACCAGGCCTTCGAAGGCGAAGGCGATCAGCTTCATCAGGCCCCAGCTGCTGTGCCCGAATTGGCGTTCCTCCTGGGTATAGGGAATGCCGGTCTGGCGGAAGCCGACCCAGGCGAAGATACCCTTCATGAAGCGGGTGCGTTCCGGCATGGCATTGATCACGTCGACCACCTTGCGGTCGAGCAGGCGGAAATCCCCGACCTCGCGCGGCAGCGGCACCTCGGACAGCTTGTCGAACAGCCAGTAGAAGGCTTTGGCCTGCAGCCGGCCGATCACTCCCTGGCCGGTGCGCTGCTGACGCACCGCATAGACCACGTCGTAACCCTCGCGCCATTTGGCCAGCATCTCGGGAATCACCTCGGGTGGATGCTGCAGGTCGGCGTCGATGGGAATCACCACATCGCCGGTGGCGTGCGCCAGGCCGGCCGACAGGGCCCGTTCCTTGCCGAAATTGCGCGACAGCCCGAGCACCTTGATGCGCCCGTCGAGGCGATGCCGGTCGATCAGCCGGGTCATGGTGTCGTCGCGGCTGCCGTCGTCGATGCAGACCGCCTCCCAGTCGAGCTGCAGGCTGTCGAGCACCGGCAACAGGCGGTCGAAGAAGACGTCGACGTTGAGCGCTTCATTGAAGAAGGGAACGACGATCGACAGGCGGGGAACTGCGGTCACGGCACCTGCGGCAAAACGAGGTTGGGCGGGATGGATCCGGCGCGGGGCGAGTGTAGTTTATCGCGCATCGCCGGGAAAGGCGTTAGCGAACAGGAATTCGCCGGCCGGATCGTGGCCGGCGAATCGCGCCAAGGCCTGCCGGCGCGACCCCACCGCGTAGCAATAGACGCAGCCCTGCGGGCAGCTGTCGTAGTCGCCGATGTCGCGGCTTTCGGCGCACAGGCAGCCCGGTCGGTTGCCCTTGGTCTTGGCGGCGATGGTTCGACCGGCCAGTTCGGACAGCCGCTGGGCGTCGATACAGCGGGCCGGGCCGATCTCCGGCGTCACCAGCTCGGGCTGGGTGCACAGCGTGAGCCGCATGCCGTGGTCGGCGGCCACATTCGCCAGGCGAGACAGCAGGGCTGCCTTGTCGGCGGCCGCCGGGTCCTGCCAGGCGAAGCCGTGCAAGCGGGCGGCGGCGGCCAGGTTGCGCCGGGTCTTGCGATAGATCTGGGCGAAGCTGGTCACCACCTCGTCCACCGAGCCCCGCAGGCGTTCCGCCAGTTCGGCAAAATTGGCGGCGTGCCAGTCGGGCGGGGTCAGCGTGCTGACCAGGATCGGATCGTAGCGCCAGACCACGGCGCGCCTCCCGAATTGGCCGGCCAAGTGGCGGATCTCGTCGACCGCGCGCGGGGCGGCGACCACCGCGCGCTCCAGCGGGCGCGGGTAGTTGGTCAGGGTGTATTGGACGACGAAGGGCAGCCCGGCTTCCGACAGCAGGGCCAGGGCGGAGCGGAACGGCGTCGCGTTGCGGGTCCAGAAGACGTAACCATCGACCCCGTGCCGCAGCAGGACGCGTCCCGGGCGTCCGCCATAGGGATTATTCACCCGGCAATAACCGGCCCGGAAGCGGGCGATAAACCACTCGCCATAGAAGGCGGGAATATCGGTCCGATAGCTGGCGGAAACGATCATCGGTCGGTTGCCGCCCGGCCGCCGGCAGCGCTGCTGAGTTCCGAGCCGATCATCACCGCCTCCTGTTGCCGCTCCGGCCATTGAAGCAAAGCCCGCCGGCGGGCTCAAGGTCGTCCTCGGGCAGCCTGCCGGCACGGCTGGCAGTCCCGCGACGAGAGTGCTAGTATCCGCGCCCACTGCCTGGGCGAGGGCTTGGTTGCGCCCTCTTCGGCAGCGTCTTATATAACGGCAATGCTGTTTAGACCCGGAGACCCGAATAGGGGATCCATTGGTGAAAACCCGAGGGGGTCCCTGCGGTTGCTGGATTTGGGACCGCGGTGACCGGCCGCAACGAATGAGGCTGCAATGAGCAAAGTTATCGGTATCGACTTGGGCACGACGAATTCCTGCGTCGCCATTATGGAAGGCAAGAGCGCCAAGGTGATCGAGAACAGCGAAGGGGCACGCACGACCCCCTCGATGGTCGCCTTCACCGATGCCGGCGAGCGCCTGGTGGGGCAGGCGGCGAAGCGCCAGGCGGTGACCAATCCGTCCCATACCCTGTTCGCCATCAAGCGGCTGATCGGGCGTCGCTTCGACGATCCGATGGCGCAGAAGGACATGGGCCTGGTGCCCTATCACATCATCGAGGGTGAGAACGGCGACGCCTGGGTCGACTGCCAGGGCAAGAAATACAGCCCGAGCCAGATTTCCGCCTTCATCCTGCAGAAGATGAAGGAGACCGCCGAGAGCTATTTGGGCGAGAAGGTCACCCAGGCGGTGATCACCGTCCCCGCCTATTTCAACGATTCACAGCGCCAGGCCACCAAGGATGCCGGCAAGATCGCCGGCCTGGAAGTGCTGCGCATCATCAATGAGCCGACCGCCGCGTCGCTCGCTT
>CAIOJO010000305.1 GCA_903858635.1 uncultured Telmatospirillum sp. | reverse complement strand
TTTATCAGATCGTGAAAAACGCTATTCTTATGCCGCACGGTGTTGCTCCATTTTCGTGTCCAGGAGACGCGCCAACGTCTGAACACGAGTAGAATCAACACCGTGCGACTTGTCCACAAATTTAAACCGGACACCAGTGGGTCAACCCCGGTGATGACGATGAGTGGGGGCGGCCATGATGAGAGGGGCGCATCCCAGAATCAGAAAAACAAATCGTCGATGTCGGCGGCGGAGGCGGGGACATTTTCCGGCGTCATGGGGATCACGACCGTGCCGCCGGAGAACTGCTGATGAATGGTTCTTTCGCGGTTCATCGTATAGTGGGGCATCATCAGTCGGAGGATTTCCGCATGGATCGCTTGGTCCGGTTCCTGAGCGCCGCCAAAGCCGGTGGCGATTTTGCCTAAGACCGTCATGGCGTCGTTGGCGGCGGCGCTGACGCGGCGATGAACCTCGATGCCTGTCGCGGTCTTTTCCAAAGTCGCGGCCAGGGCTTCCGTGTTGGCGCGAAGATCGGCCAAGGCTTCCGACACCCGCGCGCCCAAGGGCGTCAGCGAGGCCAGAGAGGTCTCGATGGTGGCAAGCGGGTGTTCGCCGGTCTCGCCGCCGGCGTTTTGTGTGGACGCGGACAATTGGGCCGCCATGGTCAACATGCTTTCCAAATTCTGCGAAATGTCGATGGCGCAATCCTCGGTGCGGCGGCTACAGGCCCGCAATTCGTGGGCGACCACGCCCAGCGCCCGACCATTGTCGCCCAGCCGCCCGCATTTCAGCGTCGCGTTCAGGCCCATGATGCGCATGTCCTTGTCGATGGATTTGATGGCTTCCAGATCGTCGGACATGGTCCGGAAGGTGTCCGAGATCGAGCCGATGACCTGGCACGTATGCGTGCGCGCCTTGTCGTAGCTGGACAGTAAAGTGGAGGCGCGCGCCACCTCTTGCTCGATTTCCGTGACAAACATGCCGCCCGACGAGCCGCCGAATACGTCCAAGGCCTGGGCCAAGATGTCGGACGCGTCACGGGCCAGCGACATCAGATTGGTCTTCAGGCGATCGACCTCGGTGCTGTAATCGTGTGCCGCGCCGTTAAGCTGCGCCACTTGCAGGCGGGACAGCGCCGCAATCATGGCGTGGCGATTGGCCTCGGTCCAGTCCAACTGGAACTGCGCCGCCGCACTGTCGTCGATCAGCGACCGGACCAACCCGATGGCGGTGCGGACGTGATCGATGCGCTGGCTGACGCTGTCATTGACTTGAAGTTCGCCGATGACAGAGGTCACGCGGGCGGCGACCTGGGTCAATTTGACGGCAATGGAATCGGACGAGGCGGCGGCCTTGCGTTGGCGCTCGGCCAGAATGGACACGCTGGCATCGATCCGGCCTTGAACCGTTTCCAGTTCCTTGGCCTCGTGGGTGGTGAAATCGTCATAGACCTTTTTGGCGGACGACAAATCGTCATGCACGTTGGTCAATCGGGACAGCGCTTGGTCGTTATAGTCCTTGGCCAATTGCCCCAAGCGGCTGATTTCGGTGGTGAACACCGAAAAGTCGATGGAGCCGGACGAAACCAAGGCGACTTGAATTTTGCCGTTGATGCCCAAGGTCAGAATCTCGCCGACAATGCCGCTCAAGACTGCCAGACGATGCACGCATTTCGCGGTTCTGCCATCAAGCTCGGCCAGCAAACCCGAGGAGGAATCATCCACGGACGACATCTGATGAACCGAGTGAAGCGCCGCGCGCAGCGCCTGGATGGCGCATTCCACGTCGTCGCTGTGCAGGTGGACGGACAGCTGTTCCAACGAGGTGGCCAAGGTTCCAAACGTCGTCACCGCTTTGCCCAAGACGTCGCCGCAATGCAGAAAATCGTCCCCGGACGCGCCAATCAGCGTTGCCAACGAGGCCTCAAGATTCGTCAAAGTCTTGGCGACGGATGAAGTGTCGCGCAAGTCCTTCAAGGATGAGGTTTGAAGCTGGAGCGTCATGCTAGCGTGGTCTCGATCTGGGCGGCTTCTTCGCTGCTAAACAAATAGCCAATGTCCAGGACGATGACCAAGGATTCCCCGCGTCGCCCCACACCCTTTATATAGTCGGACCGCCAGCGGATGCCGATATCGGGCGGCGGTTCCATCTCATGCTCGGACAGGGTCGAGACTTCGTAGACCCGATCCGCCAGCAAGCCGATGGTGATGGTTCGGCCTTCCGCCTCCACGTCCAGAACGACGATGCGGGCGGTCTGAGTGGTGGGCGCGGTGGGAAAGCCCAGCCGAGTGCGCAGATCGATGACCGGCACCGTGCGTTGCCGCACATCGATCATCCCCAAGACGTAAGCGGGCGCATTGGGAACCAGGGTGATGTGTTGCACATCCAAAATCTCGTGCACATATTCGACGCCCACGGCAAAGATCTCGTGATCGATGCCCAAGGTGACATATTGGCCCGAGGCAACGGTGCTTGCTGCTTGTTGGGTCATTCCCGCACTCCCATGGATGTAAGCACTGCTCCCACCGTCATCCCGGCCATAGAGCCGGAACCCAGCAAGAGGCGCGTCCGCGCCGACAAAGAATCATATCCGCGACTCCTGGGTCCCGGCTCAAGGCCGGGATGACGGTGAGGGGGCGGGGATGATGGGTGGGTGCGTTTAAGCATTGTAATGCTCGAAATCGGCGTCTTCGGCATCAAGGTCGATTACGTTGCCGTTGCCGTTCTTCGCCTTGGGAGCGGCCAAATCCTTCTTGATGGATTTCGGCTTGCTCTTGAGCGGCGTTTTGGACGCGGTTGGCATATGGGCGATTTGAGCCCGCTTGGCCTCACGCTGGAAACCGCCGCCAAGCTGGGGGCGCGGCGTGGCGTGGCCCCCGCCATACAAACGGAAGAAGGCGATGGCGGTCTGCAATTCTTCCGCTTGCGACGCCAGCGATTCCGCCGTGCTCGACATTTCCTCGGCGGCGGCGGCGTTTTGCTGGGTCACCTTGTCCAGTTGTTGGATGGCTTGGTTGATTTGATTGGCGCCGGTATCTTGCTCGCGGCAGGCGGCGGAAATCTCGCCCACCAAATCCGCCGTGCGTCGAATATCGGGCACCAAGCGCGCCAACATCTGCCCGGCCTCGTGAGCCACCTTGACCGTGTCGGTGGACAGGGTGTTGATTTCGTTGGCGGCGTTCTGGCTGCGTTCCGCCAATTTGCGCACCTCGGACGCGACCACGGCGAAGCCGCGGCCATGTTCACCGGCCCTGGCCGCCTCGACCGCCGCATTCAGCGCCAACAGATCGGTTTGGCGAGCGATTTCCTGAATAACGGTGATTTTTTCGGCGATGGTTTGCATGGCGCTGACTGCCTTGCCCACCGCGTCGCCGCTCAGTTGCGCGTCCTTGGACGATTGCTGGGCGATCTTTTCGGTTTGGCTGGCATTGTCCGCCGTTTGACGAATATTGGCCGACATCTCTTCCATGGCCGAGGCCGCCTGTTCGGTGGCCGAGGCCTGCTCGGTGGCGCCTTGGCTGAGTTGATCGGTGCCCGCCGACAGTTGCTCGCTGCCCGCCGCCACGTTCTCGGCGGCGTTGACGGTCTCGCTGACCACGTCGCGCAGCTTTTCGATCATGACCTTTTGGGCCATGCCGAAGCTGTCCCGATCGGACAGGGGATTGCCGTTCACCGTCAGGTCGCCGCCGGCGATGCGTTCGGCAATGTCCGCCGAGGCTTGCAGATTGGCGGTCATGTTGTTGAGCGCCTCGACCAGATCCTTGACCTCGTCATTGCTGGTCACTGTGACGGTTTGGCTTAAATCGCCCACGGAAACCGCATTGGCCAGATCGACCGCTTTGCCCAGGCCTTTGGACAACGACAGGGCGATTTTGACCGCTGAAACGATGGAAACCAGAAGGCTGGCCAGGATCAGTCCCACCAGCACGCTGCGCAGGGTTTCATACTGGCTGTTGGCGTTTTTCAAGATTTGATTGACGCGGTTGCGCACGTCCTCAATCAGGCTGTCAATGGCTGCTTCGGTCGTGCGCCGCGTTAACCGCGACGATCCGGTGGAAAAATCCACCGCCTTGATATTGCCGCCGGGACGATTCACCGTGGCGATCTGATCGATCTCCGTCGAAAACGTGTCGTTCAGTTTGGCGAAATGATCAAAGATCGCCGCATCCTCGGTGGTCAATTGCGGACGAACCTTGTCGCGCAGTCCGTCGCGCAGGTCGCGATAATGGGCGAAGGAGTCCGCGAATTCCTTGTCCGTTTGCTCAAGCATGGCGACGCTGTTGGCAAACACGAATTTGGCGGTGTCGAACCGCACCTGCTCGATACTGGTCAGCATACGGGTGAAGGCGGAAATCGCCCGCGTTCTTTCCGGGGTGACGGCGCCGGTTTCCAACGCTTTCAACACATGGTCGGCGTCGCCTTTTAACTCGGCGTACAGGGGCTGTTCCTTGGCCATGATCATGGCGATGGCCTTGTTGTTGGAATTTTGGAACCCACCGACCCGAACCTTGTCCTGCTCGACCATGAACGCGTCGAAGCGATTGGATATTTCCGACAGATCGCGCGAAGTCGCCTCGTTGCCGTCAATGCGCAGATTGCTTTGCACCTCGCCCAGCGTGGTTTTAAAGGATTCTCGGCGCTTGAGAATTTCGGCATCAAGTGTCTTCAAGGCTTCATCGTCGGATTCGAGAATGTAATTTTTCTCCGCGATGGCCAGGGACTCCATGGACACCTTAAGCTCGTCGGTGTTTTTAAGCTGCGCCAGATAGCGCGTGCTGATGACGTCCAGGTTTTGATTGAGTTCGGACAGGCTATAGAGCGCCAGCAGGGCACTGATCAGCGACAGGACGATCACAATGCTGAAGGCGGTGGCCAGTTTTGCTTTGATGGTGAAACGCATCATCGGTCTCCTAATGGGTTGCTAGCATCGCCCGCGAGCGATCAGCATCGTGAAAATCACCGGCGGTCTCCTGCCGGATGGAGGAAAAAATAGCTTCGAGATCAAGGATATAGAGCAGGTCCGCGCCCCGTCTGGCGATGCCGCGGATAAATAGAGACGGCCATTTCAGTCCCACTTCGGGGGGCGCTTCGATGGCGGACGCGCTGATCTTGGTGACCTCGTACACTTTGTCGGCATAGATGCCGATCCAGCCGGGTTCGTCGTCGATGACCAACTCCAGCACCACCAAGCGGGTGTCGATGGTGGCGGGAAGCCGGGGCAAATCCAAACAGACCCGCAGATCGGCCAACGGCACCACCTTGCCCCGCACATTGATCAAGCCTTGGGCGTAATTGGGCGCGTTGGGCACTTCGGTGACCGGCACCACATCGATGATTTCGCTGACCATGCAGGCGTCCAGGGCAAAGGCTTCGTCGGCCAGGGCCAGGGTCAGGATCTCGACAAAGGGTTGAGAATGGTCTCGGATCATGTTCATAGCGCCTCTCCTTTAAGCCGATTTCAACCGGTTGTCGTTGACCTGGCCGAAATCGATCAGGCGGGGAACATCCAGAATCAGGGCCACGCTGCCATCCCCCAGAATGGTCGCCCCGGAAAATATTTTGACGTTGGAATGGATTTTCGACAGCGACTTGATGACCGTCTGGTGGTCGCCGATAATTTGATCCACCGCGAAGCCGACGCGCCCCTGGCTGGTAGAGACGATGACCACCTTGGGATAGTGATTCTCGGGGCCGGTAACGTTGAACAGCGACTTCAAGCGCAGGAACGGCACCACTTCATCGCGGATGTCCAGGAAGTCGCGGCCATGGGTGCGGCAGTCTTCCTGGGTGGTCAACTCCACGCATTCCTCGACGGCGGACAATGGAATGACATAGCGGCCATGGCCGATGCGCACCAACAGCCCGTCGATGATCGCCAAGGTCAAGGGCAGGCGCAAGGTCATGGTGGTGCCCTTGCCCATTACGCTTTCGATGTCGATGGAGCCGCGCAAGGAATCGATGGTGCGTTTGACCACATCCATGCCGACGCCGCGCCCCGACACGTTGGTGACCGTGCTGGCGGTGGAAAAGCCCGGTTCGAAAATAAGATGAAACAGCTCGTTATTGGAAAGTTCGGCGCCGGGGGCGATCAGGCCGGTTTCCTCGGCCTTGGCGCGGATGCGGGCCGGGTCCATGCCGCGACCGTCGTCGGTGATGCTGATTAACACTTGCGGGCCGGAATGGCTGGCGGACAGATGGATGGTTCCTTGCCGGGGCTTGCCGCCCGCCTCGCGCTCGTCGGGCATGCCGATGCCGTGATCCAGGCTGTTGCGAATCAGGTGAATCAACGGATCGTGCAGACGTTCGATCACCGTCTTATCCAACTCGGTTTCCTCGCCCGAGGTGGTCAGGCCGATCTCTTTGCCCAAATCTCGCGACAGATCGCGGACCAAGCGGCGGAAACGAGTAAACAACGCGCCGATGGGAACCATGCGGATGCCCATGGTGGTGTCGCGCAATTCCGAGGACAGGCGCTCGATTTCCTCGACCAGCGATTTCAGATGGGGATCGTTGAAGGAATTGGCGAATTGCCGCAAGCGGGCCTGGGCAATGACCAATTCGCCCACTTGATCGATCAGCGCGTCCAGGCGCTCGGCCTGTACGCGGATGCCCGGTTCTTCGCGCCGTTCCACTTTTTCCGGCGGGGAGGAGGGGGATTTCGCCGGTTGTTGCGGCGCTTTTTGCTGGACCGGTTCCAGTGGTTCGGGCGGGACGTCTTCGACCACATCCTCGGCTTCGGTGACCTCAAGCTCCATATCGTCGATCACGAACAGAAACACGTCGTCGATGGCATCGCGCGGTTTGTCGGTGATTAACTCGCAGGTCCAGCGCAGGTAACAGGCGCTGGGGTCGATGTCGTCCAAAGACGGCACGTCCTCCAAGTGGGCAGTGATGGCGCACTCGCCCAGACCGCGCAATTCGGCCAACAGCGGCAACGGGTTGGTGCCCAGTTTCATGGCCTCTTGCGCCAAGCGGAAGCGAATGCGGAATTTGTGATGGGTGGGCGCTGGCTTGGGCTTGGCGGGAAGGGGAACGGCCACGGCGACGGGCGGTTTCGGTTTGGCTTCGGTGTGGTCTTTCGCGCCGATGATGGCGCTTAGGCGGGTCAAAATGGCCTCGCCCAGTTCCATGTCCGCCTTGTCCGGGGCTTCGATCAACGACCGCATGTGATCCTTGGCGTCCAAGGCCAGTTCGATCAAGGCTTGGGTGACCGGCAATTGACCTTTGCGCACCAAATCAAAGGCGTTTTCCATGTGGTGGGTAAACGACGCCACCGCCTCGAAGCCGAACATGGCGCCCGAGCCCTTGATGGTGTGCATGGCGCGGAAGGCGGTATTGACCAACTCGTCGTTGCAGGGATCGGTTTCCATATCCAGCAACACGGCTTCCAGTTGTTCGAACAACTCATCCGCTTCGGCGCGAAAAATCGCGATGGGGTCCGGTCCTGTGGACATTATGACGCCCTCCCTTGGAACAGGTGATTGGTCCATCGACCGGGTTGAATGCCCACAAGCTCGCACGCCTGAACCAGACAGGCCGGGGCGGGGGCCTGCAGGGTCAGCGTTTTGCCGTCCGCTTCCGCGCTTTTGGCGGCGGCGACCAGCAATTGGATGAAGGTCAAATCCACGCTGCTGACGCCCGAGAAATCCAGCTCGATGGCGGAAGATTGCGTAAGCGCGTCCATCAGAGTGGTTGCGACGTCATCCGCTTGGCGAATGGTCATGGGACCCGCTAATGTCACGACTGCGTGTGCTGTATCGGTCATGGGGCAACTCCGGTGGGGACGAGGGGTTGGTCGGAATGCGCGAAATGCAAGATGACCCGATACAACAGATCCTGATTGATCGGCTTGGGGATATGCTCGCTCATGCCGATGGCCAGGCATTCCGTTCGCTCTTCCTGTCTGGCGTTGGCGGTCATGGCGATGATCGGCAAGGAATCGTACTTGGCCTGGGATCGGATCATTTTGGTCGCTTCCAGACCGTCCATCACCGGCATCTGAATGTCCATCAACACCAAGGTGAAGTGTTTGCCGCTAAAGACCGCGTCGACGGCTTCTTGGCCGTTATTGGCGACTGAGACCTTGGCTCCGGCGGATTCCAGGAATTCCAGGGCGATTTCCTGATTGATCTCGTTATCCTCGACCAACAAAATGTCGATGCCCGACAGGTCCGGCAGTCCGTTGGTCATGGCGCCAAGGTCGGCCTTTACGCGATCATCGGCGAAGACGGTGACCAGGCAATCGAACAGCGTCGATAACGTAAGCGGTTTGGCGGCGATGCCGGAAAACTGATGATCATGGCTTTCGGCCAGAATTTCTTCCGGCGAATCGGTCAAACAAATGAAGCGCGGCTCTGTGGTGCAAGGAGCGGTGGCGCGAACGGTTTTTACAATTTCCGCCACGTTCTCAACCGGCAGCCGCAAGTCCAACAGCACCACGCGAATGGGTTCGGCTTGGTTGGCGATCAAGGTGGAAGCGATCTCGGAAGGGTCGGAGACGCCGATGGGACGCATGCCCAGAATTTCCAAATTCTCGATCAAAATCGCGCGTGCGACGGTGTTGGCGTCAACCACCATGGCCCGCATGTCGACGATGGGATGGGGCAGGTGAAAGGATTGATCCGCATTGCGATCGACGAGCTGCCAAACACGAACGCGAAAGGTGCTGCCTTTGCCTGGCTCGCTTTCGACGGTGACGCCTCCGTCCATCAATTCCGACAAATGTTTGACGATGGTCAAGCCCAATCCGGTGCCGCCGAATTTGCGCGTGGTGGACGCGTCGGCCTGCACGAAGGCTGAAAACAAGCGCGAGACTTGCTCAGGCGTCATGCCGATGCCGTTGTCGCGCACGGACAGATCCAATCCCACCCGATCCTCCTGGCGGTCGAAGCAGTCGATATGGATTTCAATCTGCCCTTCTCCCGAGAATTTGACCGCATTGCTGACCAGATTGATCAAGATTTGCCCCAACCGCAGCGGGTCCCCGATCAGGTGCTGCGGCACCTTGGACGATTGGGCCACCAGCAATTCTTGTTTCTTTTCCATGGCCTTATGGCCGACGATGGTCAGCACGTTGGCAAGAACGTCGTCCATCAGAAAGGGGAAGCTTTCCATGGTCAGCTTGCCCGCCTCGATCTTGGAAAAGTCCAGAATGTCGTTGATGATGCCCAACAACGCCTGACCGGCATTCAAGATTTTTTTCAGGTAATCGGACTGTTTGGGATTGAGATCGGTGCGCAACGCCAAGGTGGACAGGCCGATGATTGCGTTCATGGGGGTGCGGATCTCGTGGCTCATATTGGCCAGGAAAATGGATTTGGACTTGGTGGCCTCTTCGGCGATGACCTTGGCTTTGGTCATTTCTTGCTGTTGTTCGAGCAATTGCTCTTTTTGGCTCATCAACGCGACCTGCGACGACTTCAAGTCCTTCATAGTCTGGGCGAAGCTCAGCAAATTTTGCACCCGGGCCAGGAATTCGATCTGGTCGATGGGCTTGGTGATGAAGTCGGTAGCCCCGATTTGCAACGCCATATAGCGCACGTCGCGATCCGAGGACGAAGTGACCATCACCACCGGCACCGACGCCTTGCGGCTGTCTTGGCGAAAACTTTCGATAAAGGCGATGCCGTTGGGCGCGGGCATCTCATAATCGACGATCACCAAATCCAGGTCGTTTTCCCGGCACCACTCCAAAGCCTTGGCCGAGTTGGTGAAGGTGACCGGCTCGCAATTGGAAATGGAGGTCAGCAATTGCGCCATCAACGCAACCGAACTGGGGCTGTCGTCGATGACCACAGCCCTTTGAATTTGCGGGACGGAGTTAGTCTCGATTGCCGTCATAGTCGATCGGCCCGGATAATTTCTTGCGCCAACAGGCTAAGCGGCGTGATTTTGTCCACTCCGCCCCTGGCGATGGCTTCCTTGGGCATGCCGAACACCACGCAGGTTTCCTCGTTCTGGGCGACGGTGTAAGCCCCGGCATTGTGCATCTCCAGCATGCCGTTGGCGCCGTCGTCGCCCATGCCGGTCATGATGATGCCGACGGCGTTGGCCCCCGCATATTGGGCGGCCGAGCGAAACAGCACGTCCACGGACGGACGATGGCGCGACACCAACGGACCCTCTTTGACGCTAACATAGTACCGAGCGCCGCTTCGTTGCAGCATGGTGTGCTGGTTGCCCGGCGCGATCAGCGCGTGCCCGCGTAGCACCGGCGCGCCGTCGGTGGCTTCCTTGACCGTGACCTGGCACAGGCTGTTCAGCCGGTTGGCGAAGGCGGCGGTGAACAATTCGGGCATATGCTGCACGATGACGATGCCGGGGCAATCCAGCGGCAGCGCTTCCAACACCTCGCGCAGGGATTCGGTGCCGCCGGTCGAAGCGCCGATGCAGATGATTTTCTCGGTGGTGCGCGACATGGCCCGCGACGACGGCGGCGGCAACATCACGTCGGCATTCAGTTTCTTCTGAACGGGATCGTGGTGCGCCGCTTTGTTGGCCGGCAACCGATGCAATTGCGCCTGCGCCGCCGCCTTGACCGAGTCGCGGATGGTGTCGCCGGATTCTTGCAAGAACTCGCGCGTGCCCAGTTTGGGCTTCAAGATGATATCCACCGCCCCGGCCTCAAGGGCTTGCATCAGGGTTTCCGACCCTTGCTCGGCCAAGGACGAGCAGATCACCACCGGAATGGGATGCTGGCTCATCAGCTTGCGCAAAAAGGTGATGCCGTCCATGCGCGGCATCTCGATGTCCAAGGTGATGACGTCGGGGGCCTCTTGCGCGATAAGCTTGGCGGCGGCGTAGGGGTCCTGGGCGGCGCCGATCACCGTGATGGCGGGGTCGTTGCCCAACACATCGGCCATGGTTTGGCGCACGCTGGCCGAGTCATCGACGATAAGGACCTTGATCTGTCGCATCTCAACTCCACCGATAAATTGAATTGCCCAGCGGCTGAAGCGGCAAGGATGCCCCGGCCAAGCTGTCGGCATGGCCCAAGATCAGATAACCGCCGGGGCGCAGATGCGAACACAATTGCGCGACCACGGCATGCTGCGTGGGCTTGTCGAAATAAATCAAAAGGTTGCGGCAAAAAATAACGTCCAGGTCGCGGTCAACGGGATATCTTTTATCCACCAAGTTGATTCGGCAATAATGAACGGAATTGCGGATTTCCTTATTCATCCGGAACACTGCCTTGGCCGGGTTCTTGGACCGCAACACATAGCGAAACCGCATGGCCATGGGGATGGGGTCGATCATTTCCAGGGGATAGACCGCGCGTTTGGCCTTGTCCAAGACATCCGAAGAAATGTCGCTGGCGATGATCGAATGGCGCAAAGGTCCCCGGTCTTGGTGAAAATCGTCCAAGACCATGGCCAGGGTATAAGGCTCGGCCCCGTTGGAGCAGGCCGCGCTCCAAATCTTGATCTTACGGTGCGATTCCACGAACTCGGGCAGGACCGAAGCGGTCAGAAACTTGAAATGCGCCTCTTCGCGGAAGAAGTCGGTTTTATTGGTGGTGATGGCGTCGATCAGATTGTGAAGCTCGGATTTCATGTCATCGCCGTCCAGCACCACGCGGCAATACTCATCCAGGCAGTCCAGGTTCAAAGCCTGAGCGCGACGGCGCAACCGCCCCTCGACCATGATTTTCTTGGACGCCGGAAGCTTGATGCCGGAATGTCCCTGTACGAACGAGGCAATGCGTTTGAAATCGTCGTCGGTTAGGACGTCCAGGGGCCTTAATTGGTAGGCGTTCAGGCTTTGGGTCATGAACCGCGCTCTCTAAGACAATTATCCAAGCACTTTTTTAACGACCGCCAGCAGCTGGTCTTGCTTGAACGGTTTGGTGATCCAAGCGGTCGCGCCGGATTTCTTGGCCTCGGCCTTCTTGCTTTCGTCGGATTCGGTGGTCAGGAAAATAATCGGCACGCCTTTGTAGGTCGCCATCTTGCGCAACTCGTTAATCAACGCCAGCCCGTCCATATTCGGCATGTTCAGATCAGTCAAAACCATATCGTATGATTTCGCTCCCGCTTTGGTGAGAGCGTCACGTCCGTCGCAGGCCTCGTGCACGTCATAGCCATTACTGGACAAAGTCAGCTTGACCATTTGACGAATGCTCGCGGAATCATCCACACACAGAACGACCTTAACCATCAATGTTATTTCCCATACGGTTTTCACACATTTGCAATATACAAAGAACTCATCTTTCTGGTGTGTTACACATTTTATAAGAATGAATGTGGGGTTATTATGAAGGTTGGAGCGGTGGACCGCCTTTAGTAGGGGTGGTCTGGTTTTGTTTGTGGCGCTTTATGGAATTGGTAAGCGCTGCTTGTCGTCTCGTCCGACAGCAAAGAAAAACCCCGGCTATTTCAGCCGGGGTTCGTTCTGTGGAAGACGTCAGCTTCGCTTACTTGAAATAGCTGGTGTCAATCATCGCATCGACGGTTTTAGCAACGTCCACTTCCGGCATGACCACGCCTGAGTCTTGCAATGCTTTTCCAGATTCGACGAAGGTGGTCCGCGCTGTGGCATCAATCGCCGAAACGGACAAATCGGTTCGTTTCAATTGGAGCGCGATGACGTCATCCGGCAGACCGGTCGCGGCAACCATCGCGGCCTGCAACGCGGCAGGATTGTCCTTCGCCATTTTACGGGCGGCTTCGTAAACCTTAAGGACACGTTTCACCTGTTCGGGATTGTTCTTGGCAAATTCCTCCCGAACGTTCATGACGCCATAAGAACAGAAATCGGGCTGACGGAAGAAGGCGCGTCCATTGCCCTTCAATTCGCTTTGAGCTTGCAGCGGATCAAGCGCGCCCCATGCATCCACGTCGCCGCTTTCCATGTCTTTCATGCCGTCGGCGTGTTGTTTGAAAATGATTTTAACGTCTTTCGTGGTTAGACCGGCTGTTTTCAACGCCCTGATCACAAAAACCTGGGCATCGGTTCCGCGCGTTGCGGCGATTCTCTTGTCTTTAAGATCGGCAACGGTTTTGATCGCCGAGTCCTTTTTCGTCAACAAGGCGACCCATTCCGGCTTTGAATACAAATAGATGGATTTGTACTCGCCGCCATTCGTTCTGCCGATGATGGCGGCAGATCCTGCGGTAGAACCAAAATCAATGGCTTTCGAATTGAGCGACGTGATGGCGACATTGCTGCCGCTGCTTTGTTGCCACTTAATTTCGATGCCATCCTTGGCAAATTCCTGTTCCATCATGCCTTTTGCTTTAATCAGCACGCTCAACGGATTGTAGGTTGCCCAATCCAAACTGATGGACCCGGCGGCATGGGCGTTCCCCGCACAGAGGAACAAGGTTGCGCCAAGAATGACGGCCAGGGATGTCCGACGAGAAACCGAGCATCTTGAAAAGAACGACATAAAAACTTTCTCCTTTAGTTCGTTGATTAAGTTAACCTTGACGCACGCGAGCGATAAAGCCCCCCGCCTGTGTATCCAGCTCACTGGAGGTATTGGCGAGAAGTCTGGATTCGGACAGCACTTGTGCGGCCGCCCTACTGGATTCTGTCACAGCGGCGGTAACGCCCGACACATTGCGGGCCACGTCACTGGTGCCTGTTGCCGCTTGTTCGATGTTGCGGGTTATTTCATGCGTGGCGCATTGCTGTTCTTCCACAGCCGAGGCGATGGCGGTCGACACTTCGCTGATTTCGATGATCGTCGCGGAAATCTCGCGAATGGCGGTAACCGCCTCGCCCGTCACTGTTTGGATCGTATTAACCTGAGCGGCAATTTCGCCTGTCGCCTTTGCCGTTTGATCCGCAAGAATTTTCACTTCGTTGGCCACCACGGCAAATCCTTTGCCGGCATCGCCGGCCCGAGCCGCCTCGATGGTAAAAGATTGTCCTATTAAACAAAAGATAGGACGCTGGATTATGCTACACCATCAGCCTAAACTGGGATTCCGTTTCGCTCGGACCGGAACCATGGCTCTCGCATTTTCCTACCTGCGCATGTCGCGCCCGGAACAGATCAAGGGCGACTCCCTTCGACGGCAGCTTGAGGCGTCGAGGGAGTATGCCATCAAACACGGCCTGATGCTCAACGAAACCATGCAGGACATCGGCGTGTCGGCCTTTCGGGGCAAGAACCGCACCGAGGGGACGTTGGCGGCCTTTCTCGACCTGATACGGGACGACGAAATCCCATCGGGATCCGTCTTGCTGGTGGAGAACCTGGACCGCCTGTCGCGGGAGCAGGTCACGACCGCCTTGCGGCTGTTCCTGTCGATCATCGACGCTGGGGTGTCGATTGTCACCCTGTCGGACGGCCAAGTGTATTCCAAGGCGGAGGTGGATCGCGATTTCACCAAGCTGCTGATGTCCATCGTCTACATGGCCCGCGCTCATGACGA
>CAIOJO010000304.1 GCA_903858635.1 uncultured Telmatospirillum sp. | reverse complement strand
TTCAAAAGGCCGTGCAAAACGCTATTCTGGTGACGCATGGTGTTGATCCCTTTCGTGTCCAGGAGACGCGCCAACGTCTGAACACGAGTAGAATCAATGCCATGCGCCCTGTCCAGCAAAGAGTGTGCCGGACAGCCGTGGATCAAGTCCGGCAATGACGGATAGAAGGAGCGCCCCTACAGATTCACATCGCCCAGGACGGCAAAGAACAGCCCGACCAGATAGATCATTGAGCCGAAGAAGTTCTTGCGGGCCCATTCTCGCGTCGGATCCTTCAGCATCCGCCAATTGGTCCACAGGAAGTGGCCGCCGAACGCCACCGCGCCGGCGCCATAGGCCCAGCCCAGCTTGCCGAAGGCGACCGGCAACAGGGACGAGGCGACCAGCAGCACGCTGTTGACGAATACCGCCTCGGCCGTCGCCTTGTTCCCCTTGACCACCGGCAGCATCGGCACCCGCGCCTTGGCGTAATCATCCTTGAGCAGGATGGCCAGGCTCCAGAAATGACTCGGCGTCCATAGGAACAGGGTGATCGACAGCAGGAACGGCAGCAGCCAGCGGGATGGATCGACCGCGGCGCCGCCGGCGAGGACGGCAAAGCTGCCGGCCGCCCCGCCGATGACGATATTGAGCCAGGTCCGCCGCTTCAGCCAGACGGTGTAGACGATGGCGTAGAAGAATGCCCCGAGGAACAGATGCAGGCCGACCACCGCGTTGAAGAAGGCGGTGGCAAGCCCGCAACCGGCCACCAGCAACAGGGCGGCCAACCACAATACGCGGGCCGGATGCAGTGTCTGCCCGCTGGCCAGGGGGCGGCGGCAGGTCCGCTCCATGATCCGGTCGATGTCGCGGTCATAGAAATGATTGAACACCGAGGAACTGGCCGAACCGAGGAGCATGGCCAGGGCCAGCACGGCCAGCTTGGCGGGATCGATCCGGTCGGCGACGGCGACATAGCCCATCACTGCCATCAAGGCGACCATCAGCCCGATGCGCAGCTTCATCAGCTCGACATAGGATCGCAAGGTCATGCTCGGCCACTCCCTCTCAAGGCGCTTCTCGTTATAACTTAGAATTAATAAGGATTGCGCGATAGTTCAATTGCCGATCGGGTCTATCGCGGACCCGGCGCCGCCAGGCGCCGCAAAGCCAACCAGACAAAAAGAACGCCGCCGAGCACGGCGATCACCCCGCCGCCCCCGGTCAAGGCCATGCCGGTCACCTTCGCCAGGCTGTCGAGGCCCTGCGCCGTACCGGCGATCTTGCGACCGACCCCCGCCCCGCCGGCGACGAACATGCCGATGGCGAACAGCGCCTGACCGCCGCCGTAGAGCCAGAACTGCAGCCGCACCGGCCAGCTGTTCTCGCCGCCGCGCAACAGAACCGGAAGCAGAACCGCGAAGAACAGCCCCATGAAGGCCAGGTTCACGCCGCCGATCTCGGCGTGATAATGGGCCGGCGTCCGGGTATCGGCGCCGTCGGCGAACAGACCCAGGATGCCCCCCAGACCGAACAGAACCAAAGACAGCACCAGCCCGAGAAAGGCCGGCGAACGCCAGTCGCGCGGTCCGCGCCAGATATCGCGCAGCACCGCCAGACCGCAGACGATGGGTGGCAGGGGCAGACCGATCCAATAAAGCCGGGTGAAGGCCTGACGCAATTCTTCGCCGCGGATGTCGTGAACGGCATAGAGCACCGGTCCTGGCAAGCCGGCCAGCACGATCAGCACACAGACCAGTTGCCAAGCCTTCGGCGCCAGCGGCGGCCGGCCAAACGCCTGTTCGGCCAATACCTGCCAAGTCGTCAGAGTCAGCGCCGTGTAGGCGAATTGCAGCAGATGGCCGCCGCCCCAGAACAATTGCTCGTCATGCGAGCCGAGCCCGGATCCCGGCGGCAGGCTGAGCCAAGCCAGGCCGAAGCAGATCAGCGCCAGCAGGTAGAGGACGCCGGCTGAGCCGACCCCGACGGCCAGGGAATAGCCCCAGACCGGCGGCCGCAGCAACAAATGCAGCACAGGCAAGGCGACCCCGACCGCCAATAGTCCCAGCCCGGCATAGAACAGCGGGTGGATCAGCACTGGTACGTAGTTGTTGAGCGAAGCCTCGCCCTGATTGGTCAGCACCGGCACCAGCAGCGCGATCGCGCCGCCCGTCGCCAGGGCCAGCCCGACCAGGCTGGTCGGCGCCCCCGGCCGCGCCACCGCCGCCAAGCCGCCCAGCATCGCCAGATACCAGACGATGAAGGCGAACACCACATGGGTCACCAGGGCCTTGCGAAAGAACGTCTCCCATGGCCAGGGCAGCCAGTCCTGGGCGCCGGGTGTACGCGACAAGGCCAGCAGGAGGGCCAGGGCGCCGGCCACCGCCAGCGAGCCGACGGCCAGCAAAAGCCAGCCGGTCAGGGCGCGGCGCGCCTCGGCATCGAGACCGATCGGCGGCAATCCCGGCGGCAGGTCGAGGGTGTCCTTCATCAGGCTCCCAGCCGATAAACGTGGTACAGCAGCACATAGACCGCGAGACCGGTGGCCGAAACGTAGAGCCAGATGGGAAAGGTCCACCGGGCCAGGCCGCGGTGCAAGTCGAAATCGCCCCGACGCGCCCGCCGGAAGGTCACCACCACCATGGGTGCGACCACCACGGCCAGGGCGACATGCGACACCAGCATGGTGAAATAGATCGGCCGGATCAGACCTTGACCCGGAAAGACGAACACCGGCGCGGTGATGTGATGCAGCAGATAGCTGACCAGGAACAGGGCCGAGACCACCACCGCAGCCGTCATCACGGCGCGATGGGCGGCTTTGCGGCGCTGGCGGATCAACAGGAAACCGACCAGGACGAGCAGCCCCGCCAACGCGTTGAGCGCCGCCGTCAGATGCGGCAAGACACCACTCATCGGCCTAGAATCCCCGCGTCCAGCGCAATCCGATGGCCGCGTACATGAGCAGGGCGACAGCCCCCAGGGCCCAGCCGAGCCAGCGGTTCTTCCGGTGGACAACCGCTTTGGGTTGCATCGCTCCTTTAACCGACATCGGCCGACCTCATAACAGTTTATGGCAGAGCCTAATCTAGGGTGCCCGAAGGTCAAGGAAAAGGCCGGCGAGGACGACTTTGGACAGAACCGATCAGCGGCCCAGGCCGACCAATTGCTACTCGGACTTATTCTCGATTGCAACCATGCCCTTGCCACGGTTAGGATGATGACAGAAAAGCCCCTCGCGGCAATAAGTCGGGCGCAGGGCAACCGGAGAGTGGAGGACGCCATGCCAATGAGCGGCTTACTTGATCTCACACTGCGCCATGCGCCGGTCCGTCGGCTGACCGCCGACGATCCGGGCCATTGGCTGGCCGCCGGCTGGCGGGATTTCCGACGGGCGCCAGCGGTCTCGCTCAGTTATGGTGCGCTGTTCGTGGCCATCGGCTATATCGGCGTCCTCGGCCTGTTCAATCTCGGCCTGGAAAGCCTGGTACCGGTATTCCTCGCCAGCTTCTTCCTGGTCGCTCCGATCTTCGCGGTCGGACTCTACGAGGTCAGCCGGCGCCTCGAGGCCGGCGAGCGGCCGGTGCTGGGTGCCGCCCTTGCGGCCTATCGGCGCAATCCGCGCGGCATCGTCACCATGGGCCTGGTGCTGATGCTCAGCATGGCGGCATGGGCGCAAGTGGCGATGCTTCTGTTCATGATGGTCTTTCATGCCAACCCGCCGCCCCTCGAGGATTTCTTCTACGGCATCCTGACCTCGCGCCAGCTGGTGTGGTTCATCGCCGTTGGCGGTGTCTCCGGCTATGTCATCGCCTCGGTGGTGTTTGCCATCTCGGCGGTTTCCATTCCGATGCTGCTCGACCGGGACATTCCGGTTGGCGCGGCGATCGCCACCAGCATCGCGGCGGTCCGCGAGAACTACCTGGTGATGTTCGGCTGGGCGGCGACCATCGTCTTCCTGGTGGGGATCGGGCTGGCCACCATGTTTATCGGTTTGGCGGTGATCCTGCCTTGGGTCGCCTATGCGACCTGGCACTCCTACCGAGCGCTGGTGGTCTAGCAAGCAGCGGAACAAGTCCAACCTATTGTCGTCATTCCCGCGAAGGCGGGGATCCATGCATCGGCAGAAACGACATTTGGTGGCTCGGTCCGCATCTCACCCCAACATGGACCCCCGCCTTCGCGGGGGTGACGAGGGTGGAAACCCCGCTAGCCGCGTTTCTCGATCAAATAGCGGAACACGCCCGGTTCGGCTGTGCCGGATTCCACCAGAGCATGCCCGGTTTGCCGGCAAAAGGCCTGGAAGTCGCTCACCGAACTCGGATCGGTGGCGAGAACTGTCAGCACCGAACCCACCGGCATGCGCGACAACGCCTTGCGCGCCCGCAACACGGGCAGCGGGCAGATCAATCCCTTGGCATCGAGCAGGCTGTCCGACATGGTCCGGGGCTTCCTTTGTTCTCAGGTCATGCAGTCTACAATCGGGTAGAGGGGCGCCTTGCGGCGCTCCCCCTCCCACACCACCGTACGTAGGGTTCCGTATACGGCGGTTCATGTAGCGTGATTTAGGCGGAGACGCTGGTCAAGAAGCGGGATCAGCCCGAGTTTATCGAAGAAGGAGTTACGATAGGCGTGGCGCATGTGCAGCGCCCCGGCGTTCCACCAGGGGCCACGGCCGTTGTTGGCCGAATGCCAAGCGCGACGCTCATCGATTCCGCGCGCCATCAGTTTTCGTTGCCGTGTTCGCGGCTTCTTCCATTGGCGCCAGAGGATGCAGCGCAGCTTGCGCCGCAGCCAGCCGTCGAGTTCCTCGAAGACACCCCTGGTTTGGGCGAGCTGGAAGTAATTGATCCAGCCGCGCAGCATGGGGGTGAGGATTTCCCCGGTGCGTCCAACGGACTGGCCACGCCCCTGACGGAACGTGGCCCTGAGTTTGTCGCGCAGCCGGACCACACTCTTGGCCGCCACTTTCAGGCGGGGCTTCATGTGGCTGGTCATGCTGTAACCCAGGAAGCTGCGATTCCACGGCCGGTCGACGCCAGTCAATGGCGCTACGCGCCATGCCTGGCGCACAAAGAAAACGGCGGTCTTGAAGACCGCCGCCTGGTTCAACGGCTTGCCGCCGTCATTCGTGCATCGTCAAGTTCACAGCGGAGACGCGACCACGGTCGCCTCGAGCCAATTCGAACGCCACCTTTTGTCCTTCGCTCAGCGCATGAATACCAGCCCGCTCGACGGCCGAGACATGCACGAAGACGTCCTTGCCTCCGTCATCCGGCATGATGAAGCCGTAGCCCTTGGTGGGATTGAACCATTTGACCGTTCCAGTAGCCATCGCATTCTCCAGTCTGTAGCGCCTCAGTCAGCCGAGTTGGCCCGCCCGCTGCCGAACTGCCACGGCACGGATCGTCAGGCCATGCCGTGGTCCGCCACCAACGGAACGGCGCAGATGTGGGCTTCTGGAAGAACGGCCTCAAGGCGAAGGGGCATGCCCTCCCTCGCAATAAGCGCCCCGCCGGCGGGCCGTCCTCCTTTCGAGAGATGCACCAAGGAAGAGGCCGCCGACGGCGAAATTCCGGCCGGGGCTTTACGGCTTCCCCGGATCCGGGCATGTTGGGGGGGATGTCCCGGTCGATGTTGAAATTGGAGGGCAGGCGTTGCTCACCTTGAGCCTGTAGGCTCGGGGTGTCGAATCCGCAAAGGAGAGCAACGCCATGAAGAAATCTACCACATT
>CAIOJO010000303.1 GCA_903858635.1 uncultured Telmatospirillum sp. | reverse complement strand
GTTCGGGCTCTTCGACACCTTCGGCGATGACCGTCAGGCCGAGGCTCTTGCCGAGGACGATGATGGTGCGGGCGATGATGGCGTCGTTGGGATCGGTCAGGATGTCGCGAACGAACGAGCGGTCGATCTTGATCTGGCTGAGCGGCAACAGCTTGAGATAGGCCAGGGACGAATAGCCGGTGCCGAAGTCGTCCAGCGAGAAGCTGATGCCGTCGCTTTTCAAGGCCTGCATCTTGGCGATGGTGTCGGTCACATCCTGCAGGACCAGGCTCTCGGTCAATTCCAGCTTGAGCAGGGACGGGTTGGCGCCGGTTCGCCTGACCACCGAGCGCACATTGTCGACGAATTGCGGCTGGCGGAATTGTCGGGCGCTGACATTGACCGCCAAGTTCAAGCCACGGGTGGCCGGATCGTCGCTCCATGCCACCAGGCGGGCGCAGGCCATCTCCAGAACCTGGTGGCCGATGGTCAGGATCAGGTCCGACTCTTCCGACAGGGGGATGAACTCGCCGGGCATGACCAGGCCGCGCTGCGGATGCCGCCACCGGACCAGGCATTCGGCGCCGAGCAAGCCGCCCGATCGGTCGACCTGGGGCTGATAATGCAGGAACAGTTCCTGTTCGGTGGTGGCCCGGCGCAGATCGTTTTCGAGGGCCGAGCGTGCGGCGAGGCTGGCCTGCATTTCCGGATCGAAGAAGCGCTTGGTATTCCGCCCCGCCGCCTTGGCCTGATACATGGCGAGGTCGGCCTGCTTCAGGAGGTCGTCGTTGGAGGACTCCTTGTCGCGGAACAGGGTGATGCCAAGGCTGGCCGTGCTGTGGTGGGTGCGGCCGGCCAGGACATAGGGCTGCCCCAGCAGGCTCAGGACCTTGTCGCCGACCGCTTCGGCCTGGGTGGCGGCCTCGTCGATCTTGGGGCTCAAATCGCCCAGCATGATGACGAATTCGTCGCCGCCCAACCGCGCCACGGTATCGGCTTCGCGGACGCAGGAGCGCAGGCGGGTCCCCACCTCGCCCAGCAGCAGGTCGCCGACCTTGTGGCCCAGGGTGTCGTTGAGGGTCTTGAAGTTGTCGAGGTCGATGAAGATCAGCGCCCCGTAGTCTTCGGTGCGGTGGCTCAGCGCCTTGGCCTGGCCGAGACGCTCGATCAGCAGGCGGCGGTTCGGCAGCTGGGTCAAGGTGTCATAGAAGGCGAGTTGCTCGATCTCGGCTTCGGCCGCCTTGCGGCTGGTGATGTCGCGCGACGAATTGTAGAGGTAACGCTTGCCGTCGAGCTCGACCCCGCGGGCCGAGATCTCGACGTCGAAGACGATGCCGTCCTTGCGCCGATGCTTGGTCTCGAACGTCGTCGCCTCGGTCATCATTCCGGAGATCTTGGAAAGAATCTCCGGTTTGGCGAACTGCACGTCCCAGTCGGCGACGTTGAGGTGCTTCGCCTCGGCTTCGCTGTAGCCCAGCATGCGCAGGAAGGAATCGCTGGCCTCGATCAGGCGACCCTTCATGTCGAGGACATGGATGCCATCGCTGGCGGTCTTCAGGATGGCCTGGAAGCGCTTGGCTTCCTTGGCGAGGGCTTCCTCGGCCAGTTTCCTCTCGGTGATGTCGCGCGTCACCGAGAGGACCATGGTCCTGCCCTGCAGTTCGAACAGCCGGGCGTTGACCTCCACCGGGATCAGGTGGCCATCCTTGGCGACATGGATCCGCTGGAACACCGCGGTCTTTTCTTCCGCCAGCCGTCTACGATACGAGCCGCCGGCGATGCTGTGTGCGCCGGCCAGGTCGTCGGGGCCCATCCGCATCAGCTCCTCCCGGCTGTATCCGAGACGCTGGCAGGCGATGTCGTTGACCTCGGTGAAGCAGCTGATGGGGTCGCCGGTCGTGGGATCGGCGGCATGCACCAGCACCGCGTCATTGCTGCCGTTGAACAGCAGTCGGTAGCGTTCCCCGGATTGCTGCAGTTCGTCGACCAGCCGTGCCAGCTTGGTTTCCATCGCCTTGCTGGCGGAAAGCGCGGTAGTCACCTGTTCCTCGCGGGTTCTGGCCGAACCGAGGGCAACGCCCAGTTCGTCGAGTTCGCGGATATGGGTCGGCGGCAGGACGGGAGCGGAGCCGCTGCCGAGGGCGGCCGACGCCGCCTTGGCGCCGACCACCTGACGGGCCAGATGGCGCGACACCCAGTAGGCGACCACCAGGCCGAAGGCGAGGAGGCCGACGCCGCCGACGGCCATCGCCGACAGGGAACGGCGGAGGCCGGAGGTCAGCGAATCGGTCGGCACGCCGATGGCGATCGCCCAGTTCCACGAGGGAATGGGCGCCACCGCCGCCCTGACCGCGACACCTTCGTGGGTCACCGAATCGAAGATGCCTTCGTCCCGGCGGACAATCGCCTGGAGGACCGAGGGGGCGCTCCTGGTGCCGACGAATCGTTCCGCCAATCGATTGCGGGCAATGATGGTTCCCGACTGACTGACCAGGGCCGCCGTCCATTGTTCCGGTATTTCCTGCCGGGCCAGCAGCTGGCTGAAGGTGTCGGACAGGACCGCCATGCGCAGGCAATAGGTGACGCGCCCGTCGACGATGACGGGAACATTGACCGAAACGGTGGGGTGACGGATCACCGTGCCGACGTAAAGATCCGAAAGGGCGGCGCGCTTGGTGCGGAACACTTCCGTCACTACCTCGGGAACGGCATTGGTCGGAGTCGCCATTCCCCAGGGGATCGCCGTGTTGAAGACCTGCCGTCCGGCGGCGTCGAGCAGCACGATGAGCTTGACGTCGGGCATATCGGCCAGCACCCGCTGGGCATGCCGGTAAAGGGCCGCTACGTCGCCCTGCAATGCCGCGTCCGACTGGGCCAGGGCATTCAACGCGGCGACCATGGCGCCCAGGCGCTGCTCGATGGTGTCGGCCACCGAGAGGGAGCGATGCATCACGTCCTGGGTCAGGGCCGCCTGTTGGGACATGCCCAACCGGTAGATGGTGAACGCGGAAAACAAGGCGACGGGGACTACGGAAAACAGCGATAGCAGGACAAGCCACGCCATAATCCCCAGTCGAAGCCGCTGATTCATCGTCACCCCTTGCGGGTCGAGTCCGATGGTTCGGCCATCGAGCGCACCCAGCTTCCCCGTTCCCCAATGACGCCAATCTAGCAACAAGTGGCTTGGCGGGACACCAGCATATTGCTTTCCTCAGTGTCTTTACCTGCGGTTGGTCCAATTACAAAGTAGCCAGGCTGCCGGATAATTTCTCGCCGATTATTTACCTTGTCCACCGGGCGATTCAGGCCCTAGAATATCTGATCAGGATACTTGTAAGACAAGCGGCGCCTGAGAAATTGTAAAACATGTAATTCCAGCGCGGACTGTTGTTTTCGTCGATGCCCTCCCGTCCTCCGTCAGGCCTTTCTCCGGCGGCCCTCGTCCTGACTGCCGTACTGCTGGTGGGCGCATTGTGGGGTGTGCTGGTCTTCGAGGTCGAGCGCAGTTACCGCGAAACCAGCGCCGCCGCCTCCACCAATGTGGCCAATCTGGCGCTTGCGGCCGAGAAGCATGTGAGCTCCATCATCAGGGACGTCGATCATTCCTTGCTGCTGTTGCGCGACGAATGGCTCGACGATCACGCCGACTTCCTGAAGAAGGCGACAATTCTCGGCAGCGCCTATCAGAGCGATATCCTGGTGCAGATCGGTATCATTGGCCCCGACGGCCGCTTTGCCGCCAGCAATCTGGCCGGGGTCACCGATTCGGCCGAGGTCAACGGACGCGAGTACTTCGCCTTTCACCGTGACCACATCCAGGACACCCTGCGAGTCAGCCCGCCGCTGCGCGGTCGCGTCACCGGGCTATGGTCGCTGCGGTTCACCCGTCGCATCACCAACCGCGACGGATCCTTCGGCGGCGTCATCGTCATCTCCATCGATCCCGAACATCTGTCGCGATTTTACCAGGAGGCCGATCTCGGCAATCACGGCTTCATCGCGTTGGTCGGACTGGACGGGATCATCCGGGCCCGCGGCGGCATGGCAAGCGATCTCCGGATCGGCAAGCAAGTGGGACCCGGCCGCCCGTATCTCGAGCCGAATGCGCCGCTCGTCGGAGGGTACCGGGCGCAAAGCGTGACGGGATCGGGAACCTATCTGGCGGCCTATCGGCGGCTTGCCGAATATCCCCTGGTCGTCGTCGTCGCCTTGGGTGAGAGCGAGGTGTTCGCCGCCCATAACGAGCGCCGTACCTCTCTTTTCGTCGGCGGCGGCGGGCTCACCCTGCTGATCATGCTGGGGACGGCGTTGCTGATGAGGGCGACCCGGGCCAATCGGCGCTACCAGATCGCCCTGGCCGACGATGCGCGCCGGTTGGCCGGGCAGCGGCAGCGCCTGGCCATCGTCAACCGCAGCCTTCGCCTGCTGAACGACATCGCCGCCCTCGGCGGCAGCAACGCGCGGGAAAAGCTGAAATCGGCGCTGAATCTCGGGGCCGAACATTTCGGCCTGGAGCTGGGCGTTCTTAGCCGCGTCACCGGCGACGACTTCACGGTCGAACATTGTTTCGCCCCGCCCGGCCATGCGGTCGCGCCGGGCGCCGTCTTCGATCTCGAGAACACCTTCTGCGCGGCGACCCTGAACACCAGGAATGTCCTGGCCTTGGGGGACGTCGCCGCCTCGCCGCTGGCCGACCATCCCAGTCGCAAGGCATTCGGTCTGGGCGCCTATATCGGGGTGCCGCTGTCGGTGCAGGGGCAACCCTACGGCACCATCTGTTTCGCCTCGCCAAGCGCTTACGCGGGCGAGTTCGATGACCAGGACTTCGAGTTCATGCGGCTGTTGTCCCGCTGGGCCGGCCAAGTGCTGAACGAGGAACGGGTCAATCAGGAACTGCATCGGCTGGCCACCACCGATTCGCTGACGGGGGTTCTGACGCGCCGCCATTTCCTCGAATTGGCCGGCCGCGAGTTCCAGCGGGCCCGGCGCTACGGTCATCACCTGTCGCTTCTGATGATCGACGTCGATCATTTCAAGCGGATCAACGACACCTATGGCCATCAGATCGGCGACGAGGTGCTGATCGCCCTGGCCAGCGTGGCGCAATCGGCCCTGCGCGACAGCGACGTGTTCGGCCGGCTGGGCGGCGAGGAATTCGCCGTGCTGCTGACCGATACCGATGGGAAGGGGGCGCGCGACCTGGCCGAACGCCTGCGCGAGGCGGTCAGCAAGGTTCAGGTGCCGATCCGGGGGACGATGCTCGACTTCGTCGGCCTGACGGTCAGCGTCGGCGTTACCGAAGTGACCGACTCCGACAGCCTCGACGTCCTTCTGCACCGGGCCGATCTCGCCCTGTACGACTCCAAGAAGAGCGGCCGCAATCGGGTCACCTGGGTGGCGGCGCCCCGCTGAAGCGGGCGTCGCTCTACCCGATGATCCCGAAGATGCCGGAAAACACGCCGAAGGCCGAGGTCACGACGATGATCGTGCCGACCAGCCAGGCGTAGGGACCGGTCAGTCGGTAGGGGGCCGGCAAGGCCTTGCGGGACAGGGCGAACAGGAAGCCGAGGACCACCGGCAGCAGCAGGGCGTTGACCACCTGGATGCCGACGCTGAGGTCGATCAGGTTGATCGTCTCGGACGCCACCAAAACGCCGCTCAGCACCAGGCAGCCGGTGACAATGCCGTAGAACCACGGCGCATCGAGGGGATGGTCGGCCAGCGAACGGCGATAGCCGGCGACCTCGCCGACGCCCCAGGCGGCGGTCAGCGAGACGACGATGGCGGCGACCATCGCCGCACCCAGCATCCCGGCGGCAAAGACGGCGCGGCCGACCTTCCAGCCGAGGAAGGGGACCAGGGTGTCGGAAATCTGCTGCACGGTGTCCAGCGGCGCATTGGGGTTGCTGGTGCCGATGGTCGCGGCGGCGGCGACCAGGACGGCAGCCATGACCAGTTGGGTGACCACCGCGCCGACCGCGGTCTCGCGCCGGGCCAGACGCAGATAGTCGGGGCCGAGACCTTTTTCGACCACCGCCGACTGCTGGAAGAAGATCATCCAAGGCATGATCACCGCGCCGATATTGGCGGCCACCAGATAGAAGAATTTGCCGTCGGTCGGGATCTGCCGGATTCCCGCGGCCAGGGCCACCGGATCGGGATTGGACCGCAGCGCTACATACAGGAAGGCCAGCTCGAACAGGCCGAATGCCACCGCCACGCGCTCGACCGAACGGTAGGAACCGGTCCAGATGATCGCCGTCATCCCGCCGACCACCATGGTCATGCTGGCCCAGGCGGGGATGCCGAACAGCTTGCCGACCCCGGCGACCCCGCTGAACTCGGTGACCAGGGCGCCGATGCAGGCCAGCAGCAGGGTCGAGCAGGACAACCAGGCCCATCTGCTGCCGAAATGTTGGCGGATCAATTCGCCATGGCCACGACCGGTGACCAGGCCGAGCCGCACGGTCAGCTCCTGCACCACGTAAAGGACGGGTATCAGGATGGCCTGCAGCAGCAGCAGGCGGTATCCCCACTGGGCACCGCTCTGTGCCGCCGTGATGATGCTGCCGGCATCGGTGTCGGCCAGCATCACGATAATGCCAGGCCCCATCACCGCCAGGGCGATGGTCCATGGTTTGCGATCCAACGTGGCGGCGAGGGAGGTGTTCATCTTTTAGCCAAAAATGCGCAAATGCGGATTACTTTCATCTAACACCGGAATACCCATAATCTGCAAGTGAGTTTTAATTCGCGTGGGCGGATTGCCCCTCTCCCGTTATGCGGGAGAGGGGCTCAGTCGCCGGCCGCAGTCTTGTCGACGCGGGCGGCGCAGAACTTGAACTCGGGGATCTTGCCGATCGGGTCGAGCTGCGGGTTGGTGAGGATGTTGGCGGCGGCTTCGGCGTAGCAGAAGGGGATGAATACCATCCCCGGGGCAATGGCCCGGTCGGACCGGGCCAGCAATTCGATGGCGCCGCGCCGCGTGGTGACCCGGATGCGTTCTCCCGGACCGATACCGAGACGGGCCAGATCGGCCGGCGACAGAATGGCGACCGCCTCGGGTTCCAGGTCGTCCAGCACGCTGGCTCGGCGGGTCATGGCGCCGGTGTGCCAATGCTCGAGCTGGCGGCCGGTGGACAGCACCATCGGGTATTCGCTATCGGGCACTTCGCCCGGCGGCAAGGCCTCGACCGGCACCAGCCGGGCTCGCCCGTTGGCGGTCGGGAAGCCGTCGCCGAAGACGATATCCTGGCCTGGACGGTCCTCGGCCGGACAGGGATAGGTGACCGACGACTCGCGTTCCAGTCGCTCCCAGGTGATGTTGGCCAGCGACGGCATGGCGCGCTTCATCTCGGCGAAGACGTCGCGCGGATGGGGGTAATCCCACGGCAGGCCGATCCGCCGGGCGATGTCCTGGATGATCCACAGATCCTGGCGGACATTGCCGGGAAGCGGCAGCGCCTGACGGCCGAGTTGCACCTGGCGATTGGTGTTGGTGACCGTGCCGTCCTTCTCCGGCCAAGCCGAGGCAGGCAGCACCACATCGGCATAGCCGGCGGTTTCGGTGAGGAACAGGTCCTGCACCACCAGATGCTCCAGCTTGGCCAAGGCTTCCCGGGCATGCTGCAGGTCGGGATCCGACATGGCCGGGTTCTCTCCCATGATGTACATGCCGCGGATATCGCCCTGGTGGATCGCCGTCATGATCTCGACCACGGTCAATCCGGGCGTCGGATCGAGCGGCCGGCCCCACAGCTGTTCATAGAAGCGACGGATCGCATCGTTCGCCACCGACTTGTAGTCGGGAAAGACCATCGGGATCAGCCCGGCGTCCGAGGCTCCCTGCACGTTGTTCTGGCCGCGCAGGGGGTGCAGCCCGGTACCGGGGCGGCCGATCTGGCCGGTAATCAGGGCCAGGGCGATCAGGCAGCGGGCGTTGTCGGTCCCATGCACATGCTGGGAGATGCCCATGCCCCAGAAGATGATGGCGGTGCGGGCCCGGGCGTAGCTGCGCGCCACCGTCCGCAGGGTGTCGGCATCGATGCCGCAGACCGGCGCCATCCGCTCCGGCGGATAGGCCGCGGCATTCCGCTGCAGCGCCGCGAAGTCCTCGGTATGGGCCTCGACATACTGGCGGTCGTACAGGCCCTCGGTGATGATCACATGGAGCAGCGCGTTCAACAGCGCGGTGTCGCTGCCGGGGGTGAACTGCAGCATATGCTTGGCGTAGCGCCGCAGCACCTGGCCGCGCGGATCCATGACGATCAGGCTGGCCCCGCGTTTCGCCGCGTTCTTGAAGAAGGTGGCCGCCACCGGGTGGTTTTCGGTCGGGTTGGCGCCGATGACGATGATGACGTCGGCATCGGCGGCGGCGGTGAACGGCGCCGTCACCGCGCCCGAACCGATCCCTTCCATCAGCGCCGCCACCGACGAGGCGTGGCACAGCCGGGTGCAATGGTCGACGTTGTTGCTGCCGAAACCGGTACGGACCAGCTTCTGGAACAGATAGGCCTCTTCGTTCGAGCATTTGGCCGAGCCGAACCCGGCCAGCGCCCGCCCGCCATGCCGGTCGCGGATCGCCTGGAGGCCGGCGGCGGCAAGGTCGAGCGCCTCGTCCCAGCTGGCCCGGCGGAAATGGCTGAACGGGTTGCCCGGATCGATCCGCTCGTGCGGGTTCTTCGGCCGCCCGGACAGCCGGATCAGCGGCTCGGTCAGGCGGTCGCCATGACCGACATAGTCGAAGCCGAAGCGGCCCTTGACGCAGAGCCGATTGCGGTTGGCCGGGCCGTCCCGGCCATCGACGGCGCGGATGACGTCATCCTTGATCCGATAGGTGATCTGGCAGCCGACGCCGCAATAGGGACAGACGCTGTCGACGCTGCGGTCGACGGCTCCGGCGAACCGGTTGTCGGCGTCGACCAGCGTGGCCGGCATCAGGGCCCCGGTGGGGCAGGCCTGCACGCATTCGCCGCAGGCGACGCAGGTGCTCCGTCCCATCGGATCGTCGAAGTCGAAGACGATCTTCTCGTGATGCCCCCGCCGCGCCATCCCGATGACGTCATTGACCTGCACTTCGCGGCAGGCGCGGACGCAAAGGGTGCATTGGATGCAGGCGTCGAGATTCACCGCCATCGCCGGATGGCTGCGATCGGGCTGCGGCTGGGGGCGGGCCGGGAAGCGGCTGTGGTCGACCCCGAGGCGATCCGCCCAGCGCCAGAATCGGGATGCCGGATCCGGCGCGGCGGCCCTGGCCGGCTGGTCGCCGACCAGCAGTTCGAACACCATCCGCCGCGCGAAGACCGCCCGTTCACTGGCCGTGCGCACCTTCATGCCGGCGCGTGGCTGGCGGATGCAGGAGGCGACCAAGGCCCGCTCTCCTTCCACTTCGACCATGCAGGCCCGGCAATTGCCGTCGGGGCGATAGCCCGGGGTCGGCCGGTAGCACAGATGCGGGATTTCGGTGCCGTGGCGCCGCGCCACCTGCCAGATGGTTTCGCCCGGCAATGCCTCGACCTCGGCATCGTCGAGGGAGAAACGCACTCGTTCGTCTGTCAGCCTGCCGTCGTCCATGGCTCTCTTCCGCCGGCCTTCACGCCGTCTCCTGCGGGAAATGCTTCAGTGCCGTCTTCACCGGATTCATCGCGGCCTGGCCGAGGCCGCAGATCGAGGCGTCGGTCATCACCCGCGCCAGTTCCTCGAGCAGCGGCTTGTCCCATTGCGGCGCCGACATCAGTTGGACCGCTTTCTCGGTGCCGGCCCGGCAGGGCGTGCATTGGCCGCAGCTCTCGTCTTCGAAGAATTCGAGCAGGTTAAGGGCCACCTGTTTCATATCGTCCTGGTCGGACAGCACGATGACCGCCGCCGAGCCGATGAAACAGCCCTCGGCTTCCAGGGTGCCGAAATCCAGCGGCAGGTCGCCCAGCCCGGCCGGCAGGATCCCGCCCGAGGCGCCGCCCGGCAGATAGGCCTTGAAGCGGTGGCCATTGAGCATGCCGCCGCACTGCTCGTCGATCAGTTCGCGGACGGTGATGCCGGCCGGGGCGATCTTCACCCCCGGCCGCTTGACCCGGCCCGAGACCGAGAAGCTGCGCGGTCCCTTGCGACCTCGCCGTCCTTGACCGGCGAACCAGTCCGGACCCTTGTCGACGATGTCGCGGACCCAATAAAGGGTCTCGATGTTGTTGATCAGGGTCGGGCGGCCGAACAACCCGACTTGCGAGGGATAGGGCGGCTTGTGGCGCGGCAGGCCGCGCTTGCCTTCGATGCTTTCCAGCATGGCCGATTCTTCGCCGCAAATATAAGCCCCGGCGCCCCGCCGCAGGTGAATGGCGATGCCTTGGGTCAGGCCCGCCTGGTCGAGCCGGACCAGCTCCCGCGACAGGATTTCGCGGCATTGCGGGTATTCGTCGCGCAGGTAGATGTAGGCCTCGGCGGCATTGACCGCCCAGGCGGCGATCAGCATTCCTTCCAGCATGCGATGCGGATCGGTCTCGAGGAAATGACGGTCCTTGAAGGTTCCCGGCTCGCCTTCGTCGCCATTGACGGCCAGCAGCTTCGGTCCCGCTTCGGCGCGGACCGCCCGCCATTTGCGGCCGGTGGGAAAGCCGGCCCCGCCCAGCCCTTTCAGGGCCGAGGCTTCGAGGGTGGCGATGACCTGTTCGGCGCTGGTGACCCCGCCCAGACAGGATTCGAGCAGGCGGTAGCCGCCATCGGCCCGATAGGCGTCCAGCGAACGATACTCGGGGATGAGCGGTCGGGTGCGGTCCTCGGCCACCGCGGCGATGATGCCCTCGACCGTGGCCGGCCCGTGCAGCGCCTGGCCGACCATGGCGGCGACCGCCTGCTGGCAATTGCCCATGCAAGGGGCGCGCACCACCCGCACCGCCGGACCCAGCGCGGCGGGCAACCGTTCGAGCAGATCCTGCGCCCCGAACAAGGCGCAGGTCAGGCTGTCGCAGACGCGCACGGTCAGGGGCGGCGGCGGTGTCTCGTCCTCCATGACGATGTCGAAATGGGCATAGAAGGAGGCGACCTCGTAGACCTCGACCAGGGATAGGCGCATTTCCTCGGCCAGTGCCGTCAGATGCCGGGCGAACAGGGCATGATGGCGGTCTTGCAGAAGATGCAGGTGTTCGATCAGCAGGTCGCGCCGGCGCGGCCGGTCACCCAGCAGAGTCCGCACTTCCGCCAGCGCTCCAGGGTCGACCTGGCGCCCTTTCGGGTGGAACAAGGCCCGCCGCCGGCCCCCACCGGATGGGATGCTTCGACTGTCCATGGGCGTTGCACGACAAAGATGCTCGGAGGCAGGAGGCCACCGCGACGATTCAGATGGTCGCGCCCGCCGGCGCCTGCAAGTATGCCCTCGGCACCCCTCACTGCATCACGAAAGCCGGCAGATCGGCCGCGCTCGGCATCTGCGCCCAGAACCGAGTGGGTGTGGGCGTAACCTTACGGATCCTCAAACGAGATGCGCCACGGTTCGGCCGCCTCTCGCCAAAGCTGTCTGAGCCGCGACGACCGCTCGCGTTCGGTTGTTGACATTGAAGGCTTTCAAGATAGCCGTCACATGCAGCTTGACCGTGCCTTCGGCGAGATTGAGGACACGCGCGATTTCTTTGTTCGATTGGCCCCGGGCCAGCAAATCCATGACCTCGCGCTGGCGCGGCGTCAGCCCGTCGCGGGTGCCGTGCAAGCCGTTCGCCTGGTCCGCGACAGGCGCTGTTTCGGCCAACATTGTGGTCGGCAGATAGACGCCGCCATCGAGCACCAGGCGCAGCGCGCTGATCATGACCCGACCGCTGGAGGTTTTCGGAATGAATCCGGCCGCCCCCAGGCTGATCGACTGCTGCACATTGGTGCGGTCGTCGGACGCGGACAGGATCACAATGGGAACATGAGCGTCGAGACTCTGGCGAAGGCAGGGGATGCCCTCGCTCCACGCCATTCCCGGCATGCCCAGATCCAACAAGACGAGGTCGATGTCCTGTTCGGCTTCCACGCAAGCGATTGCGCCGGGATAGTCGCTGGCTTCGACGATCACCACCCGGCTGCCGAGATCGTGCAGAACGCACCGAAGTCCCTCGCGGAAAAGCTCGTGATCATCGGCGATG
>CAIOJO010000302.1 GCA_903858635.1 uncultured Telmatospirillum sp. | reverse complement strand
GCCCGCGCCCTGGCTGAGGATGCGCTGGCCCAGGCCGATGATGCCCGGGCCCTGGCCAAGGACGTGCGCAGTCGAGCCGACGACGCCCGCGCCCTGGCTGAGGACTTGCGCACTCAAGCCGACGACGCCCGCGCCCTGGCTGAGGACTTGCGCACTCAAGCCGACGACGCCCGCACCCAGGCCGATGATGCACGCACTCAAGCCGACGACGCCCGCACCCAGGCTAGGGATGTCCGCACGCAAGCCGACGACGCCCGTGCCCAGGCCAAGGACGTGCGCACTCAAGCCGACGACGCCCGCGCCCAGGCGGAGGACTTGCGCACTCGAGCCGACGACGCCCGTGTCCAGGCGGAGGACTTGCGCACTCAAGCCGACGACGCCCGCGCCCAGGCGGAGGACTTGCGCACTCAAGCCGACGACGCCCGCACCCAGGCGGAGGATGCGCTGACCCAGGCAGATGACGCCCGCGCCCAGGCTGAGGAGGCAAATCGTAACAAGACACGATTATTGGCCTCCACTGGTCATGACCTTAGGCAGCCACTTCAAGCCATGGTGTTCTTTCAAAGCATGGTTCAGGACCGGTTGAGTTTCTACGGTGATGAAAAGGGCGTCGAAGCCGCTAAGGCGATTGCCCATGCGCTCTCATCGGCGGAGGAATTACTGACCTCGCTGACGGACCTTGCCACCGTGGAGTCCGGTGAGATTGCAGTTCATGTAAAGGAATTTACGGCCGATACGGTCGTGGGCCGCAACGTCAAGAATTTCGACGCCATGGCAGCGGCCAAGGGACTCCGACTACGAATTCGCCCGTGCGCCGAAATGATCCGCAGTGATCCGGTCCTGCTGAAACGGATCGTTCGCAACCTGACGATCAACGCCATCAAATACACGGATCGAGGAGGTATCCTCGTTGGGTGTCGGCGGCGTGGGAATTCTTTGCGAATCGACGTTTGGGACACAGGGAGGGGCATCCCAGAGAATAAAATCGGCGAAATATTTAATGAATTCTACCGAGGCGATGAAGTCATGGACCCAGGTGGCGGCCTCGGCATCGGCCTTACGATTGTTGCAAGGATAGCGCGCCGACTCGACCACAAGATCACGGTGCGGTCCCGCGAGGGCAAGGGGGCGTTGTTCGCCGTCACCGTACCTTTGGCTTAGTGTTCGTCACGCCACCCATCATGACGATGTCGCGGTCGAACGTCGCATTTGGGTCACGGGCGACGGTTGGCGGCAGTGGTCTGAGGTATGCCGCTGCCTTGCGCGCCAGGAAGAAAGCGGCGGGGATCGTCAATACCGCTAATGCCCTACTCGGCCAAAGCCTTCAGGCGATAGAGGGCATCGAGGGCCTGGCGCGGCGTCAGTTCGTCGGGGTTGATGTCGGCCAAGGCCCGCACGGCCGCAGGAACTTCGGGCGGACGGGGCGGCGGTGGCGCCTGCCGCGCCGCCGCCGCGAACAGCGGCAGGTCGTTGGCCAGCTTGGCCACCGCCGAAGACTGCTCGCCCGTTTCCAGGCTGTGCAGGATAGTCTCGGCGCGGGCCAGGACGCCCGCCGGCAGGCCGGCCAGCCGCGCCACGTGGATGCCGTAGGAGCGATCCGCCGCCCCGGCCCCCACCTCATGCAGGAAGACCACCTCGGACTGCCACTCCTTGACCCGCATGCAATGGCAGGCCAGGGCCGGCAGTTTGGCCGCCAGGGCGGTCAGCTCGTGATAATGGGTGGCGAACAGGGCGCGGCAGCGGGTCGTCTCGTGCAGATGCTCGACCACCGCCCAGGCGATGGACAACCCGTCGAAGGTCGCGGTACCGCGCCCGATCTCGTCCAGAATGACCAGGGCACGCGGACCGGCCTGATTGAGGATGGCCGCCGTCTCGACCATTTCCACCATGAAGGTGGACCGGCCGCGGGCCAGGTCGTCGGCGGCGCCGACCCGGCTGAACAGGCGATCGACCACGCCGATGCGGGCCTGCTCGGCCGGCACATAGCTGCCCATCTGGGCCAGCACCGCGATCAGCGCGTTCTGCCGCAGGAAGGTCGATTTGCCGGCCATGTTGGGGCCGGTCAGCAGCCACAGCCGCTGGCTTTCGGCGAGATCGCAATCATTGGCGACGAAAGCCTCGCTCAGCGCCGCTTCGACCACCGGGTGACGGCCGCCTTTGATCGAGAAGGCGGTGCCGGCCTCGACCACGGGTCGGCTGTAGCGCCGATCGACGGCCAATTCGGCCAGCCCGGCGGCGACGTCGATGGCGGCCAGGGCGCGGGCCGCCAGGGCGATGTCGTCGGCTCGCCCCACCACCTCGCCGACCAGATCGGCGAACAGCTCGAGCTCGACCGCCAGGGCGCGGTCGGCGGCGCCGCGGATGAGGCCCTCCAGCTCGCCCAGCTCGACCGTGGTGAAGCGCACCGACGAGGCGATGGTCTGCCGGTGGATGAACGGTTCGCCCATCCGCTCGGCCTGCTTCGGCGGCACCTCGATATGGTAGCCGAGGACGTTGTTGTGCTTGATCTTGAGCGCCGCCACGCCGCTCGCCTCGATATAGCCGGCCTGCAGGCCGGCGATCAGGCGGCGGCTTTCATCGCGCAAGCTCCGCTGTTGGTCGAGGCCGGGGTGATAGGCCGCGGCGATGAAGCCGCCGTCGCGGGCCAGCAGCGGCAGTTCGGCGGCCAGCGCCCTGGCCAGGCGGTCGACCAGGCCGCCATGCTCGCCCAGGTCGCGGGCGGCGGCACGGATTCCGGCCGGCGGGGCGTCGAGGCCCCCGGTCAACAGGGCCGCCTTGAGCACCGGAATCTCGGCCAGAGCGTCCCGCACCGCCGCCAGGTCACGCGGGCCGCCGCGGCCTAAGGTAAGCCGCGACAGGGCCCGCTCGACATCGGGACAACGGGCCAGCCGCTGGCGCAGCTCCTGGCGCTGACCATGGCGATCGACAAAGAACTGCACCATGTCCAGACGGTCGTCGACGGCCGCCGGGTCGGTCAACGGCGCCCCCAGATGCGCCGCCAGCAGGCGGCCACCGGCGCCAGTCACCGTGCGGTCGATGACCGACAGCAGGCTGCCGCGGCGTTCGCCGCTCAGGGTCTCGGCCAATTCCAGATTGCGCCGGGTCGCCGCGTCGATCTCCATCAGCGCCCCTTCGGACAGCCGGCGCGGCAGGCCGAGGCGCGGCAGGCGCCCCTTCTGGGTCAGCTCGACGTAATCGAGCAGGGCGCCGCCGGCGGCCAGTTCGGCCCGCCCGAAGGCGCCGAAGCCGTCGAGCGCCCGCACCCCGTAGAGGGCCTCGAGCCGGCGCCGGGCATTCTCCGAATCGAACCGCGCCGCCGGCAGCGGCGTCAGCACCGGCCGCCAGTCGTGGAACAGTTCGAACAGGGCCGGCTGCTGCAGCAGGCGCTCCGACACCAGGAGCTCGCCGGGGGCCAGCCGGGCCAGCGCCGCGCCCACCGTTTTGGGACTGACCGGCTGCACCTGGAAATCGCCGGTCGACATGTCGAGCCAGGCCAGACCAAGGGCGCCATGCGCCTCGGCCATCGCCGCCAGGTAATTGTGGCGCCGGGCATCGAGAAGCGTCTCCTCGGTGATGGTGCCAGGGGTAACGACGCGGATCACCGCCCGTTCGACCACCGCCTTGCCACCCCGTTTGCGGGCCAGGGCGGGATCTTCCATCTGCTCGCAAACCGCGACCTTGATGCCCTTGCGGATGAGCCGTGACAGATAGCCCTCGTGGCTGTGCACCGGCACCCCGCACATCGGGATATCCTGGCCCGCGTAGCGCCCCCGCTTGGTCAAGGTGATGTCCAGGGCCGCCGCCGCCTGGACCGCGTCCTCGAAGAACATTTCGTAGAAGTCGCCCATGCGGTAGAACAGCAGGCAATCGGGATGCTGCCGCTTGATCGCCAAGTATTGGGCCATCATCGGCGAGGCATCTTCCACCAGGTCCGAGGCCGCGGGCCCGCTCTCCGTGTCAGTCGTTTCGTTCACGGTTCTATCACTTCGCCCGCTGTCCATTTTCTTGCCGTCGTCCCCGGCCTGATGTCGCGCACCTTACCATGGGCGTCCGGCAGGGGCTATGAATCGGCGCGCTTATCCGGCACAATGACAACCTGACGCGAAGGAAGAAAAATCGTGAGCAACACCCCCCGCCCCTCCCGTCGCGAGGTGGTCGGCATCTTCTCCAGCCGGTCCGATTTCGACACCGCGATACAGGATCTGCTGGCTGCCGGCTTTTCCCGCACCGACCTCTCCCTGCTTGCCTCCCATGACAGCATCGACGCTGCCCAACCGGATGCGAAATCCTGGAAAAGCCGCCTGGTCGGCTTGGTCGGCGAGCTGAAATACGAAGGCCCGCTGGTCACCGCCGGCCTGATCGCCATCGCCGCCGGTCCGGTCGGCGCCATCATCGGCGGCTTGATCGCCGCCGGCGTGGGCGGTGCCGCCGTGGTCGAACTGATGAACGAGATCACCGCCCGCCCGCATGCCGAGGAATTCGCCCAAGCCCTGGCCAAAGGCAGCATCCTGCTGTGGGTCGACGCCCCGGACTCCGACCGCGAGGCCAAGGCCAAGGCCATCCTGGCCGCCCACGGCGCCACCAATATCCATGCCAACGAGCGGGCCGCCTGATCTAGAAGGCACCAACGGCCGCACTCCTCCCGAGAGAGACACACGAATGAACGACGACGCCACCGACCACATCATCGATCTCGAACGCGAGACGCTGCTGATGCACGCCTCGGGTCGGCCCGGCAAGATCGAGATCGTCCCCAGCAAGCCGCTGACCACCCAGCGCGACCTGTCGCTGGCCTATTCTCCGGGCGTCGCCTTTCCCTGCCTGCATATCGCCCGCGACCCCAGCCTGGCCTATGACTACACGGCCAAGGGCAATCTGGTGGCGGTGATCACCAACGGCACGGCGGTGCTCGGCCTCGGCGACCTCGGGGCGCTGGCCAGCAAGCCGGTGATGGAGGGCAAATCGGTGCTCTTCAAG
>CAIOJO010000301.1 GCA_903858635.1 uncultured Telmatospirillum sp. | reverse complement strand
CTGCTGCTGTCCGGCAAGCCCATGGGCTTCGTGGCGATGTTGGGGGTGCTCGCCTTGACCGGCATGATTGCCCGCAACTCGGTGATCCTGATCGACCAGGTCGAGACCGAACGGGCGCGCGGACGCCACCCGTGGGACGCCGTGGTCGAGGCCTCGACGCACCGCTTTCGGCCGATCCTGCTGACCGCGGCCGCAGCGATCCTGGGCATGATCCCCATAGCGCCGACCATCTTCTGGGGTCCGATGGCCTACGCGATCATGGGCGGCCTGGCAGTCGCGACAGCGCTGACCCTGGTCTTCCTGCCGGCACTCTACGTCGCCTGGTTCCGCCTCAAGCGGCCCGATGCGCAGGCGCCCGAGCTGTCCCCTGCCGGTTCGTCCAAGGAAACAGTGACAGGAGTCAATCATGCATGAGATCGTTCAGCTCGATGCTCGCCGCCCGGGCAAGTTGAAGCAAATTCGCGCGGGGGCCCGCCCGAATTTCGAATGCATCTCGCTCGGGCGATGACCGCCATGAATGCGACATCGCTTCCGGCGCTTGCGGCGCTGTCTGGGTCGGCCCTCGGCGGCCTGACTTCGTTCTTCGCCACCTGGCTTGGTCAGACGACGCAGGCACGGGCCCAGCAGCTGCTGCATGACAAGGGTCGGCGGCAGGAGCTGTACCGAGAGTTCATCGGTGAGGCGTCGGCGCTCTACATCCACGCGCTCACCTCAGATACGCCGGACCCCGGCGAGGCGATCCGGCTCTATGCCCTGATCAGCCGGATGCGTATCCTGTCGACGCCGCCGGTGGTCGCCGAGGCCGACCGGATCGCTCGGCAGGTCATGCAATCCTATTACGAGCCCAACAAGTCCCTGGACGAACTGCACGCCATGCTCAACCGGGATGCGCTGGATCCGTTGCGCGGGTTCGCCGAAGCCTGCCGGACGGAGCTTGAAGGCGCCGGTGGGCGGGGCAGCGCGTCGTGGGCTAGGGGCTGGGTCGCCAACCCAAGCTGAAGCCGCCGTCGGCAGCGCAAGCCGCGGCGTATCTTCGACAGAGCTGTCGGTCACCGAGGGCACCATCTGTTGGATCTGCACCCCCAGCGCCGCAGGCCATCTTTGCCCTCGCGCCGCCATCGCGCGGGGCCGGCGCAATGCCCGTGGCACGCGTCCGTGTACGTCCGTTGTGGTCCGGGTCCGTCCGTGTTGCTGTTGCGCCGGCGTTGACATATTGCCCGCCGGTTCGATAGAACCCTTGCCGGCCCCCTTTTTCGGAGCGCGTCATGATCATCTACAGCGTGCAGTGCAGCCACGGACACGTCTTCGACGAATGGTTCTCCAACTCGGCCGACTACGACACCAAGGCCGCGGCCGGCGAGATCGCCTGTCCGGCCTGCGGCGACAGCAAGATCAGCAAAGCCATCATGGCCCCCAGCGTGGCCCGCGGCGGCGCCGGCAGCGCCCCTGATTTCCCGAGTTGCCCCGCCGGCGGCTGTGCCGGCGGCGGCTGTTCCTTTGCCAACGGATTCTGACGCCAGGCCCGACACACCCGCCGGTGTACCAACCGGCTGCACCGGCTATCTCGCCGCCGAAGGCTATACCGACGACCTGATTCACGAATTGGGCGAGGTCGTCTCGGTGCATGGCCGCCTCGTGCTGGCCGCGGGACCACCCCGCCCGGCCGCCTGGGCGCAGAATGTCTGGTTCGATCCGGTTCGCCTGCCGATCGCCTCGATCGGCGATGCCGCCCGCGGCTTGCGGGCCATGCAGCGCAACTGGGTGGCCTATGCCTTTCACCTGCACCGCCGCAGCGAACTGATCGCGGCGAAACTGCCGCCGGTCTCGGCCAAGCCGCTGCTGTTCGGAGCGCCGGTTCCCACCGCGCCGCTCGGCTCGTGGTGCCTGGAAAACGAACACAGCCTGCTCGCCGCGCCGCGCTGCTCCAGCCCCTTTGCCCATGGCGCCCCGACGTTCGTCGAGAACCGCAGCGACCCGCCCAACCGGGCCTACCGCAAACTGTGGGAAGCGTTTACCGTGACCGGCTGCCGGCCGCTGGCCGGCCAACTATGCCTCGACCTCGGCAGTTCGCCCGGTGGCTGGACCTGGGTGCTGCACGAATTGGGCGCCCGGGTCATCAGCGTCGACAAGGCCCCGCTCGCCCCTCACATCGCCGCCCTGCCGCGGGTCGAATACGTCCAGGCCAGCGCCTTTTCCCTCGACCCGACCCGCTTCGCAGCGGTCGACTGGCTGTTTTCCGACGTTATTTGCTACCCGCAGCGCCTGTGGGCAATGACCGAGAAATGGCGGGACTCGGGCAAGGTCCGGAACATGTTGTGCTCGATCAAGTTCCAGCGCGACACCGACCACGAGACGGCGGCCCGTTTCGCTGCGGTTCCCGGGGCGACGTTATTCCATCTGGCGCAGAACAAGCACGAGCTGACTTGGCTATGGCATTCGGAGCCGCCCCCCGCCTAATCTGCGGTCTCGTCGAAAAGTATTGACCCGTTATGGCTTTAGGGCGATTTTTTACACCGTTTCAGGTCTGGGTCCAAAAGCAATGGCGTTACCCCAACTTCCGCCTCCCATCGAAATCAGCAACGAGACCAAGCGGGGCGTCATCGACGGCCTGAAAAAGGTCATCGAGATTTTCCAGGCGGAGGGCAAGCTCGACAAGGACGTCACTTCACTGCTGTCCGGTTAAAACGCGAATAGATTCAATTGGTTAGTTATTTGCGAAGTATCGGGTTTGTATTCGTTGATGGTAAGCGCTTGTTTCATATCGATTTTCTCGAAGAGGGTGACAGAAAAAATCTGTAGCAATGTG
>CAIOJO010000300.1 GCA_903858635.1 uncultured Telmatospirillum sp. | reverse complement strand
TGTACATGGCCGTCTCCGCAGGAAAATCTGCGAGACTGCGCCCACAACCAGTTCAAGTCGACACCGACCATTTTCGGCCGGAAACCCGCGCAATCCGTGGCTTTCAGAGCTTTGTTCCTTCAGTTAACCGGACAGCAGTGGCTTGCGGATCAACCTTGATGGACGGAGTGTCCTTTACAACTCGTCGCGTGACATCACCGAGCGGCGTGTGCTGGAGAGGCAGGTCCGCGAAAGCCGGGACCGGTTCGAGACGTTCGCCGAGGCGTCTTCAGACTGGTTCTGGGAAATGGACAGGGACTTGCGCTTTACGTGGTTCTCGGACCGCTTCGCGGACGTGACCGATCGCGATCCGGCTTCGATGATCGGACTGCGCCGCGAGGACCTGATCGTCGAGATTGATCCGGATGTCCTTGCTCGCCACCTTGAGCACCTTCACGCCCATCGGCCTTTTCGGAATTTCGACTATCCCATCGACACCAATAGCGGCAGAAAATATCTGCGGATCAGCGGCATCCCGATTTTCGACGCGGACGGAACGTTTACCGGGTATCGGGGCACCGGAACCAACGTCACGGCTCTCATCGAGTCCGAAAGGCAATTGCGCGAAAGCAAGCAGGCGGCCGATGCCGCTAATCGCGCCAAATCCGCCTTCCTCGCCAATATGAGCCACGAGATCCGCACCCCGATGAACGGGATCCTCGGCCTGACCCACCTCGTCCTTGGAACGGTCACTCTGGATATGATCGACCGGCAGCGGGTCGAGGCCATCGGACACCCGATTGACCGGCGCGACAAGCCATCATCCGCGGTGACACACTGTTCGTCATCGAACCGAAGTGGGACAAGTGGATGGCGCCGGTTCTCGAACAGACCTGCGCGCGCACCGGCCGCAAATTCATTCTTCTTGACCTGGCCGACGAGACCGTCGCCGGCAACTGGTCGCCATTCAATGGCGGCTCCGCCGCCGATCGCCGCGCCCGGTTCAACAACACGATGGACTTGGACGATCGCGGCACCGACGCCGATCACTACAAAGCCCGCCTCGACCGGGCGGCCGACCTGCAGGCCGCCGCCGACGCCCGCGAAGGGCTGACCCACGCCCGCCAGGAGATCGGCCGCCTGCAGGCGGCCGGGGCGGCGACGGCCAGGCGGTTGGTGATGATCGACGGCGAGATCGAGGCGCTGCACCAGCAGCTCGACGACGCCGGGCGGATCCCGCCGGACGCCTCGGATCCACCGTGGCGCATTGGGCCAGGCGCCGCCGGTCGGGTCGGCCTTTACGACGCCGAGGGGCACTTCATCGGGGAGGTTCAGAACCCGGTCGACGCCCGACTGATCGTCACCTTTATCAACCGGGCGGCCCGCCAGGTTACCATTGAGGCAGTGGCCGCGGACTGACCGGCACCAGGTCGCCGGCGGCGCTATCGTCGGCCGCGGTGCTGCTGGCGCTTGGCCGGCGATTGGGGCCCTCGGGACCGATCGGGCGCGGATGATGATCTGGAAAGCCGGGGAGCGAAGATCGGAAGGGGCTCGGTGGGCCCCTTGGACATTGGACGATGGCGTGATGGCTCGTCCAATGTCCAAGGGTGGCCGGCTGTGTGGCTGGGCCTGACGAAGCGTTGGATGTTAAGTCAGCCGGCCTTTTGCAGTTTGGCGGCGAGGTCGAAGGCCGCCATGACGATGGGCTTGGCCCAGTCGGGCACTTCGGCCATGGTGGCGGGATCGCCGCGGTCGGGTTCCAGCACATGGCCGTCCTGCCAGTGGAGGACTAGGATCGGTTCCGGGATGTCTTCGCCGTCGGCCGCTTGGGTGCTGTTGTCGAACACCTGCAATTCTGTTGTGTAGTCGAGCAGCTTGATGAGATTGGAGATGGAGTGCAACCAGCGTTCCCGGATCTTTTCTTCGGGGATGTCGTGGCCGCCGAGGGCGACGCGTTCGGCGACCCGTTGGATGTGCAGTTCGGGGGACTTGAGCCCGCAGTACCAGATTTGAAGGTCGTGGGAGGCGGACGCTTCGGTCAGAATTCTGGTAACGGTGTTGCCGCCGAGGGTGGTTTCGAACGCGAAGTTGGTGCGTTCGACGATGGCTTGTTTCAGTTGGTCGACGCCGGCGCCCCAGGCGTAGGCATTGGCCTCTTGCTGGGACATGCCGGTGTCGTCCATGGCGGAACGGGCGACCGTGTCGGGATTAAACCAGGTGAGGCCGGCTTCGTGGACCGCGGCGCCGCCAAGCGAGCTCTTGCCGGCGCCGTTGACGCCCGCCAACACAAGGATGAATGGTCGTCCGTCAGACATCAAAAACTCCCGACTTTGGGCCTGGTTTTTAGTTTTCCTTTGGCGGCAAAGAGGCCAGCCACTCGTTCTGCTGCATCAGGTGCCTGCAGCGCGGCCAATTCGGTGTCGAAGCGCGCCCGCAGTTCATCGAGAGCGCGGCGTTGATGATCAATGTTGTTACGAGCCTTTTTTTCCAAATCAATATATGTCCCGACGGAAAGCATGACGTATTGGACGCGGGCGTGCGTGGTCAGGGCCAGACGCCCAATATCGTTGACGGTGCGGGTGATTTCTCCCCAGTTGTTTTTGACGTCGCTCGACTTCCGACTCGGGAGCCGGTCAACATCGACGCGGTCTTCTTCCCGGGTGTCGATAGCAAGCATACCTTCGCCCTCCTATATGGTTTTGCGTGGAGTCGCGTGAGCTGACATGAGCCCGCGTGAGACCGTATGAGACCGTATGAGCCATATTAGACATATGTAGCCAAAATAGCCAAGGCGCGTTTGTCATAGCTCCAATGACGCTGGCTCCGGCGCGCAAGGGTCACAAAAAAGCGGCCAAAAAGGGCGGCCCAGTTCGACTGGGCGCCCCTAAAATATCGGCGACAATTGCGCTTAATCGGGTAGAAACAACCGCGGGGTGTGTTTTTAGGTCGAGTGCTCGCCAATAAGGCGCCATAATGTGAAAGAGCCGGCGGATGTCCCCGCCGGCTCAAATCAGGAAAGGCTCGAACGATGTCCAAGTCGTTTAAGCTGGAACTGATGGTAGTCCTCGCGGACGCCGACATCAATCTGTTCATTGATGAAAAGCGTTTCCGCATCGAGATCGTGTGGCCCAAGTGGCTAAGGGTCTTGTTGGCTCGCAAGGCCGAGGACGACCAGACGTGAAGGCGGCCGAGGGGTTGGGCGCAAGCCCGCCCCTCGGTTCCGCCGTAACGGAAGCTCTTTTTAGGGCGCTTTTCTTGGCCTGCCGTGGTCTTCGGACCCCGGCAGGCTTTTCATTCATGGGCGGCGGCGCGGTTGCCCGCTTCCTCATCAAACGGATGCGAGCCGTCACTGATGCGAATCACCCGGTCGGCTGGTCGTTGACCAACCGGCATCGGGGCTGCATCGGGCGTGCCGGCGGCGACCGCCTGCAGGCGGCGCACCAGGGCGAGGCCATATTCGGTCAACACCAGGCTTCGCTTGCGCGGCTCTTGCTCGTTGATTTTCTGGTCGACCAGGCCATAACCGCGGTGGCCGATCTGCCACTTGATCTTGCCGAGCGAACCTTCGCGATACTCATATCCGACCAGGGCCTTGACGTAGCGGCTCGCGGTCGATTGCGGCACCTTCAGAGCGTCGGCCAGATCCTGGACGGACAGACCTTGCCGGACGGCGATCAGCAGGAAGGCCGGCGCATGCTCGATCGCCATGCAGGCCTGCAGGGTTTGCAGAATTTCGGATGACCGGCCCAGGCTCTGCAGCTCCACCTCGGACAATTGCATCATGGTGCGCCTCCATTCATTCCGGCAATTATATCCAATAATGGATGCGTATGCAAGACGCGGGTAGTTCGTCGCGCTGGTTTCCAGGAAGTGCTCCATGCGGCCCTTCGGCCGCGCCGTCTTTGGGGGCAAGGCCCCCGGTGCTAAGGGGCGCCGCCCCTCGCGGCGGGAAGGGGCAGGCAGCCGGGCAAGCCCGGCGTCGACCAGGTGGTATCCCCAAAATTTCGGCAGGCCGAAATCTCGCCTGCGGCGCCGGCCGGGCCGGTGGGTGATCCCCCTCCACCTGGTCGACCCCTTCCCTCTGCTAACCCTGCCGGTCGCCCGGCTCCGGGAAGCATGCGCGGCACGCTTCGCCGGACCACTAAGGGAGAGACCAGACCATGACCACACTGAGCGCCACCTATTCGCCCGACGACAACAAGCTGCGGCTCTATGCCTCGACCCGTCTGGGCGCCGACACCTACGCCCGCGTGAAGGCGGCCGGGTTTCGGTGGGCACCGAGACAGGATCTTTTTGTGGCGCCCATGTGGACGCCTGGCCGTGAGGATTTGCTTGTCGAGCTGTGCGGCGAGATCGACGACGAAGATACCACCTTGGTGGACCGGGCCGAGCAGCGGGCCGACCGTTTCGACGACTACAGCGAGCGACGCGGCCGGGAGGCCGAGGGCGCCCGCAAGGCGGTGGAGCGGATCGCCGATGGCATTCCGTTCGGGCAACCCATCCTGGTCGGACATCACAGCGAGCGCCACGCGCGGCGGGACGCCGAGAAGATCGAGAACGGCATGCGCAAGGCGGTGCGGTTGTGGCAGACCTCGACCTATTGGCAGGACCGTGCAGCCGGTGCCCTTCGCCATGCCAAGTACAAGGAACAGCCGGCGGTTCGGGCTCGCCGAAAGAGCCGGCCCGGAAAAGGGCGGTGCTTGCCGTTGCTGGGCTTCGCCGCGTAACGGTTGGTCATACATTCAGAAGGTCAACAAGGTCACCGTGACCGTGCTCGACAATTGGGGCAATGGCGGGCGGAATTTCACCCGCACCATTCCCTTTGACAAGCTGGCGCTGGTGATGACGGCGGCCGAGGTGCAGGCGAAGCGGGACGCCGGGCTGTTGTTCGAAACCGCCGACCAGACCGGGTTTATCCTCCGTAAGGCGCCCGAGGACGACACCAGGGAAGAGACTAAGGCCGAGCAGAACGACCGGCTGCACCGTGAGCACCTAGCCGGCGGCAGCCGCGAGGAAGTGACCACGACACCGGCGGCGGTGACATCCCCTGCCCCGATCGCGGCGGCGGTGGTCGACCAGGCCCCGCCGGCGGTGCCGGCGCCGGCCGGTCAATTGGACATGTTCGGCAGCACGGGCAAGCCGCCGATCGCCGCCCCCTGCCCGTTCGCGGCGATGAAGGAACAGCTTCGCCAGGGCGTGCAGGTTGTCGCGGCGCCGCAGCTTTTCCCGACGCCGGCCGAGCTGGCGGCCCGGATGGTCGACCTGGCCGAGATCGAGCCCGGCCAGTCGGTGCTTGAGCCGAGCGGTGGGACCGGCCGACTCCTCGACCCGCTGTTTAATGACGACGGCACCGAATGGAAGCTAGGCGCCGGCGGGCGCCTGGTGGTGGTTGAAAAGAATCACAGCCTGGCTGCGGCGCTGCGCCGCCAGTACGTCGCCGCCGAGGTGCGGCAGGCGGATTTTCTCGAATGCAACGGCGACCTTGGCACCTTCGACCGCATCCTGATGAACCCGCCGTTCGTGAACGGCGCCGACATCGCCCATATTCGCCACGCCGCCGCCATGCTGCGGCCGGGCGGGCGCCTGGTGGCCTTGTGCGCCAATGGCCCCCGTCAGCAGGGCCAGCTCTTGCCCCTGGTCAGCCATTGGGAAGACTTGCCGGCCGACAGCTTCGCCGCCCAAGGGACTGGCGTTAACGTGGCCCTGTTGGTGATCGACCGCTAGGCCCGCGCGCCGGCCGTCCCGTCGATCGGCGGGACGGCCGGGCTCCCTGGTGGTTCGGCCCGCTGGGGTGGCGCCGGCCGTGGGCCGGCAGGTAGCGGGAGGGTGACCCCTCCCCAAGCCCCACCCACTAAGGGGCGCCGCCCCTCGCGGCGGGAAGGGGTCGACCAGGTGGTATCCCCAAAATTTCGGCAGGCCGAAATCTCGCCTGCGGCGCCGGCCGGGCCGGTGGGTGATCCCCCTCCACCTGG
>CAIOJO010000299.1 GCA_903858635.1 uncultured Telmatospirillum sp. | reverse complement strand
TGTACATGGCCGTCTCCGCAGGAAAATCTGCGAGACTGCGCCCACAACCAGTTCAAGTCGACACCGACCATTTTCGGCCGGAAACCCGCGCAATCCGTGGCTTTCAGAGCTTTGTTCCTTCAGTTAACCGGACAGCAGTGGGTGAAGAACGGATCGAACACCTTGGTCAGGTCGTCCCCGCCGATCCCCGGCCCGTTGTCGCGCAAGACCACCACCACCTGGTCGCCGACCCGCCGGCCGCTTAGGGCGAGCGCCGGATGGGCCACCGCCTCCATGGCGTCGACAGCGTTCTGCATCAGATTGACCATCACCTGGTGCAGCGGTCCCTCGCTCCCGTCGACCCACAACTCATCAGCCAACTGGTCGTCCACCGCCACCGGCCGGACGGCCGACTTCAGCACCCATTGCATGGCGTTGCGCGCCACCTGGGCAAGGTCCAGCCGCCGGCGCTCGGCCGGATTGACGAAGGACAGCCGGCGCAGATTCTTGACGATCTCGGAGACCCGCTCGGCCCCCTCCAGGGTGCCGGCCACCAGCGAGTCGAGATCGGCCATCAGCTGATCGATCCTGAGCCGCCCACGCAGCGCCGCCAGTTCCGACTCCCCGACCCCGCCATGCAGGGCGCCGAGATACTGGGCAAGCCGCTCCCGATAACGGGCCAGGGTGTGGACATTGCTGTAGACGAAGCTGATCGGATTGTTCAACTCATGGGCGACCCCGGCCACCAGACGGCCGAGCGAGGCCATCTTCTCGGACTGGATCAACTGCTGCTGCGCCCGTTTGAGGTCGCGGTGGGCGGCGTTCAGCGCCTCGTAGGCGCGGCGCAGTTCACCCACCGGCCGGCCGACGATGACCATGCCGGGCAGCCGCCGGTGACGGTCGAGGCGCGGCGAACTGTTCAAGGCGACCAGCTCGGTCAGGCGGCCATCCTTGCTGTTGAGCCGCGCCTCGTGTTCGCGCACCACCTTGCCCGGCCGGAAGACCGCGGCGTCGCCCTCCGGCAACAGCGCCGACAGTGGCTGTCCGACCAGGTTGTCGGCGGTCAACCCGGTCAGCCCAAGCAGGGCCGGATTGACCTGCTGGATGCGCCCCTTGTGGTCGCAGACCAGCAGGATGTCGGAAATCGACTCCATGACGCTGGCGATGAACTGCTGAGCCTGTTCGAGGGCGGCATTCTTCTGTTCGAGGTCGACTTCGTAGCGGATGAGGTCGGAATAGACCTCGTCCATCTTGCGGATGACCTCGATCCAGGCGCCTTCGGTCAGCTCGCGACCGCCCACCGGCACCGCATCGAGCAGGCTGTCGGGATGGGGATGGTGGGTTTCGGCCATCGCCTCAGTTCACCGTCAAGAAATCAGTGGCGCCGGCCTCCGTGCCGGCGTTCCGGCAAAGCCGGAAGCCCGTTGTTTGCGCCGCTCCGCGGCGCAGGCCGGCAGGGACGCCGGCCCCACTAAAAAACAATTGTTGCACCTTCCTTCGCATGGGCTCAATTCACCCTGTTCGAGCCGCGTTCCAGGCCGTAACGCTGCAATTTGGCCCGCAGGCCGACCCGCGACAGCCCCAACTCATCGGCGGCGCGGCTGATATTGCCGCGGTGACGGTCCAGGGCTTGGCGAATCATGTCCTCTTCCAGGGTCTCGACCCTTTCGCGCAAGGTGATGCCGGGCGCCGGTCCGGGCTCGACGGCATCTCGTCCCGCGCCCTGCAGCGAGATCGACAGCAGATGCGCATCCAGCACCGGGCGCTCGGCCAGGGCGACCATGCGCTGGATCTCGTTCTGCATTTCGCGGACATTGCCCGGCCAGTCATAGGCCCGCATGCGCGATAGGGCCGCGTCGGCGATCCCCTGGATCGGCTTGCCGAAGGCCTTCATGGTCTCGCCCAGCAGCAGATGGGCCAGCAGCGGAATGTCCATCGGACGATCGCGCAACGGCGGCAGATGCAGGCGGAAGGCCGCCAGGCGGTAATAAAGGTCACGCCGAAAGCGTTTCGCCTCGACCTCTTCCTCGGGATTGCGGTTGGTGGCGGCGATCACCCTGACGTCGACCTTACGGGTCAGCCGGGCCCCGAGCGGCCTGATCTCGCCTTCCTGCAATACGCGGAGCAGCTTCACCTGAAAGGCCGGCGAGGTTTCGCCCACCTCGTCGAGGAAGATGGTGCCGCCGTTGGCCTGTTCGAACAGGCCGATACGGTCCTCGTAGGCGCCGGTAAAGGCCCCCTTCTTGCAGCCGAACAGCTCGGACTCCAGAAGCTGGTCGGGCAGCGCGCCGCAGTTCTCGACGACGAAGGCTTTGTCGGCCCGTTGCGAATTGTAATGGACGGCGCGAGCCAGCAATTCCTTGCCGGTGCCCGATTCGCCGGTGATCAGCACCGAAATGTCGTAGCCGGCGATCTTGCGGGCTTGGGCGATCGCCTCGGCCATCGGGCTGCCCTCGGCATGGACGATGCGATCGAAGCCGAAACGGCTCTTCAGGACCCGCCGCTTGCTCGCCACCACCTGTTCCAGGGCCGATGCCGCCACCCGCATTTCCAGGCTTACCGACTGGTTGTCGCTTTGCAGGCGATAAAGCTGGATGGCGCCCCTGACTGTCGCCACCAGTTCGTCCGGGTCCCAGGGTTTGGTGATGTACTGGTAGATGCCGGCCTCGTTGATCCCGGCGATGATGTCCTCGGAATCGGTGTAGCCGGAGATGATCATCCGTACCGGATCGGGCCAGCGGTCGCGCACCGTCTTCAGAAACTCGACCCCGGTGCAGCCGGGCATGCGCTGGTCGCACAGGATGGCGCTGACCATTTCGCCGCCCAGCCGTTCCTCGGCCTCGGCCGCCGACGAGGCGGTCAACACTTCGAAATCCTCGGCCAGGACGCGGCGCAACGCCTCCTGCGAGCGCAGTTCATCGTCAACCACCAGGACGATGGGCAGATCGGTCATGAGGCTACACCCGCCTTCCTCCGATGGGCCGCCAAAGTGAGCGGAGTCCGCGACTTGGGCAGCTTGCGCACGAAATTATAGCGTGCCACGTGATAGCTTGAATCAAATCCGTAAAAGTTGAGCGTCATTTTCTTTAGCTCCTCGGCGCGATAGGCCTCGAGGGGCCGAAGTTTCTCGTCTTGTTCGAGCCTTGTTTTCTTACCGACCAATCGTTCGGGGAATCCCACATCGGCGGTAATGTCTTCGGCCAACGCCTTGACCTGCCTCAAAAATGCCGATTGTTCCGGGGGCAGCACGGAGTCGACCAGGGCCAGCGCACGGGCCTCTTCGGCGCCCATCGGCAGGCGCGCCTCGGTGAGGCGCCGCGCCACCGTTTCACCCGTACGGCGCGGTAACAGATAGGTCCAGTATTCCGATCCGTAGAGATTGCCCATCCCCTTGTAATGGGGATTGAGCACGATACCCTGCCGAGCCCACACCTGGTCGGCGGCCAGGGCGAGGAACACCCCGCCAGCCCCGGCATTTCCTTGCAGAGCCGAAACGGTCACTTGGCTGGTGGTGGTGATGATGGCGTGGGCCAGGTCGTCGATGGCGTTGATATTGTCCCAGGACTCGTCGGCCGGGCTGGCCGCCGCCTCGATGACGTTCAGATGGATGCCGTTCGACCAGTAATCGGCGCCGCCCATCAGCAGGATGACGCGCGTCGGCCGCGCCGTCGCCGCCCGATAGGCGGCCAGAAGGCGCCGGCACTGGCCGGTGCTCATGGCGCCGTTGTAGAAGGGGAAATGCAGCATGCCCACCGCCCCCTCCTCCTCGTAGCGGATATCCGATGGACCGTCGAGGTCCGGCAGCCCGGCCAGACGATCGCCCAGCACCATGGCCGCCGGCAATTTGAATGCCGGCTCGCCCGTACGCCGGCGCAGATGACCGATCCACACCGCCCCGTCGACGGTGGCACGGGCCACCGCGCCGTTGCCGCAGGCGATCGCGCTGCCTGGAACACCGGCCACTCCGGTGGCCGGATGGGCGTCGTAGAGAAACACCGGCAGGCCCAGGATTTCGTCGGCCACCCCGGGATTGCCATCGGCGGCGCCGATCTTCCGCAGAACCGCGGCAGTGTCGTCGCGGTCCCAGTCGATGGCGCGGTCGGACTGCCGCATGGCCGGCTTCCATCCCCCCTCCACCGGTGGGTGCAGCCGCGCCTCGGGAAAGCGGGCGACGCAAGCCAGCACGGCATCGACGGCCGCCGCGGTCACCTCGTTGCGATAGAGGCTGCTCTTGGCCGCGGCACGCATGGGAAATTCCCGTGTCTCCCAGACCGGCCCGGCATCCATGGCGGCTTCGGCCTGCAACACGGTGACGCCCCAGCTCTGCCTGCCCTCGATGATCGCCCAGTCGAGGGCCGATGGCCCGCGGTCGCCCTCGATGCCCGGATGCACCACCAGGCACACCCGATGGCGCCACACCGCCTCGGGGATCGGGCGCTTCAGGAAAGGGGCGATGATCAGTTGGGGATCGGCCAGGGCCACCGCTTCTTCGGTCACCCCGTCATTGATATCGAACTCGACGCTGACCTCGTGTCCGAGTGCCCGCAATTCGACGAACAGCCTTTGCGTCAGGCTGTTGAAGGCGTGGGTGAGCAGGAGTATCCGCATATTGCTGGGCCTGCCATCATTCTATGAAAGTCATTTAACCACCAAGGGCACCAAGGACACCAAGCGAGATCAGTGGTTGCCATGCCTGCAATATTCTTGGCAACTTGGTGCTCTTGGTGTGCTTGGTGGTCAATCCACTTTTCAATGCCTCAACAAATGCGCGGTAGTTGTTCCCCCGCCAGCCAGTCGACCACGCGGCGGCCGCCGAAGCTGGTTTCCATCTGCACGAAACGATGCGAGTCCTCGACCACCCGGCCGATGATGGCGGCATTGGCGCCGAGGGGATGGCCCCGCATCACCGCCAGCAGGCGCTGCGCCTCGGCCGCCGGGACGATGGCGATCAACTTGCCCTCGTTGGCCACGTAAAGCGGATCCAGGCCCAACAGTTCGCAGGCGCCGCGGACCTCGGCACGCACCGGAATGGCCGCCTCTTCGATGATCATCCCGACCCCCGACTGGTCGGCCAGTTCATTCAAGGTGGAGGCCAAGCCGCCCCGGGTCGGATCGCGCAGGCAGTGGATCGACGGAACTTCCGCCACCATGGCCGCCACCAGGGTGTGCAGCGCCGCCGAATCGGAGGCGAGGGTGGTCTCGAAGCCAAGGCTTTTCCGTTGACTCATCACCGCGATACCGTGATCGCCCATGGTCCCGCTGACCAGGATGGCGTCGCCCGGCAGGGCCAAGTCGCCCGATATGGTGAGGCCGTCCGGCACCCGCCCGATCCCGGTGGTGGCGATGAACAGGCCGTCGCCCTTGCCCTTCTCCACCACCTTGGTGTCGCCGGTGACCACGGGAACGCCGGCGGCCCGGCTGGCCGCCGCCATCGACAGGACGATTCGCCGCAGATCGGCCAGCGGCAGGCCCTCCTCGATGATGAACGAGGCGGACAGCACCAATGGCACGGCCCCGGCCATGGCCACGTCGTTGACGGTGCCGTGCACCGCCAGCGAACCGATGTCGCCGCCGGGAAAAAACAGCGGGGAAATGACGTAGCCGTCGGTGGTCATCACCAGGCGGCCGCCCTCGACGGTGAAACTGGCTTGATCATTGCGCTGGCGCAACATCTCGTTGTCGAAGGCAGAGACGAACAATTCCTCCACCAACTGAGCCATGGCCCGGCCGCCACCGCCATGACTGAGATCGACCACGCCGTTCTTGAAGTCGAGACCCGGACCTTTGCGCGAGGGCGTCATCGTCGCGTGGCGGCGTTCAAGCGGCGCCCTGGAAGTCGAAGCCGGCGTCGTCCACCGCCGCCGCCACCGCCTGCTCGTCCGCCCCTTCGACCGTCACCTTGCCGCCGGCCAGATCGACATTGACCTTGGCGTCGGGCGCCGCCGCCCGGATGGCGTTCTCGACCGAACGAACACAGCCGCCGCAGGTCATCCCTCCCACCTTGTAAGTCTTCGCCATGCTGATCATCCTCGTCTCCAGACAACTCTTGCTGATGATGGGCCGGGCCGAGCGTCCCGGTCAATGGGTCGCGCTGGCCGGAGTGGCCGCGGCCGCGGCCAGGCTCATATGGGCCCGCACCACCGCCGTCACCGGGACCAGAACCAAGCCCTTCTGCGATAAAGTCGGCAACCAGGCGGCCAGCGCGGCGATGGTCGCATCGCGCGGATGGCCGATGGCAATGGCGCTGCCCCTCTTGCGGGCCAACTCCTCGAGCCTGGCCAGTTGGGCGTTGACCTGCGACGGATCGTTGTCGAGGAACACATTGCGCCCGGCATTCGGCACCCCGGCCCGCTGCGCCTGGACCAGGCCGACGCTGCGGTCGGTGGTCAGCGAGTCGACGAACAGCAAGCCGCGACGATGCAATTCCTCCATCACCACCTGCATCCCCGGGGCGAAAGCGGTGAATCGGCTGCCCATGTGATTGTTGATCCCCACATAGCCGGTAAAGCGGCCGAGGTCTTCGACCAGCCGCTTGCGGATCTCCTCGACCGGCAGGGTTTCGAGCAGCGCCCCAGGCCCCGGATCGATGCCTTCGCCCAGTGGCTCCATCGGCACATGCATCATCAACTCGTGTCCGCGCGCCCGCGCTTCGGCGGTCTGCCGGCCGAGATCCTCGGCGTAGCTCATGAAGGAAATGGTCAGCGGTCCCGGCAGCTGCAGGATGCGGTCCGAGCGGCGCTTGTCGAGCCCCATGTCATCGATGATCACCGCCAGCATCGGCCGGCCGGCGGCGGGCGGCGCGATCAGGGCATATTTCTCCCAGGCCGCCTGCCCGGACGATGGCGCCGGCGGCACCGGGTGTGGCGGCGGCAGGCTGGCCACGCTCTCCGACGGTGCCGGCGGTGGCGCCGGCGGCATCCACGGCTCGTCCTCGACGACGGTCTGTTGGCTGGTCTCGGTGGCGGGTGGGTCGGCAGACAGCATGACGGGCGCCGGTGCACTGCGGCGGCCGACCAGATGACCGGCCGTTACCCCGAGGGCGATGCCGACCACGAAGACCGCCGCTCCGACCAGCACCAGGCCACGGTGTCCCCGCCACAGGGCGACGATGGTCTGCTTCATCCCCAAGACGCCGCCTCCCTCCCGGCCTCAATGACGCGGCATGCTAGCAAGTTCCGTCGGAGCGAGGAAGATGAGGACTCTTGGGCATTGGGCCCCGACCGAGGAAATCGCATCCGCGGCGGGTCTGAACAGCTGTCGACCGGCCGCCACCCGTTTACATCGCATTCATGTTACATACATATATACGTAAGTATATCACCGTTATGCGGCCGTCGCGTCCGTTTACATACAATTATTTCACTGATATAGTGGAGTGTAATAAATCTGTTACTCATTTTCTGTTGGAGCCGGGAGGTCCACCGACTCGTCGCGTCAATACCGGCGCGATACATTGCTTGCAGAGCGGAGGACCCTCAGCCATGTTCAGCCGATTGAAGATCACCGGCCGTTTGTTCCTTGGTTTCGGCCTGCCGATGGCCCTGACCATCCTCATCGTCGGGCTGACCGTCTATAACGGGAGCAAGACGGAAACCAGCGTAACCAAGGCCCAATCAACCGCGGCAACCGCGCTTCTATTGAAAGATACCTCGCTGAGCGTGAGGCAGGGCTGGGTTCAAGCCTGGACCTACGCCGCGACAGGCGATGCCACCTACGTCAAGGCAAGAGACGAGGCCTTCGCTCTCTTCAAGAAGCAATACGAGGTGCTGGTAACCCGACTGAAGACTCCGGAAGGCCGGGCCGTCGTCAAGGCCTACTACGATTCGGTCATCAACTTCGAAGCCGCGGCCGCCAAGATGAACGACCTGGTCATGGCCGGCGTCCCCATGGGGGCGCCGCAGCAGGTAACCGCGATCGCCGAACTCAAAGAGTCAGCCAAGCGCTATGCCGAAACCAACGACAAGGCGAGCCAATTCTACGCGGCTCTGAATGAACAGTTCTCGGCCGAAGCCTTGAACCAAACCGGTCAGTCGGTCATGCTTGCCATCGGCGCCGGCATCGCCGTGGTTCTGCTCGGCAGCGCCGCCGCCCTGCTGATCGGCCGCTCGATCACCGCGCCGATCAAGACCATGACCCACAGCATGCAGGCGCTGGCCGGCGGCAACCTCGCAGTCGCCATCGCCGGCACCGGCAACAGCGACGAGATCGGTGCCATGGCCAGGGCGCTCCAGGTCTTCAAGGACAATGCCATCGCGGTCCAGGCCCTTGCCGCAGAGCGGGACGCCGAGCAGGCGAAGCGTGAAGCTCGGGCCCGCGGCATCGAAGTCCTGACCAGGGATTTCGACCGCGCCGTGACCGGCGTGCTCGACCACGTCACCACCGCGTCGACCAATATGCAGACCACGGCCCGGACATTGTCGGGCAGTGCGGATCAGACCAGCTCCCGCGCTTCGGCCGTCGCCGCCGGAACCGAAAGGACCTCGACCAATGTCGAGACGGTGGCCAGCGCGGCCGAACAACTCTCCTCGTCGATCGCCGAAATCGGCCGCCAGGTCGAGCAATCGAGCCGCGTATCGCAGAGCGCATCGGAAGAAGCGGGGCATACCAACGCCGTCGTTCAAGGACTGGCCGAAAGTTCCGCCCGGATCGGTGCCGTGGTGAGCCTGATCAACGATATCGCCAGCCAGACCAATTTGCTGGCGCTGAACGCCACCATCGAAGCCGCCAGGGCCGGCGACGCCGGCAAGGGCTTCGCGGTGGTCGCCAACGAGGTCAAGAACCTGGCCAACCAGACGGCCAAGGCCACCGACGAGATCAGCGGTCAAATCAACGCCGTTCAGGCGGCCACCGGCCAGGCCGTGGCGGCAATCGGCGGCATCGTGACCCGGATCGAGGAAATCAACGAAATCGCCGCCGCCATCGCCGCCGCCGTCGAGGAACAGTCGGCCGCGACCGCCGAGATTGCCCGCAACGTCCAGCAGGCAGCAGAGGGCGCACAAGAGGTTTCAGCCAATATCGGCAGCGTGACCCAAGCCGCGGCCGAGACGGGAGCCGCCGCGGCCGAGGTCCTCTCGGCGGCCCATTCCGTCTCGAACGAGGCGTCCGGACTGAAGACGTTGGTCGGCAAGTTTCTCCAGGGTGTGCGCGGGGCATAGGGGAAGCGCCCGCCTGGCGGTGAAGCACGGATCGCTACGCAGTATTCTGCCTGGCCCCCCGCCGCTTAGGCAGATCTAGCCGCGCCAGCGGCGCAGCAGCAAGCTGTTGGAAACCACGCTGACGCTGGAGAAGGCCATGGCGCCGCCGGCCAGGGTCGGGCTCAGCATGCCGAACGCGGCCAGGGGAATGGCCACCAGGTTGTAGATGAAGGCCCAGAACAGGTTCTGGCGGATCTTCCGATAGGTAGCCCGCGAAATCGACAGCGCCGCCGGCAACAGCGACGGATCGCCCCGCATCAGGGTGATGCCGGCGGTATGCATGGCGATGTCGGTGCCGGTGCCCATGGCGATGCCGATATCGGCGGCGGCCAGCGCCGGTGCGTCGTTGACTCCGTCGCCGACCATGGCCACCACCTGCCCCGACGCCTTGAGCCGCTCGACCTCGGCCGCCTTGTCTTCGGGCAAGACCTCGGCCAGCACCCGTTCGACCCCCACCGCCTTGGCCACCGCCTGCGCCGCCTGGCGATTGTCGCCGGTCATCATGACCGCGGTGACGCCCAACGCGGCCAATCGGGCGATGGCCGGACCCGCCGCCGGCTTGACCGGGTCGGTCACCGCGATGAAGCCCCGCACCGCGGTATTCTCGGCCAGCCACATCACCGTCTGGCCCTCCGCCTCGAACCCGGCCGCGCGATCCTCCAGCAAGGTGAGGCCAACCCCCTTCTCGTCCATCAGGCGCCGGCTGCCCAACAGAACCTGACGGTTGTCGACGGTGGCCTCGATCCCGCGCCCGGGCAAGGCACGGAAGCTTCCCAACGGGGCGAGCTGCCGAATGCGCCCGGCCGCAGCCGCCAGCACCGCAGCCGCCAGCGGATGTTCGCTGCCCTGTTGGACGGCGGCGGCCAGGGCCAGCAGCCGGTCCGCATCGCCATCGGCGGCGACGATCCCGCTGACCGCCGGGCGGCCCTCGGTCAACGTCCCGGTCTTGTCGAACACCATGGCGGTGACCCGGTGGGCCCGTTCGAGGGCTTCGGCGTCCTTGATCAGGATGCCATGCCGCGCCGCCACGCCGGTGCCCACCATGATGGCGGTGGGGGTGGCCAGGCCGAGGGCGCAGGGACAGGCGATGACCAGGACCGAGACGGCGGCGATGAAGGCCCCCTGCGGGTCCCCCTGGCCGAACCACCAGACGGCGAAGGTGACCGCGGCGATCGCCACCACCACCGGCACGAACACCGCGGCAATCTGGTCGACCAGACGCTGCACCGGCGCCTTGCTGGCCTGGGCCCCCTCGACCAGGCGGATGATGCGGGCGATGGTCGAGCCGGCTCCCACCGCCGTCGCTTCGATGCGCAACAAGCCGTCGGCATTGATCGCTCCGGCGGTGACGCGATCGCCGGGTCCCTTGGCCACCGGCAGGCTTTCGCCGGTCAGCAGGGATTCGTCCATGGCGCTCATGCCATCGACCACGCGCCCGTCCACCGGCGCCCGCTCGCCCGGCCGCAGGACGACGATTTCACCCAGCGCCACGGCATCCGCCGGCAATTCGAGCTGCCGGCCGTCGCGCTCCACCCGCGCCGTGGCGGGACGCAGCTGCATCAGGGCGCGGATGGCCGAGGCGGCGCTGCGCTTGGCCCGCGCCTCCAGCCATTTGCCGAGCAGCACCAGGGTGATGACCACGGTCGACGCCTCGAAGTACAGCGCCGCATGGCCATGGCCGGCAATCACCTGCCAGGTGGAAAGGCCATAGGCCGCCGAGGTGCCGAGGGCCACCAGCAGGTCCATGTTGCCGGTGCCGCCGCGGAGCGCCTTCCAGGCGCTGAGATAGAACCGCCCGCCGATGACGAATTGAACCGGCGTGGCCAGCGCCAATTGCACCAGCGGCGGCACCATGACATGCAGCCCGATAGCGTCCAGTCCCATCTGCGCCAACAAGGGGGCCGTCAGCAAGGCCGCGGCGAATACCGCAAGAAGATTGCGGCGGGCGGCCTGGCGGATCGCCGCGTCATCCAGCAGCGGCGCCTGTTGGCCGGTGATCAGGGTGGCACCATAGCCCGCCTTCTGGACCGCCAGGATCATCGCCGAAGGCGCGGCTGTACCGTCGAGCACGGTGACCCGGGCCTGTTCGGTGGCCAGGTTGACCTCCGCCTTGCGAACGCCGGGCAGCCGCGTCAGAACCTTTTCGACCCGGCCGACGCAGGCGGCGCAGGTCATCCCGGTGACGGCAAGGTCGACCACCATCTCCTTGCCGCTATCCTCGGCCGAATGCACATTGTCCATCCGGTTAATGTGGTGCCACCCGGCACCAGCCGTCAAGCTAGCCGCTCTTATTCATGACGGTAGGGATTTTGGCAGGCGGATGTAGCGTAACAGGCTGAAATAGCATAAGATTTTGTTGTCTAGACAGCATCTCTGCGGCAGCCGAAAGCGCCACACCCGCCATGACCGACGATACCT
>CAIOJO010000298.1 GCA_903858635.1 uncultured Telmatospirillum sp. | reverse complement strand
TGTACATGGCCGTCTCCGCAGGAAAATCTGCGAGACTGCGCCCACAACCAGTTCAAGTCGACACCGACCATTTTCGGCCGGAAACCCGCGCAATCCGTGGCTTTCAGAGCTTTGTTCCTTCAGTTAACCGGACAGCAGTGTAAAAACATGCAAAACAAACGATGATTCTTTGGTATTGCTATAGCTATACGTTGTGAATGCTATAGGTGGCGGCATCAAGAGCATAAGTCCAGAGCCACCCCGTGACGGATCGACAGGCCGCCGCGCCCGCGGCTCTATTCTCAGGCCGCGCTCTCCCAAAAGTTGTAATGCTGATCGACACTAAATCGTTGAGATCGACAACCTGCGCCTACCTTCTCCCAGGTTGTTCCGCGCGGCGCCGATTGACGCCCGCCGAGTTCCCCCACCATACTGCTCGGGATAAGCGAGCGCCGGTGCGGGGAGCCCCCTGAAAGCCAGGCAGCGAACGGGAGGACAAGCGATGGCGAAGGCGGCAGGACAAGGCCGCTGGGGCCGGGGCGCCGGTGGCTGCCCCGATCCGTCGGCCCGATAGGCGCGGGGAACCGGCCATGGACCTGCGCGACCTTACCGCCTTTGCCGCCATCGCCCGCCACCAGAGCTTTTCCCGCGCCGCGGTGCAGCTGCGGATCGCCCAATCGGCGCTCAGCCGCCGCGTCCAGCGGCTCGAACATGTGCTGGGGGTGGCCCTGTTCGACCGTCATGTGCGCGGTGTCCGCCTGACCGAGGCGGGCAGCGTGCTGATCGAGAAGGTCGACAAGCTGGTTGGCGAGATCGAGGAAATCGAGGCCGCCATGAAGCGGCTCGGCCGGCCCGCCGCCGAGGAGCTGCGCTTCGCCATCCCGCATGGGGCGACCAAACTGTTCGGCTCGGCCTATATCGAACAGTACCGGCGCCGGCGCGCCCAGACCCGGCTGGTGATCGTCGAGCAGAGCAGCGCCCCCAACCGGCACAGCGTGCTGAAGGGCGAGGTCGACGCGGCGCTGGCCTACGAGCCCGAGGAAAGCCCCGAACTGTGCATCCAGCCGCTGCTCAGCGAGCGCCTGGTGGTGGTGGGGCCGGCCCGCTGCAGCAAGACCGGCCAGGCGATCGCCTATCCGGCGCGTTATCAGGCGGCCGACCTGGCCCGGCTGCCGCTGCTGTTGCCGAGTTCGCCGCATGGCTATCGGCGCCTGGTCGAACGGATCGTCCGGCCGCTGCGGGTCGAGCCCAATGTGGTGCTCGAGGTGGAAGGCTTGCCGGCGCTGGCCACCCTGGTCGAGGACGGGCTCGGCGTCATGGTGTCGACCCCGGCCGCGGTGTGCGGCCCGGTCGCCGCCGGAACCCTGGTCGCGGTGCCCATCGCCTCGCCGCGCTGCACGGTCGAGCTCTGCCTGATCCACCGCCGCGACCGCGACGCCTCGCCCGCCCTCCAGGTCCTGAAAGAGGTGATCACCGAAGCCTCCCGCGGCCTGGCCGCCGACGGCAAATGCCGGACGGTGCGCGGTCAATAGTGGCACCGGCCTCCGCGCCGGTGAAAAATTAGTGGCACCGGCCTCCGTGCCGGTGTTCCGGCGGAGCCGGAAGCCCAGCATTTGCGCCGCTCCGCGGCGCAGACCGGCAGGGACGCCGGTCCCAGTGCGTCCGTGAGGACGCCTTGTCAGCAGGGTGCAAGTCCCTGCCACAGGCGGTCACACCCTGAGTAGACGAAGGTAACTGCGTCGCCCAAAGCGGCGTGGAGAGCA
>CAIOJO010000297.1 GCA_903858635.1 uncultured Telmatospirillum sp. | reverse complement strand
TTCGCCGATGTCGACGCCATCGACCTCGAGGTCGACACCAAGGATGTCGACGCCTTCGTCGCCGCCGTTCGCTATCTCGGCCCGACCTTCGGCGGCATCAATCTGGAAGACATCAAGGCCCCCGAATGTTTCATCATCGAGCAGCGGCTGCGCGAACTGATGGACATCCCGGTGTTCCATGACGACCAGCACGGCACCGCCATCATCGCCTCGGCTGGCTTGATCAATGCCGTCCACCTGACCGGGCGCGACCTGAAGACGATCCGCGTGGTGGTCAACGGGGCGGGGGCGGCCGCCGTGGCCTGCGTCGAACTGATCAAGTCGATGGGCGTACCCAACGCCAATGTCACCATGTGCGACACCAAGGGCGTGCTCTACAAGGGCCGCACCGAGGGAATGAACCAGTGGAAGTCGGCCCACACGGTGGAGACCGAAGCCCGCACCCTGGAGCAGGCGCTGCAAGGCGCCGACGTGTTCTTGGGCCTGTCGGTCAAGGGGGCGGTGAGCGCCGCCATGGTGGCCACCATGGCGGCCCGGCCGATCATCTTCGCGATGGCCAACCCTGATCCGGAAATCACCCCGGAAGAGGTCAAATCGGTGCGCTCCGACGCCATCGTCGCCACCGGCCGCTCCGATTATCCCAACCAGATCAATAACGTCCTTGGTTTCCCCTACATCTTCCGCGGCGCCTTGGACGTGCGGGCCAGCACCATCAACGACGCCATGAAGATCGCCGCCGCCGAGGCCATCGCCGCCTTGGCCCGCGAGGACGTCCCGGACGAGGTCGATGCCGCCTATTCCGGGCGGCGCCTGCGTTACGGGCCCGACTACATCATCCCGGTGCCGTTCGATCCGCGCCTGATCGCCGCCATTCCGCCGGCGGTGGCCAAGGCCGCCATGGAATCGGGGGTGGCCAGGAAGCCGATCATCGACATGGACTCGTACCGCCGCGAGCTTTCGGCCCGCCTCGATCCGACGGCGGCCTCGATGCAGACCATCTTCGAGGAAGTGCGGGCCAATCCGCAGCGCCTGGTGTTCGCCGAGGGCGAAGAGGAAAAGACCATCCGTGCCGCCGTCGCCTTCCACAATGCCGGCTACGGCACGCCGATCCTGCTCGGCCGCGAGGACCGCATCCAGCAGACGATGAAGGCGCATGGCCTGTCGGGGGCGCTGGAAGGCATCGAGATCGTCAACGCCGCCAGGCTGCCGGAGCGGGCCAAGGCCTATACCGACTTGGTCTACGCCCGCCTGCAGCGCAAAGGCCTGCTCTACCGCGACGCCCAGCGCATGATGAACCAGGAACGCAACGTCTTCGCCGCCGCCATGGTGGCGGCCGGCCACGCCGACGCCATGGTTACCGGCCTGACCCGCAACTATTACCAGGCCTTCGACGAAGTGAAACGGATGATCGACCCCAAGGGCGACGAAGTGGTGTTCGGCACCACCATCCTGGTCAGCCGCGGCCGCACCGTGTTCATCGCCGACAGCGTGGTGATCGAAACGCCCAGCTCGCAGCAATTGGCCGACATTGCCTGCCAGACCGCCGCCAAAGCCCGCCAGATGGGCCACGAACCGCGCGTCGCCCTGTTGTCCTACGCCAATTTCGGCAACCCGCCGAACCTCAATTCGGAACGGGTGCACGAAGCGGTGGCCATCCTCGATCAGCGTCACGTCGATTTCGAATATGACGGCGAGATGGCGGCCGATGTGGCCCTGGATCCCGAACTGCTGAAGCTCTACCCGTTCTGCCGGCTGACCGCCCCGGCCAACATCCTGGTCATGCCCGGCCTCTATTCCGCCAATATCGCCTGGAAACTGCTGCAGAAGCTGGGTGGCGGCACGGTCATCGGGCCGGTGCTCAACGGGCTGTCGAAGCCGGTGCAGATCACCTCGATGGATGCGACCGCCAGCGATATCGTGAACATGGCGGTGCTGGCCTGCCACGAGGCGGTGCGAGCCGGCACCGGCAAGCCGGCCCAGGCGGCGCGACGGGTCAAAGAGCGCGTCTGACCAAGGCACGTCGTTGGAAAAAACCGCAGAGACGCAAAGGGTTCGACGTCAGAACAAGGCGATGAATCCCGTCACTGACGGCGTGTCCTCCGCGGATGGTTCCAGCGCCTCTGCGGTTCTCCAAGGGGCTGGGGCATGACGGCCAAATCGAAGGTTTTGTGACGAGAGCCGCAGCCCCCCGATCAAACATTGACGGGGCCCGCCCAAACACCGGATCCTGCAGGGAACGATCCGAGAGAAGGCTGGCATGACCTCGCCCAACATCACCCGCCGGCTGCTGCCGGTGGTCGCCGCCCTTTCGGCGCCGGCGCTTATCGTGTTCGTCATCCTGGTGGCGGCCGGCAAGATCGATCCGTGGCCGGCCCTGCTGGGTGCCGCCGCCACCCTGTTGCTGACGGCCTTGCTGTTGCGCCCCTATATGGCCGACGTCGCCGCGGTCGCCCGCTACGCCCGCGAACTCGGCCGCGGCGAGGAAGTGGCCGCGCCCCGGCTCAGCACCGAGGTGACCGCCGACATCCTGTCGGCGCTCTGCCAGTTCCGCCGCGCCTGGCGCCTGCAGGGCGAGGAAATGGCCAGCTTGATCGGCTTCCATGAGACCCTGTTCGACAGCCTGCCCAGCCCGCTGTTCCTGTTGAACGCGCAGCGCCGCATCGTCCGCAGCAATCTGGCGGCGCGCAATACCTTCGGCCGCCAGCAACAGGGCCGCGATCTGGCCGCCGTGATGCGCAATCCCGACATCCTCGATGCCGCCGACCGGGTGCTGCTCGGTGCCGCGGGGGTGCAGGTCGACTTCGGTATCCCCGGACCGGTCGAACGGGAATTCCGCGCCATGGTCGAGCCGTTGCCGCATATCGGCATCGACGGGACGGTGGCGGTGCTGTGGCTGCACGACGTCACCGCCCTGAAACAAATCGAGCAGATGCGGGCTGACTTCGTCGCCAATGCCAGCCATGAACTTCGCACCCCGCTGGCCGCCCTGTTGGGGTTCATCGAGACTCTGCAGGGCCCGGCCCATGACGACGCCGAGGCGCGGGAACGCTTCCTCGCCATCATGTACGAGCAGGCGTCGCGCATGACCCGCTTGGTGACCGACCTCTTGAACCTGTCGCGCATCGAACTGCACGAACATCTGCGGCCGGCCGGACGGGCCGATGTGGCGGCGCTGTTGCGCCGGGTCGCCACCGGGCTCGAACTGCAGGCCGGCCGCCGGAAGATGCGCATCGAGCTGGACCTGGCGGAGACATTGCCCGCGGTCATCGGCGAAGAGGACGAACTGGCCCAGATCTTTCAGAACCTGCTCGACAACGCGCTGAAATATGGCCGCGAGGGAACCGCCATCGAGGTCACCGGCCGGCTCACCAACGACCTGCCGCCCAGCTTTGCCGAGCGCAACGGCCCGGCCATTGCCATCGCCGTCAAGGATCGCGGCGAAGGCATTGCCCGCGAGCATCTGCCACGCCTGACCGAGCGCTTCTTCCGCGTCGACACCGCCCGCTCGAGGCGCCTCGGCGGCACCGGCCTCGGTCTCGCCATCGTCAAGCATGTGGTCAACCGCCATCGCGGCCTGCTTACCATCGACAGCGTTCCCGGCGAAGGCAGCACCTTCACCGTCTATCTGCCGGTCGCCGCCTGAATCGCGGGCGCGATTCCTGTTGCCCGGTGGCGGAGGACGTTATACGAACTTGGGCATAGCCTGTTCGCAAGGCTTCATGAACGGCCCGCAGGGCCGAGCGGGCCAAATGGAACATATCGTCAAGGCCTTCGACGAAGAACTGGGCAAGCTGCACGCCACCATCCTGCGGATGGGAAGCCTCGCTCTGGCCCAGCTCGACCATGCCATCGAGGCGGTGACCACCCATGGGGCCGAAGCGGCGGCCAAGGCCATCGAGGGCGATCCGGCCATCGACCGGCTGGAGGACGAGGTCAACGCCAAGGTGGTGCGGCTGCTGACCTTGCGGGCCCCCCTGGCCGACGATCTGCGGGTGACGGTGACGGCGCTGAA
>CAIOJO010000296.1 GCA_903858635.1 uncultured Telmatospirillum sp. | reverse complement strand
TCAAAAGGCCGTGCAAAACGCTATTCTGGTGACGCATGGTGTTGATCCCTTTCGTGTCCAGGAGACGCGCCAACGTCTGAACACGAGTAGAATCAATGCCATGCGCCCTGTCCAGCAAAGAGTGTGCCGGACAGCCGTGGGCTTGACCCGGCAATCCATGGATCCCCGGATCAAGTCCGGGGATGACGAGAAAAGAACGCGATTGAACGCACGGCCAATTAGATTCACGCCTTCAATTCGGCGAAGTCTTCCTCGAACCACTCGCCTTCGACCCGTTCGCCGCTCAGTCGACGCTGTTCCTCGATGCGTTTCAGCTCGACCCGGCGGATCTTGCCGGAGATGGTCTTCGGCAGGTCCGAGATCTCGATGCGCCGCACCCGCTTGTAGGGCGCCAAGGCTTGGCGGATATGGCGGAACACCGACAGGGCCAGGGCGTCGGTGGCGGTGAACCCGTCGCGCAGCACCAGGAACGCCTTCGGCACCGCCAGCCGGACCGGATCCGGGCTCGGCACCACGGCGGCTTCGGCGATCGCCTCGTGTTCGATCAGCACGCTCTCCAGTTCGAACGGGCTGATCCGGTAATCGGAGGCTTTGAACACGTCGTCGGCCCGGCCGACATAGGTGATGTAGCCATCGCCGTCGATCGCCGCCACGTCGCCGCAATGGTAGAACCCGTTGCGCATCAGCTCGGCGGTCTTGGCCGGGTCGTCCTTGTAGCCCCGCATCAGGGCCACCGGCCGCTCGGCCAGCGACAGGGAGATCTCGCCCTCTTCGGCCGGTTGGTCCTGACTGTCCAGCAGCGCCACCTTATAGCCGGGCAGCGGCCGCCCCATCGAGCCGGGTTTGACCCGCTGGCCGGGGGAATTGCCGATCTGGCAGGTGGTCTCGGTCTGCCCATAGCCGTCGCGGATGGTGATGCCCCAGGCGTTCTTCACCTGCTCGATGACCTCCGGATTCAGGGGCTCGCCGGCCCCCACCAGCTCGCGGATCTTCACCGGATAGGCCGACAGATTCTCCTGGATCAGCATCCGCCAGACGGTGGGCGGCGCGCAGAGCGAGGTAACGCGGCAGCGGACGATGACGTCGAGCATCGCCTTGGCGTTGAAGCGGGCGTAATTGTAGATGAACACCGTCGCCCCGGCGTTCCACGGCGCGAACAGATTGCTCCAGGCATGCTTGGCCCAACCCGGCGAGCTGATGTTCAGATGGACATCGCCCGGCTGGAGGCCGATCCAATACATGGTCGACAGATGGCCGACCGGATAGCTCTGGTGGCTGTGCAGGACCAGCTTCGGCTTGGCGGTGGTACCCGAGGTGAAATAGAGCAGCAGCGGATCGTCGGCATTGGTCGGGCGATCCGGCTCGAACAAGGGCGAGGCCTGGGCCGCAAGGTCGAAATTGGTCCAGCCGTCGCGGTCGCCGCCGACCACGATCCGGCTGTAGTCGCCGGGCAGCGGATCGAATTTGCCGGCATCGGCCAGGCCGACCACCACATGGCGCACGCCGCCCCGCTGGAAACGGTCTTCGAGGTCATCGGTGTTGAGGAGCGTGGTGGCCGGGATGATCACCGCGCCCAATTTCATGCAGGCCAGCATCAGCTCCCACAGCGGCACCACATTGCCCAGCATCATCAGCACGGCATCGCCTCGCTTGACGCCCAGCTCCACGAGGAAATTGGCCACCCGGCTGGAGCGTTGCGACAGCTCGGCGAAGGACAGCTTGATCTCGTGGCCGGACTCGTCCAGCACCCACAGGGCAATCCCCTGATTGCCTTTGGCCATGCCGTCGAAATAGTCCAGCGCCCAGTTGAACTGCGCCAGTTTCGGCCAACGGAAGTCCCGATACGCCCCCTCGTAATCGGTGCGATGGGCGATCAGAAAATCGCGGGCCTGTAGGAACGCTTGCAACTCGCTCGACATGACCTCTCCCCCTTGTTCTTTCACTATCTTTCCCCCCTCGCCCCTTGTGGGAGAGGGAGGGGCCCGCGCCAGCGGGAGGGTGAGGGGGTGGTCAAAGCGACACAAGCCTGGACGCTTTTGTCCCGCCTCCGGCGGTAAGAGCCCCCTCACCTAGCCTCTCCCGCAAGGGGAGAGGGAATTACGCCTTTATGTCACGCCTCACATGTTCCTGCGATATTGGCCGCCCACGTCGTACAGGGCATTGGTGATCTGCCCCAAGGAACAGTGGCGGACGGCGTCCATCAGGACGGCAAAGACGTTCTCGTTGGCGATCGCCGCCTGCTGCAGCCGCTCGAGCTGGCCTGACGCGACGCCTGCGTTGCGCCCCTGGAACGCGCGCAGCCGCTTCAGCTGGCTCTGTTTTTCGTCGTCGGTCGAACGCTGGAGGACGATCTCGGACTCTTTCGGTGGATCGGGATTGAGGAAGGTATTGACGCCGATGATCGGATAGCTGCCGTCATGCTTCTTGTGCTCGTAAGTGAGCGATTCGTCCTGGATCTTGCCCCGCTGGTAGCCGGTCTCCATGGCGCCCAGCACCCCGCCCCGTTCGGCGATGCGGTCGAATTCCTGCAATACCGCCTCTTCCACCAGATCGGTCAGCTCGTCGATGATGAAGGCCCCCTGGTTGGGGTTCTCGTTGGTGGCCAGCCCCCATTCGCGGTTGATGATCATCTGGATGGCCACGGCGCGGCGCACCGATTCCGCCGTCGGCGTGGTGTAGGCCTCGTCATGGGCGTTGGTGTGCAGGCTGTTGCAGTTATCGTAGATGGCGATCAAGGCCTGCAAGGTGGTGCGGATGTCGTTGAAGTCGACTTCCTGCGCATGCAGCGACCGGCCCGAGGTCTGGATGTGGTATTTCAGCTTCTGCGAGCGCTCGTTGGCCTTGTACTTGAAGCGCATGGCCACCGCCCAGATGCGGCGGGCCACCCGGCCGATCACCGAATATTCGGGATCCATGCCATTGGAGAAGAAGAATGACAGATTGGGCGCGAAGTCGTCGATCTGCATGCCGCGCGCCAGATAGGACTCCACATAGGTAAAGCCGTTGGCCAAGGTAAAGGCCAGCTGCGAGATGGGGTTGGCCCCGGCTTCGGCGATGTGGTAGCCGGAGATCGACACCGAATAGAAGTTCCGCACCCGGTTGTGGACGAACCATTCCTGGATGTCGCCCATCAGCTTCAAGGCGAAATCGGTCGAGAAGATGCAGGTGTTCTGGCCCTGATCCTCCTTGAGGATGTCGGCCTGCACGGTGCCGCGCACCGTTTCCAAGGCCCATTCGCGGATCTTTTCGATCTCGTCGTCGGTCGGCTGGCGGCCGTTCTCCGACTGGAAGCGGTCGATCTGCTGGTCGATGGCGGTGTTGAAGAACATGGCCAGGATGATCGGTGCCGGGCCGTTGATGGTCATCGACACCGAGGTCGACGGCGCACACAGGTCGAAGCCGGAATACAGCACCTTCATGTCGTCAAGGCTGGCGATCGACACCCCCGAATTGCCCACCTTGCCGTAGATGTCGGGACGTTCGTCGGGATCGCAGCCATAGAGCGTCACCGAATCGAAGGCGGTGGACAGACGGGTGGCCTTGGCGTCCTTCGACAACAGCTTGAAGCGGGCATTGGTGCGGAAGGCGTCGCCTTCCCCGGCGAACATGCGGGTCGGATCCTCGTGCTCGCGCTTGAAGGCGAAGACGCCGGCGGTATAGGGGAAGCTCCCGGGAAGATTCTCCTTCAACAGCCATTGCAGAAGTTCCCCGTGGTCCTGGTAGCCGGGCAGGCAGACTTTGCGGATCTTGGTGCCGGAGAGCGTGGTCGAGACGATCCGGGTGCGCAGCTCGCGATCCCTTATCTTCACCACATAGTCGTCGCCGGCGTAGCTTTCCTTGACCTTCGGCCAGATGTCGAGAAGCTTGCGGGCCCTAGGGTCGACCTCCTGCTCGCGAAGCAAAGCCAACTCGTCGAGGTCGGCCGTCGCCTTGCCGCATTCCCCCAGCATGCGCCCCGCCTCGCGCAGCTGCTGGACCTCGCGCACCAGCCGCACCTGCAGCCGAATGGTGGCGTGATAGCCGCGCACCGCCTCGGCGATCTCGGCCAGGTACCGGGCACGGGCCGGCGGCACGATGGCGGCGCCGGCGGTCGAGGTCTTGCCGGCCGGCTGCGGCAGGCTGCTGATCCAGCTGGGAAACCCCTTCTCGGCCAAGGCGGCAACCAGGCCGTGGTAGAGTGCGGTGACCCCGTCGTCGTTGAAGCGTGAGGCGATGGTGCCGTAGACCGGCATCGCCACCGGATCGCTGGCGAAGGCCTGCCGGTTGCGCTGCAGCTGCTTCCTGACGTCGCGCAGCGCGTCTTCGCCGCCACGGCGGTCGAATTTGTTGATCGCCACCAGATCGGCATGATCGAGCATCTCGATCTTCTCGAGCTGGCTGGCGGCGCCGAATTCGGGGGTCATCACGTAAATCCCCAGATCGGCCACCTCGGCCACCGCCGAATCGGCCTGGCCGATGCCGGGCGTCTCGAGGATCACCAGATCGAAGCCGGCCGCCTTGCACAGCTCGATGATCGCCGGAACCTGGGCGGGAATCTCGCTGCCGGCGGCACGGGTGGCCAGCGAGCGCATATAGATCGGCCCGTTGACCGAGTTCATGCGGATGCGGTCGCCCAACAGGGCGCCGCCGGTCTTCTTCTTCGACGGATCGACGGCGATGACGGCGATGCCGAACTCCGGTCGGTCGAGACGGAAGCGGCGGATCAGCTCGTCGGTCAAAGACGACTTGCCGGCGCCGCCGGTGCCGGTGATGCCGACCACCGGCACCGCCTTCAATTTGGCCCGCCCGGTGATATCGACCTGCAGCGACGGACCGACGGTTCCGTTCTCGAGCCCGCTGATCAGGCGGCCGAGCAGCCGGCGCTCGGTCGACTCGATGCCGTCGAGGCTGGCCGGCAATTGGCCGGCGACATCGAAATCGGCCCGGGCGACCATGTCGCCGATCATCCCCTCGAGACCCATGCGCTGGCCGTCTTCCGGCGAATAGATCCGTTCGACCCCATAATCCTGCAGTTCGCGGATCTCGGGCGCCACGATCACCCCGCCGCCGCCGCCGAACACCTTGATGTGGCCGGCCCCGCGCTGGCGCAGCAGATCGATCATGTATTTGAAGAACTCGAGATGGCCGCCCTGATAGGAGCTGACGGCGATGCCCTGGGCATCCTCGTGAATGGCCGCGGTGACGATGTCGTCCACCGAGCGGTTGTGGCCCAGATGGACCACCTCGACCCCGGCCTGCTGCAGGATGCGTCGCATGATGTTGATCGAGGCGTCGTGCCCGTCGAACAGGCTGGTGGCGGTGACGAAGCGCAGCTTGTGGCGCGGCTTGGTCAAGGTCTTGGCGACCGCCGTCGTACGCACACCCTCGGGCATTGAACGCTCCATGATTCGAAGGTCGCGCAACCTCCTCGGAAGCTGCCGGCCGCCTCGTCCCGCTGAATTACCGTCGGACGGAGACTAATTCTTTCCGCCGGCCAGGGGCTATGTCGTGACAGCTCAAAGCCGCTGATGCATTTCGCCATATACTTTCGTATAGGACAGGCCGCAAGCCCTGGGGTGCCGTCCTGTGAACGGAGCTTCACCCGAGCGCATCGGTCAATCGCGGCCGCGACCTTCCGCCAATAACCGCGCAACTCTTCCGGGTGCCCCCGCCGCCCGTTAGCGTTTGCTACACCCAAATCGTGATATGCTGACGGCGTCATTGCTGCATCGATCCCGATCAGAAAGCGATAACGCCATCACCATCACCGGTAATAGCGCCGCCTGGATTGCCGGTCTGACCGATCCCGGCATCAAGACCGATGTGACCAACCTGACGGCCTCGGGCACGCTGGGTTACGGCTCAGCCCTGCAGATCCTGAACGATATCGGCGCCCGTGTCGCCGCCAGCGGGACGGTGACGCTGGCGGAATTCATCGACCTGCAGACCATCACCGCCAATTTGAACAACGGCATTGCGACACCCGACTATGTGGTGTCGATCATGACCCAACTGGTCGATGGCAGCCCCTCCAACGTTTCCTGGACCGGCGGCGCGAAGACGTCGGTATCGCTTGGCAATCTGCATGTCGGCAGCACCGGCACCCAGCTGACCGAGCTGATCGGCAAATGGTTCCTGGGGACCGATCTTCCCATTCCGACCGGCGAAGGCGCCACCGCGTCGCAACTCCTCTACCCGAGCTATCAGCCGTTCAATCAGCCGCTCTATGGGTCGACCGGGGCGCCCGCCGTCGCCGACGTCCTGCAAGGCGATGTTGGCGATTGCGAACTTTGTTCGGGGGTGATCGAGACGGTTCTCAACCATCCGGACGACATCCAGTCGATGTTCCTCAGCGAAGGCAACGGTGTCTACGGCGTCCGCTTCTATTGCGGCGGGAAAGCCGTCTGGGTGACGGTGAACGACCAGCTTCCGGTGTACCAGGGCGGCCTCCTCTATAATGGCGCCAGCACCGCCATCTGGGCGGATCTGCTGGAGAAAGCCTATGCACAGGTGAGCTCGGGGGGGCTGACCGGACAAAGCGTGGCAAATTCATACAGTAATATTTCGGCAGACGCGCCTTACACCGTATTTGAAAACACTGCTGTCCGGTTAAAACGCGAATAGATTCAATTGGTTAGTTATTTGCGAAGTATCGGGTTTGTATTCGTTGATGGTAAGCGCTTGTTTCATATCGATTTTCTCGAAGAGGGTGACAGAAAAAATCTGTAGCAATGTGT
>CAIOJO010000295.1 GCA_903858635.1 uncultured Telmatospirillum sp. | reverse complement strand
TCAAAAGGCCGTGCAAAACGCTATTCTGGTGACGCATGGTGTTGATCCCTTTCGTGTCCAGGAGACGCGCCAACGTCTGAACACGAGTAGAATCAATGCCATGCGCCCTGTCCAGCAAAGAGTGTGCCGGACAGCCGTGGGTCAAGCCCGGCAATGACGAGAAAAGAAAGTGATCTGGCCCTGGGCTATGACCCCTGACCTTGGTCGATGGCCAATTTGGCCGCTCACCTTTTCGACTATGGATCGTGTACCTTTCGCGGTTGCAGCATGGCCGGTCGCCCACGGACGACCCCCATCCGAGGGAGCAAGCATGACCGATTCGACGAATGGGCAGAATCTCGGCCCGACCGAGGAAACTCCGATGAAGATTCTCATTGCCGATGATCACGAACTGTTCCGCGAGGGGCTGCGCCAGATCCTCGAGCAACTCGATGGCAACGTTGTCGTGATCGAGGCCAGCGACTTTCCCCAGACTCTGGCTCTGGCGGCCAGCGATCCGGAAATCCGCGCCGTCCTGCTCGACTTGTCGATGCCCGGGATGACCTGGGGCGACGGCCTGCAGGCGCTGCGGCAACGGCTGCCGAGCGAGGTGCCGGTGATCGTGCTGTCGGCTTCGGACGAGCAGCGCAATGTGCTGCAGGCGATCAAACTGGGCGCCGCCGGCTTCATTCCCAAGACCTCCAGCAGCCGGCTGATGATCAGTGCCTTGAAGCTGGTACTGTCCGGCGGGGTCTATCTGCCGGCCGTGCTGCTGCAGACCAATGTCCCGGACGCGGTCGCCGACGTTCCGACCAGCCGCGACGGCCTCACCCCGCGCCAGCGCGAGGTCCTGACGCTGCTCCGCGAGGGCAAGTCCAACAAGGAAATCGCCCGCGTGCTGGACTTGGCCGAAGGCACGGTCAAGCTGCATGTGACCGCCATCTTGAAGGCGCTCAATGTCAGCAACCGGACCCGCGCGGTGATCGTCGCCGCGCAGGCCGACGCGGCGGCCGTGCCTTGATGAACTAAATCGACACCGCCTGGGCCAGACGTGTCCGCTGGTAGTCACCGAGCAATTCGGCCAGCAGGCGCATTTCCTCTTCCGTGCCGATGGTGATGCGCAGTGATTCGGCGAGGCCGTAGCCGCCCATCTTGCGGACGATGACTCCGTTCTTGCGCAGGAAGGCATCGGCGCCATCGGCCTCGGCGGGCGAAGCGAAACGGGCCAGGATGAAGTTGCCGACGCTGTCGGGCACGTCGAGGCCCTGGCCACGCAGGGCCTCGGTGGTCCAGTCGCGCCAGCGCAAGGTATGGCTGCGCACCTTGTCGACATGGGCCTGGTCGGCGAGGGCGGCGAGGCCGGCCATTTGCGCCGGGGTGGTGACGTTGAAGGGGCCGCGCAGCCGGTTGACCACATCGATCACCGCCGTGGGCCCGTAACACCAGCCCAACCGCAGGCCTCCCAAGGCGTAGATCTTCGAGAAGGTGCGGGTCATCACCACGTTCTCGGCGGAGTCGACCAGCTCGACGCCGGCCCGATAATCATCGGCCGTCATGTATTCGGCATAGGCCGCGTCGAGCACCAGGAGCACGTTGCCGGGCAGGCCGGCGTGCAGGCGGCGCACCTCGTCGAAGGCCAGATAGGTTCCGGTGGGATTGTTGGGGTTGGCCAGGAACACGGCGCGGGTGCGATCGGTGACCTTGGCCAACAGGGCGTGGACGTCGGCGGTGAGCGACTTTTCCGGGGCAGTCACCGGCTTCGCCCCCAGACCGGTGGCGGCGATGGCATACATCAGGAAGCCGTACTGGCTGTACAGCAACTCGTCCCCGGCGCCGACATAGGCGCGGGCCAGGATCGAAATCAGTTCGTCGGATCCGCCGCCGCAGGTGATGCGCGTCGGGTCGAGTCCGTGGTGGGCGCCGATCGCTTCACGCAAATTGCTGCAGGCACCGTCGGGATAGCGGCACAGGCCGTCGGCATCGCCATGCGAGGCGGCGACCGCCTGCGGGCTGGGGCCGAGCGCCCCCTCGTTGGAGGCCAGCTTGATGATCCGGGTGACGCCGGGAATGACCGATTCGCCGCCGATATAGGGCGAAATGTCGAGGACTCCGGGGCGCGGGGCGAGGTTCTGCATATCGTTCTATCCTTGGACTCTCGGGCGGCATTGCGGCGCGGCCGGCCGCGGCGGGCCGGCCGGCCCGTACCATAGCCAACTCGATGCCCGGAGGCAAATGAAGCAGCCGTTTTGTCGCTCCGCCGATGGCGGAATTAGCGGGTATCGGCCGGCCCGAAAAAGTTGGAGAATGCCGCCCCGCTCGAACCCACCGGCCGAATCAGGGCGATGGGGGGGGCAGGCGGGATACGAGGGAAGGCGGCGATGGACAAACGGAAGGTCTGGTTGTGGCTGGGGATCGGCGTCACGGCGCTGATCCTGGCGGGCAGCGGTTACGGTTCGGTACGGAACGCGACGCGCATCGCGCTGCTCAGCCAGCAGATCCCGGACAATAACCCGGACGACACCTACCGCATGGCCTTCGTGTTCTTCTTCTTCTGGACCGGGCTGGTGCCGGCCTGCCTGTTATGGGTGGTAGCCTATGTCGTGGCCTGGATCCGCCGCAGCCTCGGCTCCAGCAAACCGCGGTGAGTGACGTCGCCTTGGTTCGATAAGGATCGAGCCGAGACCGCCCGATATACGATATCCCCCCGTAAGACTATATTGGCTGCCGACAGAGTGCGCGGCGGAACAGCCAAGCAATCGGTGGGGGTGTCATGTCCATAAATTTCTCGCAAAACGCGATTCTCGCCCCTCCATCCCAGCCATACTTGCTGTCGCAATTGGTGACCGTGGCGCCGGGTAGTCTTCCAGAATACCTGGTCCTGACTGGTCTTGATCTCAATAGATATACTGCCGCCAGCACTGGCGCGGTCGGCTCGCTGACCGGCAATGGCAGTGTCGCAACGTTTGTCAGCAATGCTCAAACGGACGGCGCCGAAAATATCGGTATGGTCTTTACCTATACGAGTAATGGTTATTACAGCCAGCAATACGGTTATCTGGCGAGTCTTAGTTATCTCTCGTCGACGGACTCGAATAGAAGTGAATATCTGTCCCTGTACGGGTATGGAACGGCTGGTGTGGCCGATGCGGCGCAATCCTCGTAATTGCTCACCCCTCCCGATCGCGGCGTGAGCGTGCGGGCGCAGTTTTCTCGCAGCCGGCAGTGTGACGATGCCAGGGATCTTGGTCAGCGACAATTGCGATTGCCGGTTACGGGGCGACGGGCAGTGGCATTCCGTC
>CAIOJO010000294.1 GCA_903858635.1 uncultured Telmatospirillum sp. | reverse complement strand
CCTTGTACCAGCAAGCTCGCCGCATCACGCCGCCGAAACGGGTTCGTGCTCCTACGGGCTCTCCTTTCGCCTCCGGTTGCTCTCCACGCCGCTTTGGGCGACGCAGTTACCTTCGTCTACACAGGGTGTGACCGCCTGTGGCAGGGACTTGCACCCTGCTGACAAGGCGTCCTCACGGACGCACTGGCGCCGGCGTCCCTGCCGGCGTTCCGGCGGAGCCGGAAACCTAGCATTTCCGCCGCTCCGCGGCGCAGACCGGCAGGGACGCCGGTCCCACTGAAAAACAGCATTCGAGAGGGCCGATCAGCCGGCGCTTTCCGCGGCGATCGGGCAGGTGACGCCGGTGCCGCCCAGGCCGCAATAGCCGCTGGGGTTCTTGGCCAGGTATTGCTGGTGATAATCCTCGGCATAATAGAACGGCGGCGCGGCGCTGATCTCGGTGGTGATCGGGCGGCCGATATGGGCCGCGTCGAGGCGCTGCTGGAACACCCGGCGGCTGGCCTCGGCGGCTTGCTGCTGCTCGGGCGTGCTGGTGTAGATGACCGAGCGGTACTGGGTGCCGATGTCGTTGCCCTGGCGCATGCCCTGGGTCGGGTCGTGGCTCTCCCAGAAGATCTTCAACAGGGCCGGGTAGCTGACCAGTTTGGGGTCGTAGACCACCAGCACCACTTCGGCATGGCCGGTGCCGCCGCTGCACACCTCGTCATAGCTCGGGTTGGGGGTCGCCCCGCCGGCATAGCCGACCGCGGTCACGAAGACCCCGGGCACCGTCCAGAACTTCCGCTCGGCCCCCCAGAAGCAGCCCAGGCCGAACACCGCCGTTTGCAGCCCGGCCGGGTAGGGTCCGGCCAGCGGCCGGCCGCTGACGGCATGGCCGTCGGCCGGCAACGGCAGCGGCTGGCTGCGGCCGGGCAGGCATTGACCGGGATCGGGAAGCGTCCGTTTGTTGCGCGACGGGGACCACATGGGCTCTGCTTTCGTCGAAGGGGCGGCCTGATGGTCCTGTTGTTGGGCCGTTCGCCTCCCTTTTCAAGATCTCAGCACGGCGGCGATCTGCTCCAGCACCCAGTCGATCTCGGTCTTGGTCACCACCAGAGGCGGCGACAGGCGGATGGTGTGGCCATGGGTTTCCTTGCACAGCACGCCCCGTTCCAGCATCAGCTCGCAGAAGCGCCGGCCGCCGCCCCAAGCGGGATCGAGGTCGAGACCGATCATCAGGCCCCGGCCACGCGCCTCCTTGAAGCCGCCGAGGCGACGCAGCTGGTCGAGGAAATAGGCGCCCAGGGTGGCCGAATTCTTGATCATCCCCTCGTCCACCAGCACCTTCAGCGCCATCCGGGCGACGGCGCAGGCCAGCGGATTGCCGCCGAAGGTGCTGCCATGTTCGCCCGGCTTGAGGACGCCCATCACCTCGCTGTTCGACAACACCGCCGAGACCGGGTAGAAGCCGCCCGACAGGGCCTTGCCGATCAGGGTGAGGTCGGCCTCGATCCCTTCATGTTCCTCGGCCAGCAGCTTGCCGGTGCGCCCCAGGCCGGTTTGGATCTCGTCGAGGATCAGCACCACGCCCCGCTTGCTGCAGATGTCGCGGACCCGGCGCAGATAGCCGGCGGGCGGGATGATCACGCCGGCTTCGCCCTGGATCGGTTCGACCAGGAAGGCCACCGTGTTGGGGGTGATCGCCGCTTCGAAGGCGGCGGCGTCGCCGAACGGCACCACCTTGAAGCCGGGGGCGAACGGACCGAAGCCCTGCCGGTTGGCCGGATCGGTGGAAAAGCCGACGATGGCGATGGTGCGGCCGTGGAAATTGTCGGCGCAAACGATCACCTCGGCCTGGTCGGCCGGTACCCCCTTGACCTCGTAGCCCCATTTGCGCACCGTCTTGATGGCGGTCTCCACCGCTTCGGCGCCGCTGTTCATCGGCAGCACCTTGTGCGAGCGGGTCAGGGCGCAGAGTTCCTCGAAGAAAGGGCCCAGCTGATCGTTGCGGAAGGCCCGCGAGGTCAGGGTCAGGCGGCCGGCCTGGGCGATCAGCGCCTGTTTGATGCGCGGATGGCAATGGCCCTGGCTGACCGCCGAATAGCCGGCCAGGCAGTCGAGATAGCGTTTGCCCTCCACATCCCACAGCCAGACGCCCTCGCCGCGCGCCAGGACCACGTCGAGCGGCTTGTAGTTGTTGGCGCCAAAGGTTTCCTCGAAGGCCTGGTAGTCGGTCGGTACGAGCATCGGGCTGCTCCTTCGGTTAGGCGGCGGCACGGCTGGTCAGGTCGAGACGAAGGGTCATGCAGAAGGCGGCCCCCCCCGACAGGACGAAACTGGACAAATCGAGGGCGGCGCAGTGATAGCCCCGCTCTTCGAGGAGCGCCCGCAACCGCGGCGGCGGCGGCGCCATGATCAACTGCCGGCCGATATTGACGGCATTCAGGCTGAAGGCGGCGGCCTCCTCGGCGGTGGCGGCGATGTGCCGTTCGGCCGGCACCAGCTCGCCCAAAATGGCCCGCGACTCGGCCGAAAAGGCCGCCGGGTAATAGAGGATCTCGCCCCCCGACAAGGCGGCGAAGCAGGTGTCGAGGTGATAGAACCGCTCGGTGACCAGCTCCAGCCCGATCACCGGCCGGCCGAAGAAGCGGCGGATGCCGTCGAGCGAGGCGGCGGTCGAGCGCGGCCCATGGCCGGCCCAGAACCATTGGCGCTCGGCATCCCAGATGCAGTCGCCGGCCCCTTCCTGGAACTCCTCGGGCGGGAACTGGTCCACCTCGTCCAGCCGGCCCTGCTGCCGCAGGCCGTCGAACAGGCGCCGGAAGCAGGCTTCCTCGCCTTGCCGTTCGGGGTGCCGGAAGCGCGCCAGCAGGGCCCGGCGGTCAAGGACGATGGCGGCATTGGCGGGAAACACCAGATCGGGCAGGCCGGGCTCGGCCGGCATCACCTCGATGGTCATCCCGGCCGCCTGCAGCGCCGCCGCCAAGGCGGCCCACTGGCCCTTGGCGCGGTGCCGGGCCTGCCCCTGGTCGGCGGCCCATTCCTCGGGTTTCATCCACGGATTGATGGCGTAGCAAACCTCGTAGTGGTCGGGACTGGTCATCAGGATTCGTGCGCTGTCGCCCATGGGAGTGACTGGCCTCCTGCCGTTTGCCCATTGCTAAGAAGATGGCGTCGCCGTCTCCGGATGATAAGTCCGGATGGTTTCCCGCGGGTGACCAGAAAGGTGGAGCGGCCGCGCAAAAAAGGAGAGGACGGGCCGGGTGCTATTGCCTGCCGGGCACCAAGTATCTTGGGTATTATGGCGAAGTGCCGATCGCCGCACGGCCATAGACGACAAGACTGCAGAGGACCTCGGAAATGGGCAAATCCGTTGAAATCGCCTTCGGGCGGGGGCAGTTGTCGGTGTCCTTGCCGGACGGGGCAGAGCCCACGGTGATCCGCAAGACCTCCCTGGCCAAACTGGCGGAGCCGCGGCAAGCCATTCGCCAGGCCCTCGACCATCCGGTTGCCGCCAAGCCCTTCGCCGCCCTGGCGGCGGGACGCGGCAGCGCCTGCATCCTTATCTGCGACATCACCAGGCCGGTTCCCAACAAGCTGTTTCTGCGCCCGATGATCGAGGATCTGCTCAAGGGCGGCATCCCGGCCGAACGCATCTCGGTGCTGGTGGCCACCGGCCTGCACCGCCCCAATGAAGGGGCCGAACTGGCGGAGCTGGTGGGCGACCCCTGGGTGCTGGAGACGGTGCGGGTCGACAATCACTTCGCCCGCAACGACGCCGACCATGTGGATCTGGGCCATACCTCGCGCCGCACTCCGGTGAAGATCGACCGGCGCCTGGTGGAGGCCGAGCTGCGCATCGTCAGCGGATTGATCGAACCGCATTTCATGGCCGGCTGGTCGGGGGGACGCAAGGTTCTGGCGCCCGGCGTCGCCCATCACGAAACCATCCGGACCTTCCATTCGGCGCGGTTCATGGAGGATCCCCTGGCCATCCAGTGCAATCTGGTGGGCAATCCGCTGCATGAGGAACAGCTCGAAATCGTCCGCATGGTGGGCGAGGTCTATGCCTTGAACACCGTCCTCGACGAGGACCGCGACCTGGTCTACGTGAATTTCGGCGAGGTCATCGCCAGCCATCTGGCGGCGGTGCAGTTCATCACCGGGGCGACCGCCATTCCGGTGCCGCGGCGCTTCCACACGGTGCTGACCTCCTCGGCCGGCTACCCGCTGGACAAGACCTACTACCAGACCGTCAAGGGCATGGTCACGCCGCTGGATATCCTGCAGCCGGGCGGCACCCTGATCATCGCCTCGGAATGCTCCGAGGGATTCGGCTCGGCGGAATTCCGCTCGGCCCAGGAGCGGCTGGTGGAGCTGGGGCCGGAGCGCTTCCTGGCGACGTTGAAGGCCAAGTCCTTCGCCGAGATCGACGAATGGCAGACCGAGATGCAGCTGAAACCGATGCGCCTCGGCCGCATCCAGCTCTACACCACCGGGCTCGATGGCGAGGAGCGACGGATCACCGGGGTCGAACTGATCTCGTCGATCGAGGAGGCGGTTCGCCGCAGCATCGACGAGCATGGCGACCCGGCCGTCGCGGTGATTCCCGAAGGCCCCTATGTGGTGCCGATCTTTGCATCTGGCGCGGCGCCGCAACCGCCGCTATAGTCTCCGTATCGCTTCCAATACGGATACATCCGGCGATGACCGCCCATGTTGCCACCGTCGCCTTCGCCGGCATCGAGGTGCTGCCGGTCGAGGTGCAGGCGCAGATGGGCAGCGGACTGCCGGCCTTCGCCGTGGTCGGGCTGCCCGACAAGGCGGTGGCGGAATCCCGCGAACGGGTCCGCGCCGCCCTGTCCGGCCTCGGCCTCGCCCTGCCGGCCAAACGCATCACCATCAATCTGGCGCCGGCCGACCTGGCCAAGGAGGGCAGCCATTTCGACCTGCCGATCGCCGCCGCCCTGCTGGTGGCCATGGGCATCCTGCCGGGCGAGGAGCTGGCCGAGTACTGCCTGCTGGGCGAGCTGGGGCTGGATGGTCGCCTGGCCCCGGTGGCCGGGGTGCTGGCCGCCGCCATCGCCGCCGGCGCGGCCGGGCGCGGCCTGATCTGTCCGGCGGCGCAGGGCGGCGAGGCCGCCTGGTCGGGCGGCGCGGTGCTGGCGCCGTCCAGCCTGCTGGCCCTGATCAACCATTTCAAGGGCAGCCAGGTGCTGGCCCGGCCGCAGCCGCAGATGGCCAAGGACCGGGCACCGGACCTCGATCTCAGGGACATCAAGGGCCAGGAGACGGCCAAGCGGGCCCTCGAGGTGGCCGCCGCCGGCGGGCATAATCTTCTGCTTTGCGGCCCACCGGGGGCCGGCAAGTCGATGCTGGCGGCCCGATTGCCCGGCCTGCTGCCGCCCTTGAGCCCGGCCGAGGCGTTGGAGGTGACGATGATCCACAGCGCCGCCGGCGCGCTGGCCGAGGGCGGTGGCCTGCTGCGCCGGCGGCCATACCGCGATCCGCACCACTCGGCCTCGGTGGCCGCCCTGGTCGGCGGCGGCCAGCGGGCCCGGCCGGGCGAGATCTCGCTGGCGCATGGCGGCGTGCTGTTCCTCGACGAACTGCCGGAATTCCCGCGGGCGGCGCTCGAGGCGCTGCGCCAGCCGCTGGAAAGCGGCCAGGTGACGGTGGCCCGGGCCAATGCCCATGTCACCTATCCGGCCCGCATCCAGCTGGTGGCGGCGATGAACCCGTGCAAATGCGGCCATCTGGGGGATCCCATCCTCGGCTGCGGGCGCGCCCCCAAATGCGCCGCCGAATATCAGGCGCGGCTGTCGGGCCCCCTGCTCGACCGCATCGACCTGCATCTCGAGGTGCCGGCGGTCAATCCGGCCGATCTGTCGCTGCCGCCGCCGGCCGAGGATTCGGCCACGGTGGCGGCCCGCATCGCCCAGGCCCGCGCCATTCAGGCCGAGCGTTATGCCCGGCCGGCCGGCCGTCGGCCGATCCGCTGCAACGCCGAGGCCGACGGCACGCTGCTCGAGCAGGTGGCCGCTCCCGACGCAGCCGGCCGCCGCCTGCTGGTTGAGGCGGCGGAGCGGCTGCGCCTGACGGCCCGCGGCTATCACCGGGTGTTGCGGGTGGCCCGCACCCTGGCCGACCTGGCCGGCGAGGCCGCGGTGCACCGCCTGCAGGTGGCCGAGGCGCTGAGCTATCGGCGGGTGACGCGGTGAGGGAGCTGCGACAAATGACAAGGCGTTGGCGGTGACAGCCGATTTGCCTTGCTCGCCGGCGGTCGCAAATCTATCATTTTCTCATCAGGCGAAATGACGATAGTGTCACCGCGGTTGAGACATTCGAGACCGTGGCCGAGGCGTGGTCGATGGTCAAGATCGTCAAGGCGGCTGGCAGGAGGCAAGGGCATGATGCGACAGGAATGGGGCGCAGAGCTTCACTCGGAAATAACCTGTCCCCATTGCGGTCACCGTTCGATGGAGGAGATGCCGACGGATGCCTGCCAGGTCTTGTACGACTGCCCGGCCTGCGACGCCGTCCTGCGCCCCAAGTCAGGCGATTGTTGTGTGTTCTGCTCTTACGGGTCGGTGCCGTGCCCACCCGTTCAGATCGAAGGTAAGGGCCGCAGCGGCTCGCAGGAGGGTGCAATGACGACACTCGACGTCTACGATCCGGCCATGTGCTGCCCGACCGGCGTCTGCGGCCCCGAGGTGGATCCCGTTCTGGTGCGGTTCGCCGCCGACCTGAAATGGCTCGCCGACCAGGGCATTGCCGTGCAGCGCCATAACCTGGGCCAGGAGCCGCAGGCCTTTGCGGCGAACGCGGCCGTGGTCAAGGAACTGGAGGCGGGCATCGAGCGCCTGCCGGTCATCGCCGTCGATGGCCACATCGTCTCGACCGGCGTCTACCTGTCGCGCGACCAATTGGTCCTCAAGCTTGGCCTCACCGCCGAACCAAAGCCCAGCCTCGGCGGATCCTGCTGCTCCCCCAAGTCGGGCTGCTGCTGAGACATGGCGCTGCCGACGGTGACCACCCGCTATGCATTTTTCACCGGCAAGGGCGGGGTCGGCAAGACCTCGCTGTCCTGCGCCACCGCGCTGACTTTGGCCGAAGCCGGCCGGCGGGTGTTGATCGTCAGCACCGACCCGGCCTCCAACCTCGATGAGGTGCTGGGCACGCCGCTGGGGTCGAATCCGACCCCAATTGCCGCGGTACCGGGCCTTTTTGCCCTGAATATCGACCCGCAAGCCGCGGCCCGCGATTACCGGGAACGAATGGTCGGCCCCTATCGCGGCATCCTTCCCGCGGCGGCCATTGCCAGCATGGAGGAACAGTTCTCCGGCGCCTGTACCGTGGAGATCGCCGCCTTCGACCAGTTCGCCAAGCTGTTGGGCGACCCCGCTGCGACCGACGAATTCGATCACATCCTGTTCGACACCGCGCCGACCGGTCATACGCTGCGCCTGTTGACCCTGCCGACCGCCTGGACCGAGTTCATCGCCTCCTCGACCGGCGGTGCCTCGTGCCTGGGACCGCTGGCCGGGCTGGAGGGGCAAAAAGCCCTCTATGCCGCCACTGTGGCCCAATTGTCCGATGCGGCGATGACCACCGTGATTCTGGTCAGCCGTCCGGAACGGTCCGCCTTGCGCGAAGCCGACCGGACCCGAGGCGAACTGGCGGAACTCGGGGTGACCAATCTGCGCCTTGCCCTGAACGGTGTGTTCGCGGCGGTGGTGCCGGGAGATGCCATCGCCGACGCGATGACCACGCGGGGCCTGGAGGCCGTCGGCAACATGCCGGCCGGACTGTTGACTCTGCCGCGCAGCGAAACGCCGTTCCTGCCCAAAGGCACGGTCGGTCTGGCGGCGTTGCGCGACATGAGGGCAGCCAAGGCCCTCTCCCCACCGCCATCGGTGCCGCCGCTCGCTGTCGCGGTGCCTGTCGGTCTGAATGCCCTGGTAAACGAAATCGCCCGCGACGGACATGGCGTCATCATGACCATGGGCAAAGGCGGCGTCGGCAAGACCTCCGTCGCCGCCGCCATCGCCGTCTTATTGGCCCGACAGGATTTTCGGGTCACCCTGTCGACCACCGATCCAGCTGCGCATGTCGCCGATGCTGTCGACGGGGAGGTGCCGGGCCTGACGATCACCCGCATCGATCCGGAACTGGAAGTTGCCAACTACCGGCAGGAGGTTCTTGCCAAGGCGGGCGGCGGCCTCGATGCTGCCGGCCGGGCCATGCTGGAAGAGGACCTGCGCTCTCCCTGCACCGAGGAAATCGCTGTGTTCCGCGCCTTCGCCCGCACCGTGGAGGATGGCAAGGATCAGTTCGTCGTTCTCGATACGGCTCCGACCGGCCACACCATTCTCCTCCTGGATGCCGCCGAAGCCTATCATCGTGAAGTGCTGCGCAGCCAAGCCGACATGCCGGAAGCGGTGCGCAGCCTTCTGCCCAGGCTGCGTGACCCGGATTTCACCAAGGCGATCATCGTCACCCTTGCCGAAGCGACGCCCGTCCATGAGGCCGAACGGCTCCAGCAGGACCTGGCGCGGGCCGGGATTACGCCATTCGCCTGGGTGATCAATCAAAGCCTGCTCGCCAGCGGCACCGCTGATCCTCTGTTGGCGCAACGCGGCGTCTATGAAAAGCCGTTCATCGGCCAGGTCATCGCCAAGGCTGCGCGCACCGTCCGGATCGCCTGGACTCCGTGACCCGACAATTTCCGCAACATTGCCCAACCAGCTTCGGTCGGTGCCACCCCTGAAAGCGAATCCTTTCGTCTTGCCGCCGCCCCTTGGCGGCTCCATGTAGCAAAAGACGGTGTCGCATCAGAACACTCAGGGAGGACCGCAAATGTCCGTCATTCGCATGATCCATGTGACATTTCCACCCGAACTGGCCGGCCAGGCCGAACGCAATTGGAAGGAAGAATGCGCCCCGCTGATGATCAAGCAGCCGGGTTGTTTGTCGGAACAGTTGCTGCGCTGCACCGACAGACCGGGCGAGTACATTTCCTATTCGGAATGGGACACCGACGCCAGTATTCAGCAATACCTGAAGAGCCCGGATCACCAGGAGATCAAGCGCCACAACACCAACATCAGTGGCGCCGCGGTGGTGGTCAAACGCTACGAGCAGGTGCGATAGCTAGTCCAGGCTAGGCCGCCTCGACCAGGGCCAGAAAGTCGGCGGCGGCCAGCGGCCGGGCGAACAGGTAGCCCTGGCCGTAATCGCAGCCGGCGGCGACCAGCAGATCCCGTTGCGCGGTGGTTTCGATGCCCTCGGCCACCACCTTGATGCCCAGCTTGTGGGCCATGACGATGATCGCCTCGGCGATCGTCTTGTCGTGCACATCGGTGGCGATGCCATGGACGAACGAACGGTCGATCTTCAGGTAATCGATGGTGAATTTCTTTAGATAGGACAGGGCCGAATAGCCGGTCCCGAAGTCGTCGAGGGAAATTTCCATGCCGGCGGCGCGGATCTGGTTCAATTTGTTGGTGAGGTCGGGGCGATCGTCGAGCAGCAGGCCTTCGGTGATTTCCACCGACAGGCATTGGCCCGGCAGGTCGATCTCGCGCAGGAAGTCGACCCAGGTTTCATGGGTGTTGCCAGTCAGAAACTGACGCGGCGATTTGTTGATGCTGATCTGGATCGGGTTGGGGCCCACCGCCTGCCAGTGCTTGGCCATCCGGGCCGCTTCCTTGAAGATCCAATCGCCGATGTCGTTGATCAGCCCGGCCTCTTCGGCGATCGGGATGAACTGGCTGGGACCGACCATGCCCCGCTTCGGGTGCCGCCAGCGCAGCAGGGCCTCGGCCTTGACGATGCGCCCGTCGCCGAGGGCGACGATGGGCTGGTAATGCACCTCGAACTGTCCGCCCGCCAGCGCCAGCCGCAAATCGTTGCGCAGATCGAGGCGCTCGCGCGCCAAGGCCTGCATCGAGCCGGTGAAATAGCTGAAGCAGTTGCGGCCTTGGCTCTTCGCCGTGTACATCGCCTGGTCGGCGTTCGCCAGCAGGGTATCGGCGTCGAGGCCATCGCCGGGATAGAGGGTGATGCCGACGCTGGCCGACGGATAGACTTGCTCCTTGCCGAAGGCGAAGGGCTGTTCAAGCTCGTGGATGATGTGTTCGGCCACCTTGCCGACCCCGCCGCCATCGGTCAGTCCGGTCAGGATGACGACGAATTCGTCGCCGCCGAGACGCGCCACCGTATCCGATTCGCGAACGCACAGGCCGATGCGCCGCGTCGCCTCCTGCAACAACTGATCGCCGACATGATGCCCGAGGGTGTCGTTGACCTCCTTGAAGCGGTCGAGGTCGATGAACAGCAAGGCCAAGACCTGGTCGGCCCGATGCGCCTTCTTCAATTCCTGTTCGAGGCGATCGTAGAACAGGCGGCGATTGGGCAGCCCGGTCAGCGCATCGTAATTGGCCTGATATAGGATCAGCTCTTCGTTCTGCTTGCGCTCGGTGATGTCGCTGAACACCGACGCATATTTCATGTTGCTGCCATCCACGGCGCGGATCGCATTGATCCTTTGCCACATGGCGAAGATCTCGCCGTCCTTGCGCCGGTTCCAGATCTCGCCCTGCCAATGGCCATGCTCGGCCAATTCGGCCCAGATCCGCTGGTAGAACTCGTCGCTATGACGGCCCGACTTCAACAGGCGCGGATTCCGCCCGATGACCTCGTCGGCGCTGTAGCCGGTCAGCCGGGTAAAGGACATGTTGACATATTCGATGCGGCCCGCGGCGTCGGTGATCAATACGGCGTCGACCGAGGCCTCGATGACCTGGCGGGCCGTCTGCAGATCCTTGCGCGACCGCGCCAGCGCCTCGTTGATTTGCGCCACGTACTCGTATTGCAGGGTTTCGAGGATGTCGGCGAAGGTCAACAGGCCGACCAGGGCGCCGTCGGCTTCGCGCACCGCCAGATGCCGGAAGCCGTGCCGGACAAACAAATTGCGCGCCGTCAGCAGGGTCGCTTCGGGGCGCACCGACACCACCGGCCGGCTGCACAGCTCGCCGATGGTGCCGGGGTGCCGGCCGGCGACGGCGCGGACGATGTCACGCTCGGTAACGATGCCGGGCTCGGTCCAGCCGGGGGCGGTGACCACCACCGCATCGGCAGCCGACTGACGGATCAGCCGGACCGCTTCGGCGACCGACATGTCGGCCGGCAGGACCGGCGGCAGCCCCGACATGGCCGAGCGAACATCGCGAAAGGTGAGGAAGTGTTCGGCGCTCTGGTTCAGCACCACATCGGTCTGCGACAGCATGCCGAGGGGCTTTCCCGCGTCGTCGACCACCACCAGATGGCGAATCCTCTCCCGTTTGAAGCGGAGGCCGATTTCGCTGATGGTGGCATTGCCGTCGATGACCTTGACCGGCTGCGTCATCACCTTGGAAATCGGCTGATCGAAGGCCTGGGGATCGGCAAAGTCGATGGCCAAGGCGTCGCGCTCGGTCCAGATGCCGCAGGGCAGGCCCCCCTCGACGATCACCATCGAACTGCAATGCCGCTCCTGCATCACGCCGGCCACTTCGCTCACCGTGGCGTCGGGCGCGCAAGAATGCAGGTTCCCGCTGACCATCTGGCGCGCCGTCCGCGCCGGGGCATGGGTGAATAGATCGGTTTCGGTCAGCGTAACGCGGGAACGGTCGACTTGCCCGACCACCGGACTCTCCTATGACGACAGTGCTATGCCCGCAATCTATCACAGCTCGCCATTGTCGGTTGATTTCGTTGAGGCCATTGCTCAGGTTTCCTCGCCTGCCGGCCGCCGCTATTCGCCGCCCAGCAGGTTGGACCGTACCATCAGCAAATGCTGGCGCAGAATGGCCTTGGCCTGTTCGCCATCGCGGTCCTTGAGGGCGGCAACGATGTCGCGGTGCTGCCGCTCATAGGTCTGGCGCCGTTCGGGGGTGACGCTGCGGGCCTTCAGCTTGGCCCACTCGGCTTGGTTGCGGACCTCGTTGATCGCCCCGTAGAGATCGATCAACAGGCCGTTCTTGGCGGCACCGACGATGGTCAGGTGCAGCCGCCCATCCCACCGCTCGAAGTCGGGCAGCCGGGTGGCCAGGGCGGCCTGCAGCAGGCATTCCTCCATCTGCGCCAGATCGGCGGTGGTCGCCCGCGTCGCCGCCAGTTCGGCGGCCAGCGGCTCAAGCATCAGGCGGACCTCCATCACCTCGGTGGGGCTGGCCCCCTTGATGCGGCCGGCCAGGTCCTCCGGCGCCACGCCCTCGGTTGCGGCCGAGGGGCCGGCGACGAACGAACCGCGACCCACCTCGCGGCGGATCCGTCCCTGTGCCTCCAGCGCCTTCAACCCCTTGCGCAGCGTATTGCGCGAGATGCCGAAACGACGCTCCAGCTCGCGTTCGGTGGGCAGCTTGGCGCCCACCGGCCAGCTGTGGTCGGCGATGTTCCCGGTGATGAAAGCGAGCAGCAAGGCGGTGCCTTGGGCCGCCTTGGCGCGGATATTGAGAGAGTCCATGGGCCGCATAGTTAATCCATTCGTGAACCAGACCATAGCCCCTCCGCCGCGCGAACACAAGCCGGGCGCAGTGCGGTTGACCGACCCAAGGCCAACCGATAGTGTGAGGGGCAAGCAGGGCGCGGATTGGTCCAGGATATCGGGCATTGGTTCAGAATTGGGGAGGCATAGCCCTTGCACAGGCTGTTCCGGAAATCATTGCGGGATTATGTCGGCGGCGCCCTGATGGTACTGCTCGGCCTGGCCGCCATCCTCGAGGGACGGACCTATCAGGTGGGCAGCGTCAGCCATATGGGGCCGGGCTTCTTCCCGGTATGGCTGGGAGCGATCCTGGCCTGCAGCGGGCTGGCCATCATCGTCTATGCCAAGCTGTTCATCCCCCGGGACGAAGACGAGGACATGCTGCCGCCGGAATGGCGCGCCTGGATGCTGATCATCGCCAGCGTCGCCGCCTTCGTCGGGCTTGCCACCTATGGCGGCCTGGTGCCGGCCACCTTCGCCGTGGTGTTCCTGTCGGCCCTGGCCGACCGCGACAACACGGTACTCACCGCGGCGGTGCTGGCCGCGGCCATCACCTTGGTCTGCGTGGTGGTCTTCTGGTGGGCCCTGCAGCTGCAGATCCCGCTGTTCCGCTGGGGCTGATGGGGTTGACCCGATGATCGCGCAGTCCCTCTCCGACCTTTGGTACGGCTTTTCCGTGGCGCTGATGCCGCAGAACCTGATGTGGTCGTTCTTCGGCGTACTGATCGGCAACCTGATCGGCGTGCTGCCCGGCATGGGGGCGCTGACCGCCATCTCGATGCTGCTGCCGCTGACCTATTCGATGCATGCGGTGCCGGCCATCCTGATGCTGGCCGGCATCTTCTACGGCTCGCAATACGGCGGCGCCATCGGCGCCATCCTGTTGAACCTGCCGTCCCATCCGCCGCATGCGGTGAGCTGCCTGGACGGTTATCCGATGACCCAGCACGGCCGGGGCGGGGCGGCGCTGGGCATCACGATGATCGCCTCGTTCTTCGCCGCCTCGTTCGGCATCACGGTGATGGTCTTCGCCTCGCCGCTCCTGGTGCAGATCGCCTTCAAGCTGGGGCCGGCCGAGATCTTCTCGGTGATGCTGCTGGGCCTGCTGGCCGGCGCCACCATGTCGCGCGGGTCGCCCCTCAAGGGCGTGGCGATGACCGTGTTCGGCCTCTTGATCGGGGTGGTCGGCACCGATGTCAACACCGGCGCCCAACGCTTCACCTTCGGCTTCACCGAGCTGGCCGACCGGGTCGAGCTGGTCGCCCTGGCCATGGGCATCTTCGGCATCGGCGATTTCCTGCGCAGCGTCAACCGCATCCATTTCGCCGGCCATGAGGCCAAGGTGCGGTTCAAGGACATGCGCCCGACCAAGGCCGAGCTGAAGAGATCCTTCATGCCGATGCTGCGCGGCACCCTGATCGGTACCCTATTCGGGGCCATGCCGGGCACCGGCCCGACCATCACCACCTTCATCGCCTATGCGGTCGAGCGGAAGGTGTCGCGCCATCCGGAGCGCTTCGGCCATGGTGCCATCGAGGGGGTGGCCAGCCCCGAAGCGGCCTCCCATTCGAAGACCCAGGTCGATTTCATCCCGACCATGAGCCTGGGCATCCCCGGCGATTCGGTGATGGCCCTGCTGTTGGGCGCGCTGTTGATCCAGGGGATCACCCCCGGCCCGCAATTGATCACCGAGCATGCCGACCTGTTCTGGGGACTGATCGCCAGCTTCTGGGTGGGCAATGTGCTGCTGATCATCCTCAACGTGCCGCTGATCGGCCTCTGGGTGAAGATGCTGCAGGTGCCCTATCGCTTCCTGTTCCCATCGGCCCTGCTGTTCATCGCGGTCGGCGTCTACAGCACCAACAACAGCCTGTTCGAGGTCACCGAGGTGCTGTTCTTCGGCGTCGTCGGCGCCATCCTGATGGCCCTCGAATTCCCCGTCGCGCCGATCCTGCTGGGCTATGTCCTGGGCCCGCTGGTGGAGGAGAATTTCCGCCGGGCGGTCCTGCTGGCGCGCGGCGACCTGTCGGTGTTCGTCACCCGGCCGATCAGCGCCGCCTTCATCGCCGCCGCCTTGGCCCTGATCGTCGGCCAGCTGGTTCTCGGCTGGCGGGCCCGGCGCAGCCTGAAACGCATGCAGCCGGCCTGACCGGTTCCTTTACCAAGGAGATCATCGTGCAGTTTGTCACTTTCACGGACCAGGCCGGACAGCGGATCGGCGTTCTCGATCGCGCCGCCCTGACCATCGTCGATCTTGCCGCCGCGGCGCCCGAGCTGCCGCGGTCCCTGCTGGAACTGATCCGCCTGGGCGAGGAAGGCGTATTGCGTGCGGCCCAGGCGGCAAAATCCCGCCTGGGCCGGCTGCCGCTCTCGGCGGTCAGGCTCGACGCGCCGATCCCGCGCCCGGCCAAGAACATCTTCTGCGTCGGCAAGAACTATCGCGAGCATGCCAAGGAGTTCCATAGCAGCGGCTTCGATTCCAGCGCCGGGGCCGATGCGGTGCCCGAGGATCCGATCATCTTCACCAAGTCGCCGACCGCGGTGACCGGACCGGGCCAGCCGATTCCGGCGCATCTCGACCCGACCCGCTCGGTCGATTACGAGGGCGAGCTGGCGGTGGTCATCGGCATGGGCGGCCGCGGCATCGCCAAGGAGCGCGCCTTCGACCATGTGTGGGGCTACACCATCGTCAACGACGTCACCGCCCGCACCCTGCAGCAGCGCCACAAGCAGTGGTTCCTCGGCAAGAGCATCGACGGATTCTGTCCAATGGGGCCGGCCCTGGTGACCCGGGACGAGGTGCCCGAGGTGGGCAAGCTGCGGCTGACCACCCGGGTCAACGGCGAGCTGCGCCAGGACGCCCTGGTGGCCGACCTGATCTTCGACATCCCCTGCCTGATCGAGACCCTGTCCCGGACCATGACGCTGGAGCCCGGCGATATCATCGCCACCGGCACCCCGGTGGGCGTCGGCATCGGCTTTCAGCCGCCGAAATACCTGGCCAAGGGCGATATCGTCGCGGTCGCCATCGAGCCCATCGGGGTACTGGAAAACCCCGTCGCCTGAGCGACCGGGCGACAAACGAGAATGTCCCCCTTAAGGAGAGACAGCATGAGGAACGCGTTCAAGACTGTTGTGGCCTCGATTCTGTTGGCGGGAGGCCTGCTGGCCGCCGGCCAGGCCCTGGCCGACGAGCCCTATCCGTCGCATGTGGTGCAGGTGATCGTGCCGTTCCCGCCGGGCGGGGTGGCCGATCTGACCGGGCGACCGGTCACCGCCGGGCTGTCGAAGATCCTCAAGCAATCCTTCGTGCTGATCAACCGGCCGGGGGCCGGCGGCTCGCTCGGCGCCTCGATGGTGGTCAATGCCAAGCCGGACGGCTACACCCTGCTGATGGCCCTGGCCAGCGTTTCGACCAATCCCGAGGCGGACCGGGTGGCCGGGCGTCCCGCCACCTTCGAGCTGAACCAACTGGTGCCGATCGCCCTGGTCAGCGCCGACCCCACCATCCTGATGGTGCGCGCCGAGAGCCCGTATAAGACCCTGGCCGACCTGGTGGCCGACGCCAAGAAGCGGCCGGGCGAGATCAATTATTCCTCGTCGGGCAATTACGGCACCTATCACGTCGCCACCGAGATGTTCACCCATGTCGCCGGCATCGAGCTGAAGCATATTCCCTATGGCGGCGGCGGTCCGGCCCTGAACGCCATCCTGGCCGGCCAGGTCGATGTCGGGTTGCTGGGGCCGTCGGTCGCCATCGCCCAGATCAAGGCCGGCAAGATGCGGGCCCTGGCCAGCTGGGGCGGCAAGCGGCTGGCCTCGCTGCCCGAGGTGCCGACCCTGAAGGAGCTGGGCTACAACGTCGAGTATTACATCTGGTCGGGACTGTTCGCCCCGGCCGGCACCCCCGAGCCGATCGTCGCCACATTGCGCAACGCCATGAAGGGTGTGGTGGTCGACGACGACTTCAAGATGGTGATGGACAAGCTGGAAACGCCGATCGTCTACATGGACGCCCCGGAATTCAAGCAGTTCTGGGACGAGGACGCCAAGCGGCTGATCGAGGTGGTGCGCAAGATCGGTAAGATCGAGTAGCCAGGGCCGGATCGGGGAAGTTCAGCCGGGGCCGCCCATCCCGCGCATCTTTAGGTCGACCTTGAGGATATGGTCGACCAGCCAGCGGTTCAGGAACTTGCTCATCAGGATGGTGGCTGATTTCGCCGAACCCAGCTTGCCGTCGGTGTAGAGGCGGGTGAAATCGTCGAGCTGCCGGGTCAACAGCTCATGCTGCTTCTTGTTTTCCGCGTGGCCGGGATAATTGCAGGCCAGCTGCAGCTTTTCCTCGCGGTCGAAATGCTCGCGCGCATAACGCTGCAGTTTGGACAGGATCACCCGCATATTGCCTTCGTCGATCTGCCCCGATCGGCTTTCCGCCGCAAAGTTGAAATCGCTAATAATTGCAATCAATTGGCGGTGGTCGTCATCAATTTCCTTAATACCGACGCTCATCTGCTGGCGCCATGTGATCCCCATCGCACAACCTCACAATACAAACTATAGCCCCGTCTAGGGATTGTCCCGAGCCGTGTTGAAATTCGCTCGGCAGGCGTCACGGTCTGAACAGGCTACGCGGCCTTGGCGTGCTGTTCAAGATCGGGGTTGATGGAATGCTTGGCCTGATGGGCCAGCAGGGCGGCTCGCAGGGTTG
>CAIOJO010000293.1 GCA_903858635.1 uncultured Telmatospirillum sp. | reverse complement strand
TCCGCCGCTCCGCGGCGGAGGCCGGCAGGGACGCCGGCCCCACTAAAAAACAGTGATTACGGTTCGACGATGGAGATGGATTTTTCCTTGGCCTGCGCCGCCACCGAGGGGTCGAGATGCATGACCTCGATGGCCTGCTTCAGGGTTACGTCGAAGCCCTTGATCTCGCCCAGGCGAAGCGCCGACTTCGGATGGAAGCCCTCGACCGATTTCCTCGCCTCGGCCACCGAGACGCCGTTCATCTCGGCATACCACTGCATGGCCTGGGGATTGGCATACATCCAGTCGATGGTCTGCTGATAGGCCTTCATGAACTTCTTGACCGTGTCCGGCTTCTCCTGCAGCAGCCGGGTATTGGCGATCAGGACGCGGACGGTCTGCTCGGCCAGTTCCGGAACGTCCGAGCCGCGTCCGACGATGCGCAGCTTGCCGGATTCGATTTCCTTCAGCGCCACCGGCGGCGTCGACCAGCCGATATCCACCTGGCCCGACATCACCATGCTCAGCGTCGCCGGCGGCGACCCGGTGGCCACCATATTGGCCGAGACGCCGGCCTGCTTGACCAGCATGGTGGCAATGGCGTTCGACGAGGATCCGGCCGTCGAATAGGCGACGCTCTTGCCGGCCGCGTCCTTGAAGCTGGTGATGCCGCTGTCGCTCTTGGCGTACCAGTAGAGATCGGTCGAACCGGTGTAGTCGGCGGAAATGGCCCGCACCGGCGCGCCCTTCACGGCGGCCGAAATGACGCTGTTGAGGCCGAGGCTGACGCCGATATCGGCACCGCCGGACACCACCGCCTGCATGGTCTCGCCGCCCCCCGCCGTGTACAGCAAGGTGAGTTCCAGCCCCTGTTCCTTGAAGAAGCCGGCCTTCTGGCCGAGTTCGGGTACCGAGGTCTCCCAGGCGCCATGCTGACCGATGGCGACATTGAGGGTCTCGGCCGAGGCGGTCGCCTGCAGGCAGGCAAAGGCGCAAAGCGCGATCCACCATTTCATCATGTTCATGGACGTCCTCATCGACTGTTTATCGTTGGTTCTTTTGGTCGCCGGTCTGTTGCCGGTCCTCCCGCTCATCGCAACTCTAGGCAGGTCTACTGTCGCTGGCAACCCGGGCGCGGGCGGCGGGGTGCGGCTTGCGCCGATTCAGATCTTGAAGGTCTCCAGGGTGGCTGGATGGAACAGCTCTTCGACCGCAACCCGGCGCGACGACAGCCCCTGGGCATGGTGATGCCGCAGGAAGGTGTCGAGCACCCGGCGATTGGCGTCCAGCCCATAGGACCAGAAATCGTCGCCCATCAGCCGGCGGGCCCGGCGCAATTGTTCCTCGACGAAGGGCAGGGTGACCTTGGTGGCCGAGGTGTCGCCCAGTTGGGCCAGTGCCATCGCCTTGGCCCGTTCGAAGGCCTTGGTGACGGCACCCGGCAGCCACGGGTGCTGCAGGGCCAGTTCGCGCCGCACTCCCAGCACATGCATGATCGGAAAGATGCCGCTCTGCTTGAAATAATCCTCGGCGGCAGCGGTGGGGTCGGGGAACAGCCAGCCGACCGGCGCGCCGCCGGCTTCGAAACAGGATGGCAATCGGGGGGCGATGATCCCGTCGATCTCGCCGGCCGCCAGCATGGCGGAGAGGGTGGTGGTGGCCGGGGCGTCGACGATCTTCACGTCGGGCGGCAGGTTGAGGGTGATCTTTTCCTGCCGTCCGGTTTCTTCGAGGCCGCCCCGCACCCAGGTGATGTCGGACGGCCGTACCCCGAACTCGTCCTCCAACAGGGCACGGGCCCAGACGCAGGCGGTCAGCTGATATTCCGGGATGCCGATGCGCCGGCCCTTGAGGTCGGCCGGCCGTTCGATGCCGCGGTCGGTGCGGATGCAGATCGCCGTGTGGCGGAAGGCGCGGGACGGAAACACCGGCACGCCGACATAGGGGTTGTCGCCGTTGGCCGTCTTGACGGTGAAGCTGCTGAGCGACAGCTCGCAGACATCGAATTCGACATTGCGGAAGGCGCGGAAAAAGATCTCTTCCGGCACCAGGTTCATGAACACCGGATCGGCGCCGTCGATCAGTACCCGGCCGTCGACCAGCGGGCGGGTCCGATCGTAGTCGCCGATGGCAACCGAAAGATTGAGCTTGGCCATCGCCGATGGGTTCCCCGCCGCGGTTGCAACGGGGCTGATTACAGACCGTCGGCCGGTGCCCCACCACGACAAAAAAGTTTGGGCAGCCCAACGCCACATGTCCTGGTCGCGAAAAGGAGGGGGGCCGCGATCGCTAGGGCAGGGCAGCCGGATCGGGATTGTTGCGATGGAGCGGTGGCGAAAGTGGCAAAGTGACTCGTCGGATGCGTGCATCATGATGAGTCTCCTTATCCTTCAGACGGCGAATTGAACTCTTCTCAAGCCGATGGGGCGCCCTCTCCGGCTTCTAATCGCGCAGCCACCCTGCCACCTTATCCGGTGTCGGGACCCCGCCGGCATGGATCACCTTGCCGTCCATCACCACGCCGGGCGTGCTCATGACGCCGTAGCCGAGGATGGCGGCCATGTCGGTGACCTTCTCGATCTGGACTTCGACGCCCAGCGCCTTGGCTTTTTCCTCGATCAGCTTGGCGGTATTGACACAGTTCTTGCAGCCGGAGCCGAGAACCTTGAACGATTTCATGAAAGACCTCCCAGGTCAGAGGAAGAGGGCGTTGAGCAGGTAGCCGACGGCGATGAAGGCTATGGTGAGAAAGACGGCGAAGAACACCAGCATCGGCGGCTTCAGGACCTTGCGCAGCATGATGAATTCGGGCGGCGAGATGGCGACCACGCTCATCATGAAGGCGATCACGGTGCCGATGGGGACGCCTTTGGCGATCAGTGCTTCGGCCACGGGAATGATGCCGGTGGCGTTGGAATAGAGCGGCAGCCCCATCAGCACCGCCACCGGGACGGCAAAGGGATTGTCGGCCGACGCATAGCGGGCGAACAGTTCCTGGGGCACATAGCCGTGCAAGGCGGCGCCGATCCCGATGCCGACGATGACATACAGCCAGATGCGCCCGACGATCTCGCGGACCTCGCCCCAGGCATAATCGACGCGCCCCCGCAGGGAGTTGTCGATGTCCTGTCCGGCGGCCACGCCCATGCGGATCTTCCAGACGTAGTCCTCGACGTGGCGTTCCATGTGGAATCGGTCGATCAGCAGGCCGCCGAGAACGCCGACCGCCATGCCGGTGGCCACGTAGATCGCGGTCATCTTCCATCCCATGATCGAGCCGAGGATGGCGACTGCCACCTCGTTGACCAGCGGCGAAGTGATGAGGAAGGCCATGGTCACGCCCACCGGGATGCCGCCTTCGAGGAAGCCGATGAACAATGGTACCGAGGAGCACGAGCAGAATGGGGTGACGGCGCCCAGGATAACCGCCAGCACATAGCCGGCGCCATGCGACCGGCCTTCCATGTAGCCCCTCACCTTCTCGGGCGAGAGCATGGTCCGGAACAGGCCCATGACGAAGACGATGGACACCAGAAGGACGAAGATCTTGGTGGTGTCCTCGGTGAAGAAATTCACCGCATCGGCCAGCTTGGTGCCGTGGTCCAGGGCAAGGACGTCGTAGGTCGTCCAGTCGGCCAAACGGGTAAAAACTTCGAACATGACGTTGGCCTCCGGGGTCAGGCTACCCGATGGCGCGGCGGCCGCGCCGTCATCCCTTTCAGGCGCTCGGCGTCTTCGGCGTGCACGGGAGTGGCCGAGACCCCGTCAACCGCCGCCACCAGCATCCGCTCCACCCACGGCGGCAGGCCGGTGGCGATGGAGTACAGCACCCACTGGGCATGCCGCCGGTCCTTGACCAGGCCGGCCTCGCGCAGCGTGGCCAAGTGCTTGGAGATGGTCGGCTGGCTTGCCCGCAAGGCGTGGGTCAGTTCGCAGACGCAGAGTTCGCCTTCCGCCGCCATCAGCGCCACGCAGCGCAAACGGATCGGGTCGGAGAGGGCGGAAAGGGTGATAATTACATATTCCATCTCAGGAATATGCGACAATTAGAATATTCTGTAAAGCGCATAAGCCATGCGCTAACCGCACCCAAGCGCCGCGCAGCGGGATGCGCAGCGTCCGTGCGGCTGTTGCCCCCTTGACAGTGTCCAGTTAATTCGATAATTCTGGAAATATGGATGAGATAGACGCCATTCGCGCCTTGGGGGCCCTGGCCCAGGAGAGCCGCCTGCGGGTCTTCCGCCTGTTGGTGACTGCCGGTTCCGCCGGGATGCCGGCCGGGCAAGTGGCCGAGGAACTGGCGATTACCCCCAACACCCTGTCGTTTCACCTATCGCATCTGAAGAATGCCGGACTGGTGGCGGTGCGGCGGAACGGCAGGTCGCTGATCTATTCGGCCGAGTACGATCACGCCAAGGCGCTGATCGCCTACCTGACCGAAAACTGTTGCACCCGTCAGTCTTGCTGCGATGAGGCCGGTGAGCAATGGATAGGCTGAAAATCTGGGGCCAGGCGAATTGCTTGCGAGGCAATCGATGATCGGACTGCGTTCCGTGCTCGGCCGCCTGCTCAAGGAAGCCGCGGCCAAGCTCCCCTGGCGGTTGGCCAGCGGTTACCCCCGCTTGCAGACTTGTTGCCAGTTGGAGCGCATGAAAGACGCCTGGCGCGGCAGGCTGTAGGCCCATACCCCAGCGACAGGAGAACAGCATGGACAAGAGCGACTTGAAGGAACTGGTGCGGCAGAGCTACGGCGACATTGCTCTCAACGGCCGGAACAGAGGCTGTTGCGCGCCCGCCGAGACCTGCTGCGGTCCGGCCGCCGCCCCACCCACCGCCGAAGACCTGTCAGGTCGCATGGGCTATTCGGCCGAAGAGCTTAGCGCTGTGCCCGAAGGCGCCAATCTCGGCCTCGGTTGCGGCAATCCACAGGCGATCGCCGGCTTGCGTCCCGGCGAGGTGGTGGTCGACCTGGGCAGTGGTGCGGGGTTCGATTGCTTTCTGGCCGCCGCGCAAGTGGGGCCGACCGGCCGGGTGATTGGGGTCGACATGACCCATGAGATGTTGCAAAAGGCCCGCGCCAACGCCGCCAAGGTCGGCGCCGCCAACGTCGAATTCCGTCTCGGCGAGATCGAACACCTGCCCATCGCCGACAATGCGGCCGATGTCGTCATTTCCAATTGCGTGGTGAATCTGTCGCCCGACAAGCCGCAAGTCTACAGCGAAGCGTTCCGTGTCCTGAAGCCGGGCGGCCGCATCGCCATCTCCGATGTTGTCAACATGGCGCCGCTGCCGGATCACCTCGCTTCCAATCCCGAGCTACTGTGCGGCTGCGTGGCCGGTGCCGCCCCGGCCGCCAACGTCGAGCGCTGGCTGACCGAAGCCGGCTTCGCCGAGGTTCAGGTCGAAGCCAAGCCGGAAAGCCGGGATCTCATCAAGGACTGGGCTCCGGGATCTGGGATCGAGAATTTCGTGGTTTCGGCCATGGTTACCGGGCGCAAACCGTCCAAGCGGTGTTGCTAGGATCGCATTGAGGCAACCAACCTGGTTGGCTGCCTTCAGTGAGAGAGATTTCACAAACGAGTCATTTCGCTAAGAACCAAAATGATGTGCATAATTACCCCGTAACCCAATGCCCACTAGGAGGGGGAATATGCGCACCATCCGTATCGCTTCCGTCGCAGCCGCTCTTGCGTCGACCATTCTGGCGGCACCAATCGCCATGGCCCTCGACGTTCCTCAGGTCCGCCAGCTTGGGGTTGATGCCAGTCCGTGGCTGGACAAAAGCAATGCTGGCTCCGTCGGCGATGTCGATGTCGACGGCACCAAGATGCACCTGAAGGTCGTCTTCTCCGGCAAGGACATCCAGAAACGCGACATGCGGGTGGTGAGCATTGGCGCCAATGGCCAGCAGTCCTGCCACGGCTTCATCAAGGACGGTGCGATCTGGTTGCCGGCAAGCTATGACGTGAGCTGCTGAGGACATCGGGAAGAAGATCACAAGGGTGGGTGTGCAGAACGCACCCACCCTTGTGGCAATGCGCCGGGCGCCGAAGGCGATAACCAGTCCCAATGTATTCTCGGCCAGGCGGAAAAAGGCTGTGATGTTGAAAACGGTCTATCTGACGGTCCTTCTTGGCATCGCGGGTGTCGCCGGCGCTACCGCCGCGGAAGGCGCGCCGATCCGGATCAGCGGATCGACCAGCGTTGCCAACGCCATCGTTCTTCCGCATCAAGCCGGCATCGCACGAACCGCGGGTGTCGAGATCGTCGTCACAGCCAAATCGTCCGGCGACGGCGTCAAGGATCTTGCCTGCGGGCGTGCCGACATCGCCATGATTTCAGCCGATCTTGACGAGATCATGGGCCGCATGAGTCAAGTCATGGCGGCCTATAATGTTACCAAGAATGACTTGAAGACTTTTGATGTGGGAGAGGCCCGGGTCGAGTTTATCGTCAACAAGGATAGCCCTGTCACCAGGCTTTCCGCGGATCAGATCAAAGGTATTTACCTGGGAACATTGACCAATTGGCGGCAACTGGGCGCTCCCGCTGCCGTGATCCAACCCGTGGCGCCCGGCCCCGGGGACGCGATGCGCATTATGCTTGAGGCGGAGCTGCTGGGCGGGCAAAAGATCCCTTCGACCGCGGAACTCGGGGACGAGGCTCCCCAAATCGCCGGCATCGTGGCACGGATACCTAACGGCATCGGCTTCGTCAGTTCCGCCACGCCCGACTTCATGCGGAAAGGCACCAGGACCGTCGATACCGAGGATCACCTGGTGCAGCACCTGACGTTGGTGACGCGCGGGGAACCGAGCGGCGATATCGCCAAGGTCATCGACGCGATCGTGCATCTGCACTGACCGAACGGTTCGCCGGGCAATGCCTAGATTCATTGTTAAACGGCAGATAGCAATTCTTTCGTTTCGACACTCATCAAACTGAGTGGTATTTTATGCAGATGCTTGAGACATTCGAAGTCGTGGCCAAAGCCGCCGCCGATCCCAACCGGGTGCGCATCCTGAAGCTCCTGGAGGGAGGCGAACTCTGCGTCTGCCAGATCACCACCGTGCTCGATCTTGCCCCAGGCACCATCTCCAAGCACCTGACGGCGTTGAAGACCGCCGGCTTGCTGCAGCAGCGGCGCGACGGCAAGTGGGTATATTACCGGCTCGCCGACCGCCAATTCAACCCATACGCCCAGCGGTTTCTTGCCATGGTCGGCGCGTCCCTCGATGACGATCCGACCGTGACCGAGGACCGGCGGCTGCTGGCCATGGTGAATGCGGTACCATTGCAGATTTTGTGCGACCAGGGGCGAGCCGCGCTCGGCCTGCCGGATCCCGCCTGTGCCGGAACAACTTGTTGCGGGGAACCTAAATGAGCGACCAGAAACCCTATAATGTCCTCTTTTTGTGCACCGGCAATTCGGCGCGCAGCATCATGGCGGAGTGCATCCTCAACCGGGTTGGCCATGGCAAGTTCAAGGCGTTCAGTGCCGGAAGCCACCCAAAGGGACGCCTCCATCCGGAAACCCTGGAGCTGTTGCAGCGACTGCATTACGACACTTCTGGCCTGCGATCCAAACCTTGGGACGAATTCGCGGCGCCTGGCGCGCCGGATTTGGACTTCGTGTTCACGGTTTGCGACAACGCGGCCGGCGAAGTTTGCCCAACTTGGCCGGGCCAGCCGATGACTGCGCATTGGGGTGTCCCCGATCCTGCTGCCTTGGAAGACAAGGGCGCGGAAAGGGCACTGAAATTGGCAGACATCTACCGCATGCTCGATCGCCGCATCAGTATCTTCACCAGCCTGAGGCTCGAAGCTCTGGACAGATTGTCCCTTCAGAAACGCCTCGATGACATCGGCAAGAGCCGCGACTAGAAGCCGGAAAGGTCATCATGACGGACGAGCCCATCAATGTCCTGGTTCTTTGCACGGGCAACAGCGCCCGCAGCGTTTTGGCGGAATGCCTGATCAATGACCTCGGGGGCGGCAAATGGAAGGCGCACAGCGCCGGCAGCCGCCCGACCGGCAATGTCAACCCGCTGTCCATCGAGATCCTAAGGGAGAAGGGCCATTCGGTCGATGGGCTGCGGTCGAAATCGTGGGACGAGTTCGCCCTGCCCGGGGCGCCGCAGATGGATCTCGTCATCACCGTTTGCGACAACGCGGCCGGCGAGGTTTGTCCGATCTGGCCCGGCCATCCGTCCAAGCTGCATATCGGTTTTCCTGACCCGGCCGTGGCCGAAGGCAGCAAGGAGACGCAGTTGGCAGCCTTCCGCGGGGTCTACGCCATGATCGAGGCGAAGGTCCGCAAATTGATTGAAGTCGGCCCGCAACGGGCGCAGGAGATCTGATGTCCGCACAATGCGAAACCATGGGCGACGTCGCCGCCAAGGCCGGAATGGGCCTGTTCGAACGCTACCTCACCCTCTGGGTGGGCCTGTGCATCATCGCCGGCGTCGCCCTCGGCCATTTCTTTCCGGCCCCGTTCCACGCCATCGGGCGGATCGAGGTGGCGCAGGTCAACCTGCCGGTGGCGGTGCTGATCTGGCTGATGATCATTCCCATGCTGTTGAAGATCGACTTCGGGGCCCTGCATCAGGTCAAGGAGCATTGGCGGGGCATCGGCGTCACCCTGTTCATCAATTGGGCCGTCAAGCCGTTCTCGATGGCCTTCCTCGGCTGGCTGTTCATCAGCACGCTATTCCGCCCTTATCTTCCCGCCGACCAGATCGACAGCTACATCGCCGGGTTGATCCTGCTGGCTGCCGCGCCCTGCACCGCCATGGTGTTCGTATGGTCGAACTTGTCGGGCGGCGAGCCACATTTCACCCTGTCCCAGGTGGCGCTGAACGACCTGATCATGGTGTTCGCCTTCGCCCCCATCGTCGGGTTGCTGCTCGGCCTGTCCTCGATCACCGTGCCGTGGAACACCCTGCTGCTGTCGGTGGTTCTTTACATCGTCGTGCCGGTCGTCGTCTCCCAGCTCTGGCGCAAGGCGCTGCTGACGAAGGGGCCACAGGTCCTGGCGAACACGCTGGCCAAGCTGGGGTCGATTTCTCTGCTGGCGCTGCTCACCACCCTGGTGCTGCTGTTCGGCTTCCAGGGCGAGCAGATCATCGCCCAGCCGCTGGTGATCGCCATGCTGGCGGTGCCGATCACCATCCAGGTCTATTTCAATTCCGGCTTGGCCTATCTGCTCAACAAGAAGCTGGGGGTGGCCCATTGCGTCGCCGGTCCCTCGGCCCTGATCGGCGCCAGCAATTTCTTCGAACTGGCGGTCGCCGCCGCCATCAGCCTGTTCGGATTCCAGTCGGGCGCCGCGCTCGCCACCGTGGTCGGCGTTCTGATCGAGGTGCCGGTCATGCTGTCGGTGGTGCGGATCGTGAATTCGTCCAAGCATTGGTACGAAGCGAGAGCGCGGGCGTGACGAACGATGCGCCGGTGATCGGGCAGGCATAATGCAAGGGCGGTGCGATGTGGTGTGCTGTTCCGCAGACTTGCGCGAGCCTATCGGGAACGCCTTCGGGAGAAGAGACTTCCAAGACAAGATCTCGAACCGATTAGGGTCTTTCAACCGCGCCAAGGTGCATATGGTCACCCTTGCCGGCCTCATTGTCGTATCGCAGAACGTCCGTCGCCGCGCCCCTATCGCGCCAGCTTCTGTTCGATCACCTGCTGGCAGCGGTACAGCCAGGCCATCCGGGCCATCTGCTCCCGCTGGACCTGGGCGGCGGCCTGTTGATCGCCGCTGATGTCGCGTTCCGACAGGCGGCTCATCTGGCGGTCGATGCGGCTGCGTCCTTCGCCCGGCTGGTCTTGGCGCAATTCGTTCCGGGCCCGCAGGTCCAGTTCGATGCGAACCGCCTCGGCCAGGGCCGTCTGCTGCGCTTGCCAGAATATCCGGCCGTAAACGCCTTCGCTGAAGCGGTCCTGCAGTTCGCTCGGACGGCAGGCGTCATTCAAGGCGATGTCGTCCGGTGGCAGGGTCAGCCAATAAAGTGCGCCGAGGAGACTAATCAGGCCGATGGCCCAGTTCGCTTTCGTCGTCATGGCCGGCAGTCCCTCCGCAAATGCCCTTATTCTAGCACGAGTTGCGGCTCGGCCAGGTTGTGCGCTCCATCACCTCGAGTGCGGCAGCGATGGCAACCTGCGCCGCCAGCAACGACGCGCGCCGCTCGTCGGGGGCGACAAAGACGTCACAGTCGCCGATGCAATAGTCATTGAGCGCCTCGATGGCCTTGGCGACATGCCCCTGGACGGCGGTGGTCGCGTCCGCGGCCTGGTCGAATTCTGCCGACATGCGGGGATCCTTCTCGGTTTGGCGTGGGTGGAACCATTGAGTCAGGCTGGGCCGGAGGCGTTTTTTTCATGGTCTCCGGCGGGTCGTTCTAGAATACCCCTTTGAAGTCCTTAGCGGTGGCCGCCGATCCGCTCGCCTCGCAGACTTGGCGGTCCTTGCGGGCAATGCCCTCGATGAAGCGGCAGTCCTTGCCGGTCACCAGGTCGGCGCCGTGATCGACCAGAGGTTTGCCGGTGGCGCCAACCGAGACGGCTTCGGCCGCCAGCATGGGCAGGCAGCCGCCGAGCGGCAGCGTGGCGAACCCGAGCACCAGGCACCGGCGCGCCACGCGGTTCACCGGTCGAACGCGCGAAACGTCTGCGACAGGCTCGAGGCGGCATTAGCGGCCACCGCTTGCATCGCCGGGCAGCGCCTGTCGATCACCTCGGTCACAGTGTAAACCTCGTCCATCATCTTGGGGTGCTCCCGCCACATCCGAATGCTCATGCATTACGGTATCAAGACGGCAGCCGGCTGCGTCAGAGTCGGAAAACACCTAACTCGACCCGGCACCAGCGTCAGGGAAGCATCGCAAAAAAACCGCCGACCCGTGGGGGGCGGGTCGGCGGCATTGGGGTCGTACGGCGGGGGGGGGGGCGACGATCCGGGACCAGCCCTCCGAAGACGGAGGGGCTATGACCGTTGCGGCCACCCTCGAACCATAATGGCCGGCGCATCGTCATGGCAGCCACGGAATCTACTCAGGTGGCGATCGAGGGATCGCCCGCATACCGTCCGTGCTGCGCGATGCCGTCTGGCGGCTGCCTCAGCCAACAGGGTGCGGCAAGGGCGCTGATTATGCCGATGGCCCAGTTTCTTCTGGTTGTCATGCTGTACCGCTCCCCGGAAAGCTAGCCAAATAGGGGTGCCTGTATTGATTCTTTGAACCCGTAGGTAGTTTCCGAGCCTACCATCGCTTCATTGTATTTCAGTATTCTGCGTTGTCACTGATCTGGCTTTCTTTTAGCCGCGTTTCACGCAAGAGGAATCATTATGAAATATTTAATGCCGACAGTTGTTCTGCTCGCGGTGCTTGGACTCGGCGCCTGTACCGGACCGGCGGGACCGACCGGGGCCCAGGGAAACACCGGCAATACGGGATACACCGGGGCCCAGGGCGCCACCGGGAACCAAGGGAACACCGGCTACACCGGCGCCCAGGGTGAGACCGGGAATCAAGGAAACGTCGGCTACACCGGGGCGCAGGGCCAACAGGGCGCGCAGGGCGAGACGGGCAGCCAGGGCAATACCGGCGATACGGGCGCCGCTGGCAGCAAGGGCGCGACAGGAAACAGAGGGAATACTGGCGCTCCGGGCGCCCAGGGGAATGTCGGGCTCGGTGGTGCGACGGTCGTCGTCGTGCCGCCCACGCGCTAAATCCCGCGCCTGACTGACGCGGGGGTAGTGGTCAGACGCTACCCCTGACTTCAGTCCCTCGAAGGCAAAGGGTGTGATGGCGCTCTCACACCCAGGCATGCCCTCAACTTGGAGCGAAGATGGAGAACGGGATGGCTAAGTTCCTCCTTGCGACCGCGCTGCTCGTGCCGCTGCTGCTTGCGGCATGTGTCATCGAGCCCTATGGGGGCGACAGTCGGGGCGACGGTGGCTACGGGTACCACCACGGTGATCGCGAAGACGGCGGTCGCGGCGAGGGCGAGCGCCACTTCCGGTGACGGGCCGATACCCTGAATGCCGGCCCCGGAACCGCGAAGCGGTTCCCCATCATCCGTGAGGACCGCATTGTGGCAAACAGCGACCGGATTGACTCGCGTGCCTGATGTCTCTCGCCTGCCGGCGCTGCCGGATCCGATCGAGGCGCCGGAAGCCGTGGTGGAAATGCCGCTTCCGGCGAGCGCCCATACGTTTTATCTCGGTGGTCTGTTCGTCCTGGCTGTTCTGGCCGCCTGCTACGTGGCTGGCGAGATCCTCTTGCCGGTGGTGCTGGCCTTCGTCCTGAAGCTGCTGCTGCAACCCGCCATGCGTCTGCTGGAGGCGGTGCGCCTGCCCCGCCTTCCGGCGGCGCTGGTCACCATCGGCGCCCTATTCGGCCTATTGGCCGGACTCGGCACGGCCCTGTCCGGCCCGGCCGCCGATTGGGCGGGAAAGCTGCCGCACAGTGTATCGCGCATCGAACAACGGCTGAGCCTGGTGAAACGGCCGATGGACATCCTGCTGGGGTTTACCCGGCAGGCCGACTCGCTGATGGGGTCCCCAGCCACCGCGGGGACGGCGTCGGTCGAAGTCAAGGGACCAGGACTGGCGGACTCCCTGTTTACCGGGACCCGCAACCTGGCGACCGGCGTGTTCTCGACCTCCCTGCTGCTGTTCTTTCTGCTGGTGTCGGGGGACAAGTTTCTGCGCCGCTTCGTCGAGATCATGCCGCGGTTTCACGACAAACGGCGGGCCGTCGAAATCTCTCAACATGTTGAATGCGATATTTCAGCCTATCTGATCACTATCACCGGCATGAACGCTGCCGTGGGGGTGGCGACCGGTGTGGCCATGTATCTGTGCGGCCTCGACGATCCCGTATTGTGGGGGGCGGTCGCCTTCCTGCTGAATTTCGTGCCGATCCTCGGCCCGTTTGTCGGCGTCGGCGTCTTCCTGCTGGCCGGACTCTCGAGCTTCGAGCAACTGTGGCAGGTTCTGTTGCCGGCGGGCCTCTACCTGCTGATCCATCTTGTCGAGGCCGCGGCGGTGACCCCGATCCTGGTCGCCAGGCGCTTTACCCTGAACCCGGTGCTGATCGTGCTGGCCCTCCTGTTTTGGCACTGGATGTGGGGCGTGCCTGGAGCGATTCTGGCGGTCCCGATGCTGGCCATCGCCAAGATCATCTGCGACCGGATTCGGCCGCTGATGGCGCTCGGTCATTTTCTCGGCGCCTAGCGCCTATGTCTCACCCCCTCGCCTTGTCTTCGCGGCCGGCCGCTGACAAGATCGCACTCCATCAACCGGAGGGGGCAGGCCATTACCTTGCGCCAATATCGCTACTTCGTGAAAGTGGTCGAATGCGGCAGCATGACCAAGGCGGCCGAACAGCTGCGCATCGCCCAACCGGCCTTGGGTCTGCAGGTCCGCCAGATGGAGGAGGACCTGGGCGTTGCGCTGCTGGAGCGGCATTCGCGCGGCGTCCTGCCGACCCTGGCCGGGCAGCTGCTCTACGAGCGCGGCCGGCAGATCCTGGCGATGGACGAGGCGGTTCGCCGCGAGGTGCAGTCCTTCGGCAGCACCATCGCCGAAGCGATCACCCTCGGGCTGACCCCCAGCCTGATGCAGATCCTTGCCGCCGACCTGCTGATCGACGCCAGGAAGGAGCTGCCTGGGGTGATGCTGCATCTGGTCGAGGAACTGAGCTTCGTGCTGGTCGATGCGCTGGAGCGCAACGAGATCGACCTGGCGCTGGCCTACGAGGTGGGCGACCTCCCCAACCTGACGCGGATGCCCCTGCTGCATGAGGAACTGCTGCTGGTGACCCGGCCCGAGGGGGTGCCGGTCGCCGCGGCGGCGGACGGGATCTCGCCCGAGCCGATCAGCCTGGCCGAGGCGCTCGGCCGCGACCTGGTGTTGGCGGGAAAACGCGATACGGTCCGCCAGTTGGTCGATGCGGCGGCGGCGGCGCTGTCGCTCAACGTCCGGTTGGCCTTCGAGGTGCAGTCGGTGCAGGCCCAGAAGACTCTGGTCGCCAACGGCCTGGCCGCCAGCATCATGCCCTACGGGACGGCGATCGACGAGTTGCTGGGCGGGCGTCTGGTGGGGCGCCGCATCAAGGAGCCCCGCATCGCGCGGACGCTATACCTGATCCGCCCGGCCAAGCGCGCGCCGTTCCGCAACGAGGTGGCGCTCAGCCAACTGCTCGAACGCATGCGGGCTCGCCTCTGCGAGGTCCTCGGCCCGTTGGCGCGGCCGGTGGGGCGGGATTGACGCCCAAGCGAAAACCTATGGCTGCCCTTGGTGGAATGTCCTGGACATCCCTGGTGGTGGCTTCCCAGAATGCTCGTCAAACCGAAAAAAGATCTGGGAAGGAACGTCGATGATGCGATCTTCACGCCTTTGTTCGCGGCTGGCGGTGCTGTTGCTGGGCGCGGGAGCCTTGCTCGCCGGCTTGGCCGCCGGACCGGCGGCCAGTGCCGCCGAAGACTATAAGATCAACGCCATACTGCCATTGACCGGCAATGCCTCGTTCGTCGGCCAGGCGCAGCAGAAGGCCCTGCAAACGCTTGAGGCGACGGTCAACGAGGATGGCGGCCTGTTCGACGGCCGGCCGCTGCGCTTCGTCTTCCAGGATGACCAGACCAGCCCGCAGGTGGCGGTGCAGCTCACCAACAGCGTCCTGGCCGAGAATCCCAGCGTCGTCTTCGGGTCGAGCATCGTCGCCATGTGCAACGCCATGGGGCCGCTGTTGAAGAACGGCCCCTTCGACTACTGCCTGTCGCCGGCGGCCCATCCGGCCCCCGGCAGCTACATGTTCTCGACCAGCACCTCGACCCGCGACCTGCTGCAGGCGCTGATCCGCTATTTCCGCCTCCGCGGCTGGACCAGGTTGGCTTTGCTGTCGTCCAACGACGCCACCGGACAGGACGTCGAGAACGGGGTCAACGAGTTGCTGGCCCTGCCCGAGAACGTCGACGTGAAAATGGTCGAACGGGCCCGCTTCAACCCCGGCGACATCAGCGTCACCGCCCAGCTCGAGAAGATCAAGGCGGCCGAGCCGCAAGCCTTCATCGCCTGGACCACCGGCGCCCCGGTCGCCATCATCTTCAAGGGTATCGTGCAAGCCGGGCTGACCATGCCGATCGGCACCACCAACGGCAACATGACGTTCGCCCAGATGGAGCAATACGCCGATTTCCTGCCGAAACAGCTGTATATCCCGTCCTCGCTGTTTCCCGAACATGACGAGACCCATGCTTACGATGTGCGGGTCGAGGCGGCCCAGAAGCGGTTCTATGCGCAAATGAAGCGGGCCAAGCTGCCGATCGACAACATGGCGGCCCATGTCTGGGATCCCGGCATGATGGTGGTCGCCGCGTTGCGCAAGCTGGGCCCCAAAGCCACGGCCGAGCAGCTCCGGGAAACCTTGGCCAGCCAGACCGATTTCGCCGGCATCAATGGCATCTACAACTTCACCAAGGTGCCGCAGCGCGGCCTCGACGTGGAAAGCTGCGTCATCACCCTGTGGGACCCGGTTGGCAAGCACTGGGTGCCGGTCAGCGAACCGGCCGGCACGCCGCTAAAGAAGTGATCGGGTGAAATCAGTGGCGAGTGGCACCGGCGTCCCCGCCGGTGTG
>CAIOJO010000292.1 GCA_903858635.1 uncultured Telmatospirillum sp. | reverse complement strand
TTGCATCTGCATTTCCATCTCCATTATCCGCTTCACACCCACACATTACGCCCGCCACCTGTGGGTGTCAAGCGGATAATGCGGCCCATCCGAGAGATTCAATATCTAGTAGGTGTGGGTAAAAGGCGGATAGGCAAGGACGGAACCATCATCACGGCCAACGAGAATTTTCTAAAAGCCTTGGGCTATCGGCTGGACGAAATAAAAGGCAAGCACCACGGCATCTTCGTCGATCCGGCCTATAAGGACTCTGCCGAATACCGACAGTTCTGGGAAAAACTCAATCGTGGTGAATTCCAGAGTGCCCAGTACAAGCGCATCGGCAAGGGCGGCAAGGAAGTGTGGATCGAGGCGTCCTACAATCCGATCCTCAAGTCCGGCCGGCCCTATAAGGTGGTGAAGTACGCGACCGACGTTTCCGGGCAGAAGGCGGTGTTCGCCGACCTTTTGGGCAAGGTGGAAGCGATCGGTCGCTCGCAAGGCATCATCGAATTCGAACTGGATGGCACGGTCATCACCGCCAATGACAATTTCCTCAACCTGCTGGGCTACCGGCTCGAGGAAATCAAGGGCCGCCACCACAGCATGTTCGTCGAGCCGGGGTATCGGGATTCGGCCGAATACCGGCAGTTTTGGGACAAGCTCAATCGCGGCGAATACCAGGCGGCCCAATACAAGCGGATCGGCAAGGGCGGCAAGGAAGCGTGGATCGAGGCCTCGTACAATCCGGTGCGCGATCTCAACGGCAAGATCTGCAAGGTGGTGAAATTCGCCACCGATCTATCGGCCCGCAAACGGCAGAATGCGGTCCTCGCCAACGATTTCGAGAGTGGCGTGAAGCGGCTGGTGGAGACGGTCGCGTCATCGGCGCAAACCACCCAGACCACGGCGCAATCCCTTGCGGCGGCGGCCGAGCAGAGCAATCAGCAATCCTCCACCGTGGCGGCGGCGACCGAGCAATTGGCCGCCTCGGTCAACGAGATCGCCCGGCAGATAACCGAGGCCACCCGCGTCATCACCCTTGCTGTGACCGATGCCCAAAAATCCGAGAAACTGGTCAGCGAACTGGTCAATACCGCATCGAAGATCGGTGAGGTCACTCAACTGATCACCAACATCGCCAGCCAGACCAATCTTCTGGCCCTGAACGCCACCATCGAGGCGGCACGCGCCGGCGACGCCGGCAAAGGGTTCGCGGTGGTCGCCGGCGAGGTCAAGAACCTGGCCAACCAGACGGCCAAGGCAACCGGCGAGATCGAGCAGCAGATCAAAGGGATCCAGGATTCGAGCCAAAGCACGGCCGCCGCCATCCGCGACATCGTGAAGACGATCACCCAGGTCAGCCAAATCAACGCGTCGATTTCCGGCGCCGTCGAGGAACAGTCTGCGGCAACCCGCGAAGTGTCACAGAATATCAGCGGGGTCACCAAGGCTGCCGAAGACACCGGACGCAATTCCAACAGCGTTCTGAGCGTCGCCCAGTCGCTTTCGGCACAGGCTTCGGACTTGGAGAGCCGGGTGGATCAGTTCCTGGTCAATGTGCGGGCCATGTAATCCGCCCTTGCCGGTGGAAGGCATTTACGGTCAGTCAGAAAAGGCAAATTCGATATGGCGCTTATAGAATGGAATGAAGAGTTTAGGACCGGTATCGATCAGGTAGATTCCGATCACAGGCATCTTCTCGACTTACTCAATAATGTCTATGAGAGTTTTACAAATAGATTATATCCCAGCAAATTAGGCCAGGTCTTCGATGAATTGGTGAATTACGCCTGTTATCATTTCGCCACGGAAGGCGAGTGGATGAAGTCGGTGGGCTATCCCCGGCACATCGAGCATACCCAGCAGCATGATGAATTCGCCCGGCGTGTGGTGGAGATGCAAAAGAGCTTTGCGGCAGGTAAGACGGGCGGGCTCTCTTTGGAAGTGTTGACGTTCATGCGCAACTGGCTGGTCAATCATATTCTTGAAAGCGACGGCCAGTTTCGCGCCTTTGTGAAAGGCAAGAAAGCTGCGCGGTCGAAGCCGGCAGTTGCGTCGTGCAATCGCGGCGTGGCGGCGCATGATCGGCTGGACAGGCCGGCCCGCCGGGTGTGATGCTATTGGCATCAAAATGGGGGGCCGTGGTGGGATTTGGGGATGACCTTGGGGCGGCGTCGACCGTTCCGGCGTGGTCGGAGGAACGGGAGCGCGAGCAAGCCAAGCAGAATGGGCTCGCCTTCATCCGATACGAAATGGCCAAGTGCCGGTGGTCAACGCAGACCCTGTCCGAGGAGATCGGCTGGCACCAGGCCGATGTCGAAGCGCTGATGCGCGGCGAACTCGCCCGCTTCGCCCTGGAGCAGATCAGCGAGGCCATGGCCCCGTTCGGCGGCCGGATCGCCGAGTTGCGCGGTCCACGCGACGCCTGAATCAGGCTTCTTAGTTCTTAGTGGGGCCGGCGTCCCTGCCGGCCTCCGCCGCGGAGCGGCGGA
>CAIOJO010000291.1 GCA_903858635.1 uncultured Telmatospirillum sp. | reverse complement strand
TGCGGGCCACGCATCCGGCTCTTTGGATCGATATGTCAGAACGCCAGCGATAGCTGGGCTGATGCCTGTGGTGGGTTGATGTCGTGCCACAAGGCTTTGAGCGAGGCCATCCGCCCGGCGAACCAAGCCGGTGGGTAGGCCCGCGTCATCGCCGGCCGGTTCGATTTTGCCCATGCTCTTTTTCCGCAGAACGCGCAGCCGGCCGCCGCCTTGCGGCTGACGCCTTTGGCTGCCAAGTGCCGATAGAGGAAGCGAGGTCGCTTCTTCTGGCGGACGATGATCGCCCTGACCCGGCGGCGGATATGGGCGTCGATCGTGCCCAATCCTTTGACGGCTTCCGGCGTGCAAAGCCGGTAGTGCGACATCCACCCAGTCAGGTAACGGCTGATGCCGTCCATACAGGATGTAATGGAGCGTCCCCAACTCGGAGGCGTCATCTCCCGCACGGTCGTTCTCAGCTGTCGTTCCGCCTTCGCCGAGGGAAAGATGGCGACATCGTCGCCCTCCCCCTCCTTTGGGCAGCGAAAGCGGAACCCGAGAAAATGCACTTCGTCCGGTTTGCGGACGCCACTCTTCTCCTCGTTGACCTGGAGCCGCATGCGCTTCTCCAGAAACCCACGGATCGATGTCATGACGCGCTGGCCGGCTCGTTCGCTGCCCACGAAGATATTCGCGTCGTCGGCGTAGCGGACGAACCGGAGGCCTCGCCGAGCCAGTTCCAGGTCCAACTCGTCGAGGACGATGTTGGACAGGAGCGGCGAAAGCGGACCCCCTTGTGGAGTACCTTCCCGGACGGCGACTTTCGTTCCGTCCGGCATCACCACCGATGCGGTCAGCATCTGGCGTACCAGGGAGATTATCCGTTGGTCCGTCACGCGCAGGGCGATTCGGGCCAACAGGCGTTGATGATGAACTCGGTCGAAAAATTTGGCCAAGTCCAGATCGACCACCGTTTGATAACCAGCCGCCAGATAGCCTTTGGCCTCCGCAATGGCGGTATGCGCGCCGCGTTTTGGCCGGAACCCGTGACTGCTGGGGTGAAAGGTCGGGTCAAAGATCGGTTCCAGGATCTGGAGGACCGCCTGTTGAACCACCCTGTCCACCACATTCGGAATGCCCAACCCCCGTTGCCCGCCTCCGGGCTTCGGCAGCCACACCCGGCGGACATCGCCGGGCCTGTAGCATTCCGCCAGCAGGTCACGACGCAGGCGGGCGAGCATCGACGGGGCTTGCGCCTCCGCCGTTTCCACCGTCTGGCCGTCCACTCCCGGCGCGCCCTTGTTGCGCACCACTTTCAGCAGCGCCGCCGCCAGATTGGCTTCGGACGCCACGTCTTCGAGCAGCCGACTGGTGTCGGCCACGCAGGTGGCGGGGCCTCTCGTCTTCTTAGTCCTCGCTATGTGCAGCAGAAAGCTCCGCCGTTCGGATGCGTCCGACGGCTCGGTCGTCCCGCCCCCCGAGGGGCTGTCGGCGAACACGAGGCTCAATTGCCGTGGTCCCGTCTTTCTCAATCCATCTCTCCCTTTGCTCCACCGGCTTTCACCGGCTTCATCGCTACTACAAAGAGATCCGACTTCTGCAAGGGCGTCGTCCCGTCGTCGTTGCCTCCTTCAGGTCTACCGCTCGCGCGGGCCTTTGCAGATCTCCCTGGGTAAGAACACTGGATGTCCCGCCGCTCCCGCCCCCATTACCGCCCCGGCCTCGGTTGGATTTTGGGCGTCGCGTTC
>CAIOJO010000290.1 GCA_903858635.1 uncultured Telmatospirillum sp. | reverse complement strand
GACGGCGGCGCGCATACAGGTGATCGCCCGTCCCACATCGGACAGGCCGATATAGGTGGAGCGGTCACCCAGGTTCTGGATCGTTCGGGTTTGGCCATGGCGCAGCAGCCCGCGCGTCACTTGCGCGAGCAGGCCCAAGGCACGGGGATGAGATGGCATGATCGGACTCCTTGACGGAAACGACAGAACCCCGGTCGCATGACCGGGGTTCTGGATCGATTGGGAATGTGGGGATGGATCAGGCTGCGGAAGATGGCTTGAACTTGCGCTGTGAGGCTAGGCATTCAGACGCCTCGATATCGGAACGGATGCCCTGGTAGACCGGTTGATAAAGCGCACCGCCGTCGTAGGCATAGAGATAGCGCACCTCGACCACGGCACCGACTGCCGGGATCACGTAGTTCGGGGGAATGGTGACATTGCCGGCCTTGAGATGATCGCCCCGGTTATCGATCAGCGCGATGGCAATGCTGCGCCGGGCATTGACCGCCGCGACGATGGCGCTGAGGCTGTCATGGAGTTTGTGCTTGAGTTGTGGGCCACCGGAATTGGGCCGCCCTGGCGTATAGGGTGAATCGATCCGCTTAAACACGATGCCCTCGCCGCCTTCCTGGGTGATCCGGGACAGCAAGGCGCGTTTCTCCCGCTCGCCCCAGGCTGTTTCGACCAGACGAAGCGTGGCGCCCTCCTGCACCGGCAAAGCCACCTGACTTGCCAGCTTCAGCAGTTTGCCGAGACGAAACCCAAGAGGTTCGCCGCGCAAATCGATGCCGCCGAGTTCCAGCAGGTCGAAGACATGCAGCGTGTCGCCAATCTGCTCACCGTCGATCAGCAGGTCGGCTTTCATTGCCGCGACCGCCTCCGCGATCACGGGAGACAGGCCGACGGCCAGACCCCTGCGGTTGATCCCGGTCACCACGCCACCCTTCACCAGGACCAGACGGCGTTCGCCATCGTGCTTGGGCTGGGCGATGCTGTCGTCATCCTTCAGCAGACGCTCCAGGTCTTCCCCGGCGATGGGGTTGAGAAGCTGCGGACGGATGCCGGTATCGGCTGGACGCGCGACCACGCCCACCATCCGGCCAGCGAAGGCGCTGCCCGCAATCGGGTGGTAGCCCTTGGCGATTTTCTCGGCGAGCAAGCGGTTGGCGATCTTGCGCGCCTCGGGCCAGTCCACCGGAGTATTGGTCTTGTTGCCGCTCGCCAGGGTGCCGCCGCGCCGGCCGTTGGCATAGTGGACGGTGAACAGATTGCCCATGGGGGTGATGGCGATCCGATAGATTTTGTCGCTGCCGCCATCCGTGCAGTGCAGCGTGATTTCGAACGGACCGGGAGTTTCGCCTGCGGCAAGCGGATGGACCTGGGTATCCTTTTTGGTCATGATGGCCTCCGTAAAAGGGGGGAATGATGGGGGGCGCGTCAGGAATCGACGGCTACCGCCGATTCGAATGCGTAGATCGCGGCATCATAAAGATCAGCAGTGCCGGGAATATCGAGGCCGTTGCCGGCGAAGCTGTCGTCCTTGCCGGTCCATTCGAGCCATTCGTCGTAGGTCATGTGGTGGCTGGGAATGAGGTCGTCACTTTTGACGGCAAGATCGGCGGCCTTTGCCAGACGGTCGAGGCACAGACACTCGGCGGCTTGGTCGATCAGAAACGCCAAGGCGCATTCGGGATCTGCATGTCCCTGAAGCACGGCGATCCTGTGGAGGTGGTCGGATTGCTGGTTGGAAAGGGTGACGTTCATTTGAGGTCTCCTGCCGAACCCTTTTCCGATTGCACTCGG
>CAIOJO010000289.1 GCA_903858635.1 uncultured Telmatospirillum sp. | reverse complement strand
GGCTCAACGAGGCGACGCAGGCCTGGGTCGAGTACGAGTACAACCGCAAGATCCATTCCGAGATCGGCGAGGCGCCGATCACCCGCTTCCTCGCCGGCCCCGAGGTGATGCGGCCCAGCCCGGACAGCGCGACGCTCAAGCTGGCCTTCACCAGGACCGAGCGGCGGACCCTGCGCAAGAGCGACGGCACGGTGGTCATCGAAGGCCGCCGTTTCGAGGTGCCCAACCGCTACCGCCATCTCGTCCGCCTCGAAATCCGCTTCGCCAGCTGGGATCTCGCCCTGATCCACCTCGCCTGCGAGCACACCGGCGCCGTGCTGTGCCGGCTGTTTCCCCAGGACAAGACCAAGAACGCCAGCGGCCGGCGCCGATCGCTGGAGCCGATCACGGACCAGCCCATCGCCGCCAAGCCGGCCGGTGGCATGGCGCCGCTGCTGGCCCGTCTCATCGAGGAGCGGGCGGCGACCGGTCTGCCCCCCGCCTATCTGCCCAAGGACGAAGGTGAAGAGCCATGAACAAGAAGCTGCTGGCCCTCTACGGCCTGAAGTGGAATCCCTTCGCCCCCGGCGTGCCGGTCGAGGCGCTGCACGTCACCCCACGGATCCAGTCCTTCTGCTGGCGGGTCGCCCAACTCGCCGGCGAGGGCGGCTTCGCCCTGGTCGCCGGCGCCCCCGGCACCGGCAAGTCGGCCAGCTTGCGCATCCTGGCCGAGCATCTGGCCGGCCTGCGCGACATCAAAGTCGGCATCATCAGCCGCCCCCAGGCCAACATCGCCGACTTCTACCGCGAGATGGGCGACCTCTTCGGTGTCGAGCTCCGCCCCAACAATCGCTGGGGCGGCGCCAAGATCCTGCGCAGCCGCTGGCAGGCGCACATCGATGCCGCCCTCAGCCGGCCCGTGCTGATCGTCGACGAGACCCAGGAGATGCAGTCCGCCGTCCTGGCCGAGCTGCGCCTGCTGTCCTCCGCCCACCTGGACTCGCATATCCTGCTGACCGTCGTGCTGGCCGGCGACGGCCGGCTGGTCGAGCGCCTGCGCACCGATGAATTCCTGCCCCTCGGCAGCCGCATGCGGGTGCGCCTGACCATCGAACGGGCCACGCCGGAGGAGCTGCGGGAGGGCCTCCGCCATGTCCTGGACCAGGCCGGCGCACCGACGCTGATGTCCGCCGCGCTGATCGCCACCCTGTGCGACCATGCCCAGGGCAACCGGCGCGCCCTGATGAACATGGCCGGCGAACTGCTCGCCGCCGCCGCCGAGCGCGACGCCCGCCAGATCGACGAGACGCTCTTCTTCGAGATCTGTGCCGTGCCGCCCGTCGCCGCGACCAGGACCACCGCCGGGCGACGGCGATGAGCCCGCTTGGCGTCCAATCCGCTGATCAGGGCTGCCTAGTCAGCGGGCGCTGCGCCGCTGGCCGCGCCGGCGGCCACCCCGACCGTGACCAACGGCGGGCAACGCCATGCACAGGACCACGGTGATGGCGAAACGCAAAAAGAGAGCGGCCCGGCACCACGATGCCGCGTGCCCCGGCTGCCGATCGGCCCGGCAGACCACACCAACGGCCGGCCTGCCCCCCGCCATCCCACTCGCCATCCCCCTCCACTGGAGCCCCGAAGAGGCGCTCGCCGTCTACGAACTGATCGACGACTTGCGCGAACTGATCTGGGCCATTTACCAGAGGGACATCCAGACGGCGATCCGCCGCCAGCGCCAGTCCGGGCCCATCGACCCGCTTTACATCGACGAAGCCGATTTGCCCTTCTGACACGCCAAACCGTATCGTGCGCTGGCGCCGCCGCGATGTGGCCGGCACCGCAACAGACCTTGCCGTCGCCGATCTCGGCGTCCAGCTGACCATCGCGACGACCCTCCAGCTCGATCGCGAACAGAGCCGGCCCCTCCCCAAACACTGATCGCTTCCAATCTGCCCGACGAAGGCGGCAGCTGGCGGCACCGACGTCCATCAAAAATCCTGCGCAGAGCACCATCAAAAAGCCTGATCACGCTTACATAACCGCCCAGCGCCGTTGCGATGTGCCCCAGCCCCGGTTGCAGCTTCGCCTTCGCTATCTTCATTTGGCATAGGGTGACATCGGCGTATTGCCGGGCGAATTCCTCGACGGATGCGCTCTTGCCGACACCGGGTGCGCCGGAAATGCAGCCCATCTCGCCGGAGGCGTGGCAGGTCTTCAGGGC
>CAIOJO010000288.1 GCA_903858635.1 uncultured Telmatospirillum sp. | reverse complement strand
GCTTGTACGCGCGGCAGTCTGGGTCGACCTGCGCGACCAGCAGGCTTTCGGGCGCACATGTGGAATTATCTTGTACTACACACGATTGTTGTGTATTATCTGAATTGTCGTTGCTGCCCGCATTGACAATCGTCTGTAGAGCCTCGGCGCCTGCCAGCGCCGGGGTTCCTTCACATTTACCCATAACTCGTTTCCTCTTCGTCGCAGTGTTTGGCGACGGGTCCGTGTCGGCGGCACGTCGATTTCTCCAGGGTCGTGCGGTTCAGTGTGTCGTCGGGACCGAGGGACCGCCAAAGATGCAGTCCTCCGGATCGGGATCGGAGGCAACCGTCTGGCTCTTGGCGTCCAAAGCTTTAATCAAGTCATTTTCCCTAAAACGAAAGCTAGCTTTCTTCAGAAGGGTAGAAAGCGTTTTTGCCTCTGCGAGGGCAAGGCTGCCAACCAAGAAGTCAATAGCGGCCTTCGCGGCGGCATCCATTCTCGCGTTCCTGACCTCATACTCCTTTCTTTCGCGTTCTCGCTCCGCTTCTTTTTCTGCGCGTGTCTTCTTCTGCTTCGGTGTCAGCTTGGCTTCTTGCGCCGCCTTGCGGTCAGCCTCCTTCTTTTCCTGCAGCATCTGTTTCAGGTCCGCGGCGGTGACGCGCTTACCTGCCTCGGCTCGCTGGATCACTGCGTCTTGGATCTCGCGGGGTGTCGAGGGAGCGGCCAACAATTGGATAGTTGTTGCTGGCAAAACCGACACGATGTCGTTTTTGCCAAGACTGTCGGCGAACTTCGCGGCGTTGATGTAGCGCTCTGCGGTCCGGGCGCTCATGGTGAATTCCGCTTCTATCCAACCCCCAAATTGACCGTGCTCCAGGCGTTCCTTGACGGCTAGGAGGTCACGGCCGGTGTCGAGGATACTCGCGTCAATGCGCTGGCGGATGCGGCCGGCGGCGTCCTGGGCGATGGTGGCGACATCAGCGGGCAAGGCGGTGTAATCAAACGCCTGCCGCTCGATCACGGGCGGTGTTACGGCCGGTGCTTCAATTGGCGCAGGCAGCCTGTCGGGGATGGAGATGGTCTTGCCGAGGCGGTGACCGGGGTTCTTGTCCGGGTCCGACATGGCGGCGAGGTTGGCGTTCATGCCACACCCCCTTCGCTGATCGGCATGTCGACCAGGAGTTCCGCCGGCACGGTCGGTGCGGCGGGCGGTGTCCCGGTGCCGGTGCGGCTCCATGCAAGGCGGCGGTCGTACCAATCTGCGATGGCACGCCAGTAGCCCCCCTTCGCCGCATGGACGTTGAGCAACACACCGACCATGTGTTTGGCATGACGGGTGCGGTACTCGTCGCTGTCGGGGTCGACCGGGGCTAGGGCTATTGCGTTCATGCCGCCACCGCCGCCGTGTTGTCATTCACCGCCGACAGGGCCTTGAGTTCGGCGACCAGGGCGGGCAATCCCTTCGCCCCAAAGACTTCCTTCATCTCAGCCAAAATCTGCGGCATCGCATCGCCGAGGTTGACCGGTTCACCGCCGCCAACCGGGAACAGCCGATAGGTCTTCAGCTTGTCGGCGGTCAGGTCGAGCCATCGGTCGAACGTCATTCTGTCGGCGGCGATATGCAGCATGATTTGGGCCTGCCGGTGGGCCTTGGCATCGCTGGCCGGCGGCATGGCCGGCGCGGTCTGGTCGGCGAGCCATTGGGTGATATCGAGGTGGAGGGCGGCCTTGAACCGCTCCAAGCGCGTGCTGGGGGTGAGGTCGAGATACATCAGGCAGCCCTCCGGTGCTTCCGCGTCGTCGGATTCATCGTCGTTTCTCGACGGTCTAGCCATACGCGCACGGAGGCAATCCGAAAGTACGGCGTACGGCCGATGCGGACGAAAGGAAGACCGTCCTTCTCGTGCATAAACCGTGTAATCGTTCGCTCAGATTTTCCAATCTCACGGGCCAAATCTGGCCGCGCGAGGTATCCATCCAGCAAGCCGATGGTATGATCATGTAAATCGTTATCATTCATGCTGTCTTCTCCGTCAGATAATGTCTGAGGTGGTCATTGTCTGACGGAGAATGACAGCAATCAACGACATTTTGATGCGTGCAGAACAGCAAACACAGGATGTTGTGTTTGCTGTTCTGACCGAATTGGCGGGGAACGGGGAAGGGGCGCGGGGTGCGGGCGCCGCTAGGATCGTATGAGAATCGCTACTGGATGTAGCGACCGTACGGCGGTTCAAGCCTTTGCCATATCCCCACCAAT
>CAIOJO010000287.1 GCA_903858635.1 uncultured Telmatospirillum sp. | reverse complement strand
TGGTAGCGGAGGAGGGACTTGAACCCCCGACACGCGGATTATGATTCCGCTGCTCTAACCAGCTGAGCTACTCCGCCGCAAGGCAATGGAAGGGCGTTTTTAATGACTTGCCGGGGCTAAGTCAAGATGGGCGTCCTGCTCGGGCTGCCGGGTGATCCAGCCGCCGCCGAGCAACCGCTCGCCATCGTAGAAGACGGCCGCCTGGCCGGGGGCCACCCCCTCTTCCGGCGCGTCCAGCAGCAGGACGGCGCTGTGGTCGGGGCCGAGGGTCAGCCGGGCCGGCACCGGCGGGCGGGTCGAGCGGATCTTCACCGAAACCCGCAGCTCGACGCCATCGCCATCACCGTCGCCCAGCCAGTTCACCCCACCGATGGCGATGCGGCGGCGCCCCAGGGCCTGCTTGGGGCCGACCACGACGCGCCGGGTATCGGGGTCCAGGCGCAGCACGTAGAGCGGCGGCCCGCCGCCCAGGCCGAGGCCGCGGCGCTGCCCGACGGTGTAATGGACGATGCCCTGGTGTTGGCCGAGCACCCGGCCCTGCCGGTCGACGATATCGCCGGGCAAGGCGCCGCCGGGCCGCAGCTTGGCGACCAGGGCGCCATAATCGCCGTCCGGCACGAAACAGATGTCCTGGCTGTCCGGCTTGCTCGCCACCGGCAGGGCGAAGCGCCGGGCGATCTCCCGGGTCGCCTCCTTGCTGGCCATGCCACCCAGGGGAAAGCGCAGGAAGGCAAGCTGCTCGCGGGTGGTGGCGAACAGGAAATAGCTCTGGTCGCGGGCCGGATCGGCGCCCTTCAGCAGCATCGGCCCGGCCGGCGCCTCGGCCCGCTGCACATAATGGCCGGTGGCCATGGCTTCGGCCCCCAGGTCGCGGGCCACCGCCAGCAGGTCGCGGAACTTGACGGTCTGGTTGCACAGCACGCAGGGGATCGGCGTCTCGCCCCGCAGATAGGAGTCGGCGAAGGGCAGGATGACGTCCTGGCGGAAGCTGCTCTCGTAATTGATCACGTAATGCGGGATGCCCAGCGCATCGGCGACGCGGCGCGCGTCATGGATGTCCTTGCCGGCGCAACAGCTGTTGGCCCGGCCGACCGCGGCGCCATGGTCGTAGAGCTGCAGGGTGACGCCGACCACCTCCCACCCCTCGTCCCGCAACAGGGCGGCGGTGGCCGAGGAGTCCACGCCCCCCGACATGGCGACGACGATACGCTTGGCCATCGGCTCCCCGCCTCGGCTAAGGGTTGCGCAGGGCGCGGCGCGTCCGCGAATGGAACTCGCGGCGCCACAGGATCAGCACCACGGCCACCGCCGCTGCGACGAAGGCCACAGGATGGACGAACCACCCCAGACCGGCCAGCGCGAAATAGTAGCCACGCAGGCCCTCGTTGAAGCTGCGCGCCCCCAGGACATTGACCCGGGCGGCGCGGTTGGCGAACCGCGCCTTTTCGTCGGCCGAAACCTCGGCCGGCGGCGCCCCGCCGATCAGGATGCAGCAGTAATTGAACTGCCGGAGGCTCCAAGTGAATTTGAGGAAGCTGTAGATGAAGATCAACAGCAGGACGGTCAGCTTGAGCTCGAACAGTTCCTTGCTGACCGGCGGCAGGAAGGGAATGCCCTCGAAGCTGTCGTAGCTGCGCCCGGCCCCGCCCAGCAGGGCGGCGATGCCCCCCAGGATGATCACCGTGGTCGAAGCGAAAAACGACACGCTATGCATCAGATTGGCGATCAGGGCGCTGTCGGTGATGCGGTTCTCGCGCTCGACCACCCGCGTCATCCAAGCAAGCCGCAACGCGTTGACGCTGGCGGTCAGGCTGTCCTTCGACCACCGCGAATGGTCCATCAGCAAGGAGAATCCCTGCCACAGGGCGAACACCACGAGGAGCGCGGCGCCATCCGCCACCGGGAGCTGCGGCATCGCTCAGCGGGCCAGGGTGAGGCCCATCTCCCAGAACTCGGTCTCCAGGCGGACCGCCTCGCGGAACACTTCGCACAAGGCGGGAAACCGGCCGGGGCCGCCACGCGACGTCATCAGCCGGTCGAGCTGGGCCAATTGGGCCCCGGCGACGTCCTGGTACTGGTTTCCGGCGTAGCTGTCGACCCAGCTGCGATAGGGGTTGTCGTCCATGGTCTCGGCAAATTCGGCCCGCAGCCCGGAAGCGATCTCGGCATAGCCGATGACGCAAGGGGCCAGCGCCACATGCAGGTCAAGCAGATCACCGGCCAGCCCGCGGTCGAGGACGTAGCGGGTATAGGCGGTGGTGGCCCGGGCCTCGGCCAGCGACGCCATCTCGGTGGGGGCGATGCCCCATTCCTGGCAGTACTTCACATGCACGCCCATCTCGTCGAGGATGGCCGCCATACCGGCCGCGGCCTGACGCATGTCCTCGAGGGTGTCGCTCTTATAGACGGCCAGGCCATAGGCGCGGGTGAACTGGATGAGGAACAGGTAATCCTGCCCGAGATAATGGCGGAAGGCCTCCTGGGCCAAACTGCCATCGCCCAGGCGGCGCACGAATGGATGGTGCACATAGGCGTCCCATTCCGAGGCGCAGGCCGCCTTGAGGCGGGCGAACAGGGTCTGACCGGCGGCTTTCATCGGGTCACTCCCCTCACAGACGAAACGATTATTTCCCCTCCAACATGTTGCGCGTCGCGGAGGGAAGAGTCACCACCAGACCGTCCAGATCCTTCTTCATGATGATCTGGCAACCCAGGCGGGAGGTCTGGGTGAGGGCGAAGGCCAAGTCCAACATGTCCTCCTCGTCGTCGCTGGCTTGCGGCAGCTTGTCGAACCACTCGGGCGCGACGATCACATGGCAGGTCGAACAGGCCAGGGATCCTTCGCAGGCGCCCTCGATGTCGATCTTGTTACGATGGGCAATCTCGAGCACGGACAGGCCTTCCGGTGCCTCCACCACACGGCTCGTTCCATCGGGTTCGATGAAGGTCATCTTGGGCATGAACGCGGCGTCTCCAATTCACTCGTCGAAGCTGCATTCGTACCGCCCCACAGGACGGGCGGCAAGAGGCAGGGTGATGCTGCAACACTCAGGATTGTCGGCTCGCCGCCTCGGCGGTCAGCTTGGCCAGCTGTCCCAGCCGCATGGTCAAGGCGGCTGCCACGTCCAGTTCCTCGACGGCGAAGGCCTCGCCCAGCAGCTGCCGGCAGCGCAGGGCTTCGGTTTCGATACGCGCGGCCACCTGCTGGGCCTGATCGCGGCCGTCGGCGGCGGCCAGGGCTCGGCGCAATTCGGCGATCTCGGCCAGCAGGTCGTGGTCGTCGACCGCCGTCGGCCGCTCGACGTCGATGCTGCGTCCGGCCAGACGCAGCAGATAAATCGCACGCCGCAACGGATCCTGCAGCGTTTCATAGGCTTCGGTCAGGCCGTCTTGCTGACGCTCGGCCAGGCGTTGTTCCTTGGCCGAGCGGCCGGCGAAACGGTCGGGCCGCAGACGTTGGCTGAACCCGGCGTAGTGGCGATCGAGCTCGGCCGGGTCGACCGCATAGTGCCGATGCAACCCCAACCGACGAAAATGGTCGAGATGGCTGGGCGGCTGAATCACGCCGCAATGGGCACAGAACAAGGCCAGCGTCGACACCGCGTCGCGGCAGGACCAGCAGGGCTCCATCGCCGTGGCGGAGTCGGCCTTGCCAAGCTCCGTCATGGCGACAACCGTCCGGCACGACCGGTCGGCCCCTCACACGTGGAACGACTCTCCGCAGCCACAGCGGCCCTTTTCGTTGGGATTCCGAAAGACGAAACCGGTCTGCATCTTGTCTTCGACGAAATCCATCTCGGTGCCGAGGATGAACATGGTGGCCTTGGGGTCGATCAACACGGTCACCCCCTTGGTTTCCACCACTTCATCGTGGACGCCCTTCTCGTCGACCAATTCCATCGTGTAGCTCATGCCCGAGCATCCTTTCGACGTCACCCCGATACGGATGCCGAGGGCCGGACTCGGACGGCGCGACAACAACGCCTTGACGCGTGCCGCGGCGGCGTCGGTCAGGGTCAAAGGAGACATGCGATCAACCATCAGTGCACTACCTCGTAGCAAACCTGTTGTTAAGCAGATGGGGGGGAAGGGCGTCTTTCGCCAGTCTTAACGGCCCGACAAAGCCGTCAGGTCGATGCCTTCGCGATGCATGGCCCATAGCGGGCTGTCCTGGCGCAGGCGGTTGACCGTGGCAACGATGTGGTCGGCGGCGGCCTGGATGTCGTGCTCGGTGGTGAAACGGCCCAAGCCGACCCGCAGCGAGGCAAAGGCCAGCTCGGCATCGACGCCGATCGCCCGCAACACGTAGCTGGGCTCCACCGAGGCCGAGGTGCAGGCCGATCCCGACGAGACGGCGATCTCGGTCAAGCCGGTGATCAGCCCCTCGCCTTCGACGAAGCCGAAACTCAGGTTCAGATTGCCGGGCAGCCGGCGCAGGGCGTCGCCGTTCAAGGTCACCGCCGGCAGCCGTTCGGTGATGCCGGTCAGCAGGCGGTCGCGCAGCCGGCGCAGGCGGTCGGCCTCGTCGGCCATCTCGGCGGCGGCGATGCGGCAGGCTTCGCCCAAACCGACGCATAAGGGCGTCGCCAGGGTGCCGGCCCGCATGCCGCGCTCCTGCTCGCCGCCGGACAGCTGGGCCTGCAGCCGCACCCGCGGCCGGCGCCGCACGAACAGCACGCCGATGCCTTTCGGACCGTACAGCTTGTGACCGGAAATGCTCATCAGGTCGATGTTCATGGCACGAACGTCGAGGGGAATCTTGCCCACCGCCTGGGCCGCATCGGTGTGAAAAAAGATGCCGCGCTGGCGACACAGGGCGCCGATCTCGGCGATCGGCTGCAGGACGCCGATCTCGTTGTTGGCCGCCATCACCGAGACCAGCACGGTGCGCTCGGTCAGGGTCGCTTCCAGCTCGGCCAGATCGATCAGGCCGTTCGGCCCCACCGGCAGCACGGTCACCGCGAATCCCTGCCGTTCGAGGAACCGGCAGGATTCGAGCACGCATTTATGCTCGGTCGCCACGGTGATCACATGGTCCCGCTTGTCGCGGTAGAACCCCGCGACGCCCTTGATCGCCAGATTGTTCGATTCGGTGGCGCCCGAGGTGAAGACGATCTCGCGCGGTTCGGCGCCGATGATGGCGGCGATCTGCTCGCGCGCCAGTTCGACCGCTTCCTCGGCCTGCCAGCCATAGGCATGATTGCGGGAATGGGGGTTGCCGAAATGCTCGGTGAAATAGGGCAGCATCGCCGCCAGGACACGCGGATCGCAGGGCGTCGTGGCGTGGTTGTCGAGATAGATCGGCCGCTCCCGCGGGCTGTTGTTCCGCTCCGTATCCATACCCTGCAACCTTCCCTCGACTCCCATCATGCGGCACTGACCGCCGGTGCCGACCGGATCCGGTTGGCCAATTGGCCGAACGCCTCGACGAAGCGGTCGACATCCTGGCCACGACTGGCCCAGCCGAGGCTAACGCGGATCGCCGAACCGGCCAACACCTCCCGCCCCATGGCGGTCAGGACATGGCTCGGCGCCACCTTGCCGGAGCTGCAGGCCGACCCGCTGCTGACGGCGATCCCCGCCAGGTCGAGGGCCATCAGCACCGACTGCGCGGTCAGGCCCGGCACGGCCAGACAGCTGGTATTGGGCAACCGATCCGCCCCGGCGCCAAACACGGTCAGGCCCGGCACCGTATTCCTTATGGCCCGTTCCAGCCGGTCGCGCAACGCGCCGATGCGGCCTATTTCGGGCAATTCGGCGACCGCCTCGACCGCCGCCGCGGCAAAACCGGCGATGCCCGGCAGGTTCTCCGTCCCCGAGCGGCGGCCGCGTTCCTGGCCGCCACCGACCAGCAGCGGCCGCAGCTCGCGATCGGCATCGGCCAGCACCAGTGCCCCCACCCCCTGCGGGCCGCCCAGCTTGTGGGCCGACAGCGACAGCAGATCGACCCCCAGCCGGCCAATATCCACCTCGATCTTGCCAAGGGCCTGCACGGCGTCGCCATGCACCAGGGCGCCATGCCGGCGGGCCAGCTCGGCCACCGCCGACAGCGGCTGAATCACGCCGGTTTCGTTGTTGGCCAGCATCACCGAGACCAGGGCCGGCTCGCCCCCGGCCGCCAGCAGGCGCTCGAGCGCCGCGAGGTCGACCACGCCCTCACCGTCGACCGGAATGGTCTCGACAGTGCCGCCCTGCAGCACCGAGGGATGTTCGACCGCCGAGGCCAGGATGCGGCGGCGGCCCAACCCCTGCAGCGCCAGCCGATTGGCCTCGGTGCCGCCCGAGGTGAAGACCACCGCGGCGGGTGTCGCGCCGACCAGCGCGGCGATCGCCTCCCGCGCATCCTCGAGGCAGCGCCTGGCGGCACGGCCGAATCCGTGCACCGAAGACGGATTGCCGCACAGTCCCAACGCCTTGGTCACCGCCGCGATGGCCGCGGGACGCGGCAAGGCGGTGGCGTTGTAGTCGAGATAAACCGGGGTCGCAGCCATCACGGCCCTCCTCGCGGCCGAACGCGCGACCGAATCAACCACGACCCTTATGGGGCACGCCCCTTATTGGGCGGCGACACTGCCCGTGGTCCCGCCGACCGTGCCATGGAACATGCCGCTGCTGCCCAGCACGCGGCGCTCCACGACGTCACCCAGCGACACCGAACTGAGGTAGAGATAGATCTGGTTGCCCAGTTCTTCCCACAGATCATGGGTCAGGCAGCGGCCTTTATGGTTATGGCAGCCGGCCGGCGAGCCGGGCGAACAACGGGTCGTCTGGATCGGTTCGTCGACCGCCAGGATGATGTCCGAGATCCGCGTCTGCGGTGCCGGGCGTGCCAGCAGGTAGCCGCCGCCGGGCCCGCGCACGCTCTTGACCAGCCCGCCCTTGCGCAGCTTACCGAACAGCTGCTCGAGGTAGGACAATGAGATTTCCTGCCGGTCGGCAATGTCGGCGAGGGCGACCGGGCTGCCCTGACTGTGACTTGCCAAATCGGCCATCGCCATGACGGCGTAGCGTCCTTTAGTGCTGAGTTTCACGACCCCACTCCCTTCCCATTAGACCTGGCCGCGCACCTTGTGCGCTTCGCCCTGTTCCTGCACAAACTCTTCGGCCAGATGCGGCGGCCTTGCCCCGTCCACCCCACCATGCATCTCGGTTTCCAATTCGCCGACCCGATCGAGCAATCGCGCCACTTCCTGGCGCAGACCGTCGATCGCCCGCGCCACCGGATCGGGAAGATCGGCATCGCAGCCATAGGCGAGAAATTCCTGGTCCTTGCCCCGGCGCAGCACCATCCGGGCCGGGATGCCGACCATGGTGACGCCCTGCGGCACATCGGTCAGCACCACCGCATTGGCGCCGATGCGGGCCCCCGCCCCAACCGTAAGCGGCCCCAGGATCTGCGCCCCGGATCCGACGATCACCCCATCCTCGAGGGTGGGATGGCGCTTGCCCCGGTGCAGGGACGTCCCACCCAGGGTAACACCCTGGTAAAGCGTGACATCGTCGCCCACCACGGCGGTCTCGCCGATTACCACTCCGGTGGCATGATCAATGAAGAGCCGCCTACCGATTTGCGCGGCGGGGTGGATCTCGACCCCGGTTAACATCTTGCCTATATGTGAAATCAACCGACCAAGCAGGCGCAAGCCATGCGTCCAGGCCCAATGCGCCACTCGGTAAAACACCAGCGCGTGCAGGCCCGGGTAGCACAGCAGAACCTCGACCGCGGAGTGTGCCGCCGGGTCGCGAGACCGTATCGAATCGATTTCTTCCCGAAGTCTCTTGAAAACCATAGTCCTCAATATGTTATTGTACGCCGCTTGCGCAAAGGGGAGCTCCGACCGGACCGATTGGGGCCAGCGCTCGAATGGGAATATAGGAAGTCCGACAAACGCGGTCAAGAATGGCTGCGCGCTTGGTTGAATTCTTGACACTAATCCATACCGGCGGCGTCAATTTTGCAGCGCCGGTCAGCGAAAGAGTCCGAAAAGACATCATGCCAGAAGTCATCTTCAACGGACCGGATGGGCGGCTCGAAGGCCGCTACCAGCACGGCAAGGCCGCCAACGCGCCCATCGCCCTTTTGCTGCATCCCCAGCCCCAGCATGGCGGGACCATGAATAATAAGGTGGTCTATGCCATGTATCACGCCTTCGTGCGGCGAGGATTTTCCACGCTGCGCTTCAACTTCCGCGGCGTCGGCCGCTCGCAGGGCCGCTTCGACAACGGCCAGGGGGAGCTGTCGGACGCGGCCTCGGCCCTGGACTGGATGCAGTCGTTCAATCCCAACGCCCTGTCCTGCTGGGTCGGCGGTTTTTCCTTCGGGGCGTGGATCGGCATGCAACTGCTGATGCGGCGGCCGGAGATCGACGGCTTCGTTTCGGTGGCTCCGCCGGCCAATGCCTACGACTTCACCTTCCTGGCGCCCTGCCCGTCCTCGGGACTGATCCTGCATGGCACCGACGACGAGGTGGTGCCCGAGCCGTCGGTCGCCAAGCTGGCGCACAAGCTGTCGAGCCAGCGCAACATCACGGTCAACTACCAGACCGTCCCCGGTGCCAACCACAGCTTCGGCACCAAGCTGGACGATCTCAATGCGGCGCTGGACGACTATCTGGGCGCCCTGCCGCTGGAACGCCCGCTGGCGGCCGCCGTCGTCGGCTGAGCGAGCCTCCTAGACTGAAGCGGTGGGCCGGAACAGCCGGCCTCCGCATTGCGGCCCAGCCACCCCGGTGGTCCCGGGCCAGCTTAACGGCAACCCCTTGAGGCTGCGCACGGCAAGGAAGGCGAAGGCTTGCGCCTCGAGCGCATCGCCGTCCCAACCCACTGCCTCGACCGCCGCCACCGGCGCCGGCAGCACCTCGCGCAGGCCCGCCATGATCCGCGGATTGTGCCGGCCGCCGCCGCAGACCAGCCAACGGCGCGGCGCCCCCGGCAGATGCGGCATGGCCCGTTCGACCGCAGCCACGGTGAAGGCGGTCAGGGTGGCCGCCCCGTTCGCCGCCGACAGCCCCTCGGTCAGCCGGTGCGCCAACTGACGGAAGTCGTCACGGTCGAGGGACTTGGGCGGCTGCTGGGCGAAGTAGGGATGGGCCAGGAAAGCCTCGAGGGCGGCCCGCTGAACCAACCCGGCGCTGGCCAGGCGGCCTTCGGCGTCGACCGGCTGACCGGTATGATGCAGCGCCCAATCGTCGATCAGGGCATTGCCGGGGCCGGTATCGAAGGCAAGCAAAGAGTCGTTTTCGCCGATCCAGGTGATATTGGCGACGCCGCCCAGGTTCAGCACCGCCAGCGGCCGTTCCAGCCCGGCCGCCAGCGCCGCATGGAAGATCGGCACGAAGGGTGCGCCTTGCCCGCCGGCCGCCACGTCGGCGCTGCGAAAGTCGTTGACCACCGGAATGCCGACCCGTTCGGCCAGCAGGGCGCCGTCGCCGATCTGCCAGCTGCGCCGCTCCTTGGGGCGGTGCAGGATGGTGTGGCCATGGAAGCCGACCACCGCGACCGCCGCCGCCGGCAATTGCGCCTGGCGCAGCAGTTGCCCGACCGCTTCGGCATGGAACAGGGTGACCTCGCGCTCGACCGCGGCCACCGCACCCACCCCGCCCAGGACAGCGCGCAAGCGGCCCCTGAGATCGGGCGGATAGGGCAGAGTAAGGCAGCCGCCTCGTTCGCTGACGGTGGCGCCGTCGGTGCGGATCAATGCCGCGTCGACCCCGTCGAGCGACGTCCCCGACATCAGGCCGAGCGCCAGAATCGGCTGCTCCTGGCGGTCCGGCGCGGTCATCGGAGCCCCCTGCGGTTGTGCCGTTGCGGCAATTGTGCTACACGAGCCACCCGTTCCGCCACCCTCTCGGCGCACCCGTTCAGGCAACACCATGACGACACCCCGCTCCGATTTCCTGCGCACCGTAACCGAACGTGGTTTTCTGCACCAGTGCACTGACATGGACGGGCTGGACAGCCGCATGGCAGCCGGCCGGGTGATCGCCTATATCGGCTTCGACTGCACCGCCGATTCGCTGCATGTGGGCAGCCTGTTGCCCATCATGCTGCTGCGCCATCTGCAGAAGACCGGCCATAAGCCGATCGTCCTGATGGGCGGCGGCACCACCAAGGTGGGCGATCCGTCGGGCAAGGACGAGGCACGCAAACTGCTGACCGACGACGACATCGCCCGCAACATGGCAGGCATCAAGTCGGTGTTCGGCAAGTTCCTGGCCTTCGGCGACGGCCCCACCGACGCCTTGATGGTCAACAATGCCGACTGGCTGGACGAACTGAATTACATATCCTTCCTGCGCGATTACGGCCGTCATTTCTCGGTCAACCGCATGCTCAGCTTCGAGTCGGTCAAGCTGCGCCTGGAACGCGAGCAGCCGCTCAGCTTCCTCGAATTCAACTACATGATCCTGCAGGCCTTCGACTTCCTGGAGCTGGGCCGCCGCCACGGCTGCGCGCTGCAGATGGGCGGCTCGGACCAATGGGGCAATATCGTCAACGGGGTCGAGCTGGGCCGCCGCGTCGATGGGCTCGACCTGTTCGGCCTGACCACGCCGCTGATGACCACCGCCTCGGGCGCCAAGATGGGCAAGACCGCGCAAGGTGCGATCTGGCTCAATGCCGACAAGTTGTCGCCGTGGGACTACTGGCAGTTCTGGCGCAATACCGAGGACGCCGATGTCGGCCGCTTCCTTCGCCTGTTCACCGAGCTGCCGACGGCCGAGGTCGATCGCCTGGCCGCCCTGCAAGG
>CAIOJO010000286.1 GCA_903858635.1 uncultured Telmatospirillum sp. | reverse complement strand
GCGCGGCCTTCCTCGCGCAGCACGGTCAGGGCGTCGGCCAGGGCGGCGTCCAGCTGGTCCGGCTGGGTGACCCGCCGTGTCCAGGCGCCGCCCGCCGCGGCGGCGATCGCCCCGTAATCGGGTTGCGGGTCGAAGCTGACGCCGATGTCCTCGTCCCGGCTGGCATAGCCGTCCGGATGGACGGCCAGGGTCGAGCATTTCGGTCCATTCCAGCCGCCATTGTTGAAGACGATCTGCAGGAACGGCACGCGGTAGCGTCGCGCCATCCAATGGACGGTGGCCGGCACGGTGAACAGGAACGAGCCATCGCCGGTCAGCGCCACCACCGTCTTGTCGGGATTGGCCAGCTTGGCCCCGATGGCCGCACCGCCGTTCCAGCCGAGCGAGCTGCCGCCGCTGGCGACCAGGCTGCCCGGGCGGGACAGGCCGAGATGGTCGAAGATGGTCTGGTAGTTGGTGATCCCCTCGCTCAGCACGATGGTGTCGGCGTCGAGATGGGCCCTCAGGCGGGCGCTCAGATAGGCCGGCGTGATGGTTCCGTTGTGCGGACGCTCCCGCTCGGCCAGCTGTCGGTGGCGGGCGGCGTGGCGGGCGGCGTAATGGCCCAGCCGCTGCTCGACCGCCGCCGGATCGATGCTGGCCTGGTCGAGCCGGGCGTTGAGCTGCGCCAAGGCGGTGGCGGCATCGGCGGCGAAGCTGCGCAGCGCCGGAAAATACCAAAGCGGCGTTTGCTGCTTCAGCGGGTCGATGTCGATGTGGAACACGGCGGCCGTGGGATTGGGCTTGTTGGCCATCGGAATCCATGGCACGTCGCTGTCCAGGATCAGCACCAGATCGGCCTCGGCGAGAACCGGGTTCTGCGCCGGCTCGCTCCACTGGCTGCCCTGATGCAAGGGGTCGTCGGCCGGGTAGTTGACATGGTAGGGGACCGACTCCACCACGCCGACGCCGAGGCGCCGGCACAGCCGGACCAGTTCGCCCACCGCCTGCGGATTGCGGCCGAGATAGGAGGTGACGACCAGCGGCCGGCGCGCCGCCAGCAGGGCCGCCGCCAACTCCTCGACCCCTTCGGGCGGCAGGGCGGACGGGGCGATCGGCCGCCAGCGCGCGCCGTCGATGGCGACCGGCGTGCCCGGCTGCTCCATGACCTCACGGGCGGCCATCAGATAGACCGGACCCTTGGGATCGCTCTGGGCGATCTGCATGGCCCGGTGCACCATCTGCTTGACGTTGACGCCGGTGCGCAGTTCGGCGTGATACTTCATGTAGCCGCGCACCAGACCGCCTTGGTCCGAGACGTCCTGCAGCCAATGGATGAATTCGTTGCGGCCGCCCTTCAGCTCGCCTTCCTGGGTGATCGGCGAGGCACCGGCGAAGATCAGCGCCGGGATGCGGCCCTTGGCGGCGTTGTGGACGGCCCCGGCCAGGGCCTGGGTCCCGCAGTCCACATGGACCAGCACCGCCTGCGCCCGGCCGCTGGTGGTCGCGTAGCCGTGGGCGGCCGAGAGGGCCACCATCTCATTGGGGCAGGTGATCAGCCGCGGCACCGTGCGGCCGCTGACCTTGGCCTCGGCCAGGGCTTCGATGATGGCCGGGTGGTCGCTGCCGAGATTGGCGAACAGATAGGATACCCCGGCCTCGGAGAGGGCCTCGAGGAAAGCGGTGCTCACCGAATACACATCTTGCTCCATGCGAGAGTGGCAAGGATCGTCAATACAGCTCCAACGCGATGCGCCGAAGAATCCGAACGAACTGCGCCTTGGCCTCCTTGCCGACGATACGGTCGAGGTTGCGGTCATGGTCTTCGGCGTGGTTCATCAGTTCCGCCAGCATCCGTTCCCCGGCCTCGGTCAGGGTCAGCGTGCAACTCCGCCGATCCGCCTCGACCTGCTGGCGTTTCACCAGATTGCGCTTCTCGAGGCTGCGGAGCGCCGGAGTCAGGGTCGACTTGTGACGACCGCTCATGCGGCTGATGGCGGTGGGGGTGATGCCGGGGTTTTGGCCGATCAGCAGAAGGGCGGTGAAATGGCCCGGTTTCAGGTCCAGGCGGCCGACCCGTTTGGAGAAGGCGTGGAACGAGGCGTCCTGGGCCAGCCGCAGGTGAAAGCCGATATAGTTGTTCAACAGCCCCAGACGAACCTCGGCCGCTTCGGCGACGGGATCCGTCGGACCCGGCTTGCCGCTGACGGGCTGGCGCGTCATGGCCGCACTTCCAAAGCCGGCGACGGGGCCGGGAAACGTCTCATCATCGGCTGTCTCCTCGCAGGCCCCGACCGTCGTGGTGAGCCGAACGCCTCGCCACGCAGGTAAGGTCGGCTCGCATCGGTTGCAAGCTCGTATGTATGCAAACTAGTTTCGTATGTAACCATACTAATTCCAAATGTCTATACGGCTTGCTGCGGGGCCGGCCTGAAGCGGGCCGGCTGGCGGCCCGCTTCAGGCGCTGGGTGAGGGAAGAGAGGCGCCGCTTCGGCTGCGGTTGCGGCTGTGTTTGGTCCAATAGGCGAGGGCTTCGCCGACCAGCCCGCGGCGGAACAAGGTGACCACCAGGACGAAGATGAACCCCTGGATGATCGTCACCCAGGCGCCGACTTCGGCCAGATAATTCTCCAAAGTGACCACGAAGAAGGCGCCGACCACCGGTCCCAGGGGCGTGCCCATGCCGCCCAGCAGGGTCATCAGCACCACCTCACCGGAGGTGTGCCAGTCGACATCGGTCAAAGACGCGAGCTGGAAGACCAAGGTCTTGGTGGCGCCGGCCAAGCCGGCCAGGGAGGCCGACAGGACGAAGGCCGCCAATTTGAAATGCTCGGTCCGGTAGCCCAGCGACGTGGCCCGCGCCTCGTTCTCGCGGATCGCTTTCAACACCTGGCCGAAGGGGGAATGGATGGCGCGCCACACCACCCAGACGCCCAGGCAGAAGATCGCCAATACCGTGTAATAGAGGGCGTACATGTTGTCCAGCGGCACCAGCCCGAACAGTTTGCCGCGGGGAATCGCCTGGATGCCGTCCTCGCCATGGGTGAACGGCGCCTGGACGCAGAAGAAATAAACCATCTGGGCCAGGGCCAGGGTGACCATGGCGAAATAGATGCCTTGCCGGCGGATCGCCAGCAGACCGAACAGCAGCCCCATCACGGCGGCCACCGCGACACCGCTGGCAATGCCCAGTTCGGGGCCCAGTCCCCATTGTTTCATCACATGGCCGGACACATAGGCGGCGAAGCCGAAGAACGCGGCATGGCCGAAGGACAACAGGCCGGTGTAGCCGAGCAACAGGTTGAAGGAGACGGCGAACAGGCCGAAGCACAGACCCTTCATCAGGAAGAACGGATAGACCGCGAAGGGCAGCGCCAGGGCGGCCAACAGGGCGAGGACGAGTCCGATCAGCGGCCGCATCTCAGGCGGTCCGCCCGAACAGGCCGGCCGGCTTCAACAGAAGCACGATGGCCATGATGACGAAGATCACCGTCGACGACGCTTCCGGATAGAACACCTTGGTCAGCCCCTCGATCAGGCCGAGGCCGAAGCCGGTCAGCACCGAGCCCAGGATCGAGCCCATGCCGCCGATGACCACCACGGCGAAGACGACAATGATGATATTCGACCCCATCAGCGGATTGACCGAATAGACGGGGGCCGCCAGCACTCCGGCAAAGCCGGCCAAAGCCGCGCCGAAACCGTAGGTGCCGGTGACCAGGACCGGCACGTTGACGCCGAACGCCTGGACCAGGGCCGGATTCTCGGTGGCAGCCCGCAACAGGGCGCCCAGCTTGGTCTTTTCGATCGCCAGCCAAGTGGCCAGGCAGATCACCAGCGACACCACGACCACCGCGGCGCGGTACAGTGGCAGATACATGAAGCCGAGATTGATGCCGCCCTGCAGCAGCTTGGGCACCTGATAGGCCTGCCCGGAAACGCCGTAAGCCTGACGGAAGGCGCCTTCGATGATCAGGGCCAGGCCGAAGGTCAGCAGCAGCCCGTAGAGCGGGTCGAGCTTGTAGAGGCGTCGCAGCAGAAGGCGTTCGAGGGCCATCCCGAACAGGCCGAGGGCCAGGGGGGCAAGGATCAGCGACAGCCAGAAATTGATTCCGGCATAGGTGAGCAGCAGCCAAGCGACGAAGGCGCCCATCATGTACTGCGCCCCATGGGCGAAGTTGATGATGTTCAGCAGACCGAAGATGAGGGCCAGCCCCAGGCTGAGCACGGCGTAGAAGGCGCCGTTGATCAGCCCGAGAAGCAACTGGCCCATCAAGGCCTGGATGGGGTAGCCGAACAGCGTGATCATGGCTGCCGCTCGCCTGTCGTCACTTTCCGGCGCTTTGGACGAACGGGCAACCGCCCTTGTCGAGCGGCCGGAAGGCCTCGTCGCCGGGAATGGTGCGCAGGACCTTGAAATAGTCCCACGGATACTTGCTTTCCGCCGGAGTCTTGACCTGCACCAAATACATGTCGTGAACCATGCGACCATCGGCGCGGATCTTGCCGTTCTTGGTGAACATGTCATTGACCGGCATGGTCTTCATGGTGTCGACGACTTTGCGCGCCTCGTCGGTTCCGGCCTTGTCGATCGCCTTCAGGTAATGGGTGACTGCGGAATAGACGCCGGCCTGGACGCTGGTCGGCATGCGGCCGCCCATCTTCTGCGACCAGCGCTTGGCCCAGGCGCGCGAGTCCGCGTCATGGTCCCAGTACCAGGCATCGGTCAGGATCAGCCCCTGCGCCGTGTCCAGCCCCAGGCTGTGGACGTCGGAAATGAAGGTCAACAACCCGGTCAGCTGTTGGCCGGCCTTGGTGAGGCCGAATTCATGGGCTTGCTTGATGGCGTTGATGGTGTCGGTGCCGGCATTGGCCAGGCCGATCACCTTGGCGCCGGAGCCCTGGGCCTGCAGCAGGAAGGACGAGAAGTCGGTGGTGGGGAAGGGGGCATTGACCGAACCCAGGACCTTGCCGCCCGCTTCCTTGACGGCCGCCGCCGTATCGGTTTCCAAAGCGTGGCCGAATGCGTAATCGGCGGTGATGAAGAACCAGCTGTCGCCGCCCTGCTTGGTGATGGCGGTGCCGGTGCCGTGGGCCTGGGCGTAGGTGTCGTAGGTCCAATGCACGGTGGTCGGCGAACAAGCCTTGCCGGTGAGATCCGAGGTGCCGGCGGTCGAGTTCAGGTGGGCCACGTCCTTGTTCCTGGTGATCTCCTGGATGGCCAGGGCCACCGACGAGGTCGGCACATCGACGATGGCATCGACGTGATCGACGTCGATCCACCGGTTGGCGATATTGGACCCGACGTCCGGCTTGTTCTGATGGTCGGCCGACAGCAGCTGGATCGGCTTGCCCTTAACCTTGCCGCCGAAATCGTCGATGGCCATCTGCGCGGCCACCACCGACCCTTGGCCGGACAGGTCGGAATAGGCGCCCGACTGGTCATTGAGCACGCCGATCTTGACCACGCCGTCGGAGATTTGCGCCTGGGCGCTGCCTCCGGCGACCAGGACCAAGGCCGCCGCGGCCAGCACTGCGTTGAAAACTTGTTTCATAGCGTCCTCCCACTGGTTTTTCGATCGTCCGACCCTTGCCGTTCTCTATACCCCCAGATACCCCTGCAGCGTGGCGGTGCTGGCCCGGCTGTTGGGGACGCAGTCGACCACCCGGCCGTTCTCCACGACGTAATGGCGGTCGGCCACCCCCAGGGCGAAATGGAAATTCTGCTCGACCAGCAGGATGGTGAAGCCCCGTTCCTTGAGGCGCTGCAGGATGGAACCGATATGCTGGACGATGACCGGGGCGAGGCCCTCGGTCGGTTCGTCGAGCAGCAGCAACGGCGCTCCGGTGCGCAGGATGCGCGCGATCGCCAGCATCTGCTGCTCGCCGCCCGACAGCTTGGTGCCCTGGCTGTCGGCCCGTTCGGCCAGCCTGGGGAACAACTCGTGGACTTCGGCCAGGGTCAGGCCGCCGGCCCGCACCGCCGGCGGCAGGGCCAGGTTCTCGGCGACGTTGAGACTGGAGAAGATGCCGCGCTCCTCCGGGCAGTAGGCCAAGCCGAGGCGGGCGATGCGGTTCGACGACAGGCGGCTGGTTTCGGTGCCTTCGAAGCGCACCGAGCCGGTGCGCCGGCCGACGATGCCCATGACCGATTTCAAGGTGGTGGTCTTGCCGGCGCCGTTGCGGCCGAGCAGGGTGGCGACTTCGCCCGCCCGGACGTCGAAGGTCATCCCGTGAAGGATATGACTCTCCCCGTACCAGGCGTGCAGGTCGTTGACGGCGAGGAGCGGTGCGGAGTCAGGCATGGGCCGACCCCATATAGGCTTCGATCACCTGAGGGTCGGCCGAGACCTTTGCGTAGTCGCCCTCGGCCAGGACCTGGCCGCGGGCCAGCACGGTGATGGTGTCGGACAAATCGGCCACCACCGCCAGGTTATGCTCCACCATCAGGACGGTGCGGCCCTTGGCCACCTGGCGGATCAGCGCGCTGATGCGGTCGATGTCCTCGCGCCCCATGCCGGCCATCGGCTCGTCGAGCAGCAGCATCTCCGGGTCGAGGGCAAGGGTGGTGGCGATCTCCAAGGCGCGCCGGCGACCGTAGCTCAACTCGACCGCCGGGGTATCGATGAAGTCGCCGAGGCCCACCGCCGCTGCCAGCTCCCGGGCCCGATCGTTCAGCACGTCGAGGCTCTGTTCCGAGCGCCAGAAATGGAACGATGTGCCGAGCGGCCGCTGCAGGGCGACGCGGATGTTCTCCAGCACCGTCATATGCAGGAAGACGGCCGAGATCTGGAAGCTGCGCACCATCCCGGAGCGGGCCACCTTGGCCGGATCGGCGCCGGTGATGTCGCGGCCGTTGAACAGGATTCGGCCGCGGCTCGGGCGCAGGAATTTGGTGATCAGGTTGAAGCAGGTGGTCTTGCCGGCGCCGTTCGGGCCGATCAAGGCGTGGATGGTGCCGCGGCGGACCTTCAGGCCGACTCCGCGGACCGCCAGAAAGCCCTTGAACTCTTTCGTCAGATCGTCAGTCTCGATAATCCAGTCGTCCTTCACGCCCGCATTCTCCGTCGAGTCGTAAGGATGGTGGCGCTTGGACCACGCCCGCTCCCATTAAAATGTAAGATTAACCTCTGCCCTGCGGCCCAATCTCATACCCAAATACCAAACGCCAGCGAGAATCTATTGTGCTGCTCGTCGTCGTCAATGACAGCCAGGGGCTAGACCTTGGCCGTCGCCGCCGATTGTTTCGTCAGCCACTCGATCACCTGCGGAACGATCGCCTTGCAGGTGAGCTGTGCCGAAACCGCTAGTTGAGCTTTTTCCTGGGTCAGATGCAACAGGCTTTCCACCAGCTTGCGCAGGACGTCCTTGGCGAAATTGGGGTGCCCCAGGATCAGCGGAAGCTTGTTGCCGAAGGCCATTTTCATCGCGGCGATCAGCACGTCCGCCTTATCGATATTGAGGCGTTGCATCTCTTCGAGATTGGGTGCGGCGATGTAGCAGAGCACATCGCCGTAGATCTTGATCAGCGGCTTGTCCAGCGACGCGCAGACCATGAAGAAGGCCTTTTCGCGACAGAAGAAGTCGAAGGCCTTGTCGCCCAGGACCTTGCGATAGAATTCGTACATGTCCTTCGACCAGGTCGCGATGCCGGCAATGGCGGCCGGCCGGATGGAAATCAGCACCGAGAAATCGGAGCCGACGATGCCCTTGACCTTCTTGATGGTCGCCTGGTCCAACTGGGCCATTTCGTGAATGGCCTCCGCCGTCTGCAGGCAGATGAAGTCGCGGTCCAGTTCCATCAGATGCGCCGAATTCAGTTCGGCATAGGCGGGAAGCAGCGGCAGCTGCCAGTCGAACGCCATGTAGCGCGACAGCTCGCGCACCTTCCGTTCGTCGAAGCCGCCGCCGGTCTTGCGCTCGACCTGTTCGGTCTTCTTGAAGATCAGGAAGCGGGTGGTGGTCACGGTCTGGGTGACGACCTCCTCCTCCTCCTTGGTGTCCTGTTCGAGATAGAAGCGGGCGCAGGTCTTGACCAGGAGCTGCTGAACCTGGGCCAGGCTGATGCCGCAGACCAGCGGTTCATCCTCGCTGTTGACCGGCTTGCCATTCTTGCCGACGACGACTTTGTCGGCCAGGTGCGGAGTCTTTCGGTAACCTTGGAGGAAGGCGTAAAGAATCCGTGGGTCGTGGATCAGCAGCTGGTAAGTGACGTCACTGCTGTCCGGTTAACTGAAGGAACAAAGCTCTGAAAGCCACGGATTGCGCGGGTTTCCGGCCGAAAATGGTCG
>CAIOJO010000285.1 GCA_903858635.1 uncultured Telmatospirillum sp. | reverse complement strand
CGTGCGTTTTGCGGGGCATGCGGCACCTGGTTGCGATGAGAACATAACAGGAACACTATCCCCGAAACGCCTCGTCCAAGCAAGCCCGATCCACTTGGTGGCGGCTGCTACATAATGCCGAAAATCTCCTCAGGCCTTAAAAGGCGCGTCTCGCACCGAGTGCGACACCATCGTTGGCTGTCGACGCGGAAAGAACGAGAGAATCCGCCGACCCGGGGGGCGGGTCGGCGGTATTTGGCTCGCGCGGCGGGGGGAAGGGGCCGAGCGATCCATGACAGCCCCCCGAAGGGGGCGGTTATGACCATGAAGGCCACTACTCTGACCATAATGTCGACAGCATCGCTGGGGCATCCCCGGAATCTACTCAGAGTTTGCCGGAGCTCTGGCCAACGTGGTTCAGCGACGGCGCATTATTGGCGGGTGTCGTTCCCGCTTCACTACCGCTTGCACGGGCAGCAGTGCGGTGGGAATTCATAATTGTGCCCGCGGACACTCCGCACGGTGGCTCGCCTCTGTGGCACGTTCTCACGCACCCACGCATAATGGCGGCATTATCGCCATGCCCCAATCACCCGCCGCCAGAATTCCATCCCCGAGACGCCGCGTCCGTCGAAAACGGACCGCTCTTCAACGTCGGCTCGATCTCTGGCGCAAGCGCACGCGACAGGCGAGGCGCTTTCTGATGGCAACGCCGCCTGCGTGGCGCACCGTTGCCATCATGGTGGTAGCCATCGCCGTCTTCGCTGCGGCCAATCTCGTCTACCATGTGATCCGCAAACCGACAGAGATGCTGTTCCCGGTGAGCGGCGTCCTGAAAAAGACGCCAGCCGAGACTTGGCGCCAGTACGGCTCGCTGTTCCGTGAGTATTCGACCGCCACTATCACCCCCGAACTGTTGGCGGCGTTGGCCCAGGTCGAGGGCGCGGGGGATCCGGTCGCGCACACCTATTGGCGGTGGCGATTGGCCTGGCCTCCTTTCGAGATCTACAAGCCAGCGTCCAGCGCCGTCGGCATGTACCAGATGACCGACGCGACATTTGCCGACGCGAAACGCTATTGCATCCGTCGCCACATCGTCATCGAGGCCGACGCTTGGGGGGACTGGAGCTCTTGCTGGTTCACTGACCTTTACACCCGTGTATTGCCGAACCACGCGGTCGAGCTGACGGCGGCGCATCTGGACCGCAGCGTCGCGGCGATTCTCGCCCACCATCAGGGATCGAAGGCGACGTCGCAGCAGAAACAGGAACTCGCCACGATCGTCCATCTCTGCGGCGCGGGTCCGGGGAAGGACTTTGCTCAGCGTGGATTCCGGCTGATGCCGGGCGAGCGCTGTGGTGATCACGATGCCGCCGCCTATCTCGATCAAGTCGACGCATTAAGGCGGCAGTTCGAACGGCTGGCCGCCGAGCGATAGAGCGCCTCAGCGAGATCTATTGTCTCGCGCTATCTTCTCCCGCCAACCTCTCGACCTCGCTCAACACCCGCACGGCAACCGAATGGGCGGGCCAGTCGGCGGCCAGTTCAAGCTGCTTGGCCCGGTCCTTGGCGATGTCGAGGGCATGTTCACCATAGCGGTCGATCAATTCTTGGGCGGCGGCGCGGATATCGCTCATGGCGGTGCATGGTGGCTGAGGCGCGCAGGTTAATGGAGGCGGGCGTTGTCGGTATCACAGCCGGATGTGGCACGCTTTCATACGCAGTCAATTGGCGGCAATAGGTATTGCGATTCCCATGTGGATTGGACCGCGACGAAGGGCGCGCCATCAGTGCCGCCCAGCCCGGTTGGGTCGGCGATCTCATCGAGCCACAGCGTGCAGGCGTTTAAGACAAAGCCCTTCCTTAGGCCAGCTTGCACAATTTGCGGGCGTTGCCTTCGTAGATGCCGTGCCGTTCGGCTGGCGAAATGTCGAGGTTGTCGATGATCTCGATGGTCCAGCGGATGAATGCCGAGCCCTTCTCGGGATCGAACGGCATGTCCGAGGCGAAGACGGTGCGCTCGCTGCCGAAGAACTTGAGGCCGCACTTGGTTGCTTCCAGGGCGCCGAATACCGCGGTGTCAGCGTAGAACTTGCGGAAATAGTCCACCGGCCGCAGGCCCTTGGCGTGCATCCGCTGGATGATGGGGCTGTAGTCCTCGTCGGAGGTGCGGCTGCCAAGCTGATCCCAGCCGGGGCCAACGCGGCCTTCGAAATAGGGAATCATGGCGCCCATGTGGTGGGTGATCACCTTGATCTCGGGATAGCGGTCGAACATTCCGTCGAACACCATGTGCGCCATCGCCGCGCTGGTTTCGTAGGGCCAGCCGAAGGTCCACCATATCTCGTAATGGCTTTTCGTCTCGTCGGCGTAATCGGCGTGGTCGGCGCTGCGCGCCGGGTGCAGCCAGATCGGCCGATCGTGCTTGGCCATCAAGGCGAATAGCGGTTCGGTCTCGCTAGTGTAGACCGGGCGGCCGTTGATGTTCGAGAAGATCTGAACGCCGACGGCACCCAGCTCGTCGATGGCGCGGCTGGCTTCCCGCACCATGCCCTCGGGATCGTTCATCGGCAGCGAGGCGATGAAGCCGGGAAAGCGGTCGGGATACGTGCGGACCAACTCGGCCAAGCCGTCATTGGCCAGCCGAGCCAGCTCATTGGCCACCTTCGGCGGACCGAAGGACTCGATCGGCGGCGAGCCCAGGCACAGGATTTGCCGATAATCGGCACCGAATTTATCCATCACCCGGAAACGTTGGTCGAGATCGACGATGCAGGGAATCTCCCGCATCCGCTTGAGCAACCCCTGTCCCTGGGGAAAATCCTTCACCATCTTGTCGAAGAAGGCCTTCGGGAAGATGTGATTGAACATATCGATGATCATCGGCGTTCCTTCTTTCGCTATTCGCATTCCATGACGATTGCCGACTGGCTGTCGGCAGCGGCCACGCGGTTGGCCTTGAGGTCTACCAGCCATCCCGCCGTCAACGCCGCGAGGGTGGCGGCGATCGTCGGCAAGGCGCCGATCGTCAGCATGGTGGATATCGGCCAGTGCAGCCCGATGACGATGCCTCCGAGAATCGGCCCGATCACCGAGCCGAAGCGTCCGACCCCAAGGGCCCAGCCCACGCCCGTCGACCGCATCACCGTCGGGTAGTAGGCGGCGGCTACCGCGTTGGAGCTGAGTTGGGCACCAACGATGCAGAACCCCGACAGGAAGGTGGAGATCATGAACAGAGGCACGGTCGAGCCGCTCAGCCCGATGCAGGCGACGAAGACGCCGCTCATCAGATACATTCCGGCCAATGCCGGAAACGGCCGGACCCGATCGACGATCCGCCCGAACAAAACCGCCCCGAACATGCCGCCGAGATGGATCATCCCGGCGTTGACCATCGACAGGCGTTCGGACAGCCCAGCGTCCTGAGCCACCGTCGGCAGCCAGTTGGCGAGGAAGTACAGTTCGAACAGATTGACAAAGAACATCACCCACAACAGCAGGGTCACCGCGGCGCGACCGTCATGGAACAGTAGCGCTACCGGGAACCTCTTGCTGGTCGGCTCGTCGCTGGCGGTGAAGCGGGTCTTGCTCGGATCGAAGCGGAGCGCCGGGTTGATCCGAGCAAGGAGGGCCGCGACGCGGGCGGCCTCGGTGCCCCTGAGGGTCAGCACCCGAATGGATTCCGGCAAGGCGGTCAACAGCACCGCGGTGAAAATGAGGGGCAAGACGCCACCGAAGACGAACACCGACTGCCAGCCGAAATTGAGCACCAGCACGGCGGCGATGCTGCCGCCAAGGCCAGAGCCAAGGGCGAAGCCGAAGAAGGTCACCATGACGGCGGTGGACCGCAGGCGCTTCGGCGCGAATTCAGAGGTCATGGCAATGGCATTAGGCATGACGCCGCCTAACCCCAACCCCGTCAGAAGCCGGATCCAGAACAACTGGTCCACCGAGGTGGCAAAGGCGGTGGCGAGGGCGCAGATGCCGAAGAACAGGCTGGAAAAGACGATGACGTACCGACGACCGATGCGATCGGCCAGCGGACTGAGGACGAGGGCGCCGATCATTAGGCCGAACAACCCGGCACCGAACACCGGCCCCAGCGTACCCGCCTTCAGTCCCCAGGCCTTGCTTAGGCTGGGCGCGACGTAGCCGATCGCCGCGGTGTCGAAGCCGTCCATGAACAGCGCCAGACCGCACAGCGCCATGACGAAGATCTGGTATCGGCTCAGTGGTTGCTCATCGATCGTCGTCGGAACGTCGACGACATTCATCGCCTCACTCATGGTCTCCCTCCCCTCGAGCTTTCTTATTCCCTGCCTATCCGCGGTTTTCCGCGTTCATCGGCAAAGGTCGCCGTCGCTGGAGCCGTCCGCTTGTGGTCAGGTCTCCATGTCTGTTTTCCAACACGCAGGAAGAGGCTAAAATAATGCTCATACGTATGTCAGTCTAGGGGCGGATTTGACCAAGGATGGGAATTCACAGGCCCATGACCGAAACTTTCCTCGCCGAGTTGTACAGTCGGCCCGGTTTTTTGCTAAAGCGCTGCCACCAGGTCGCGATGGCGTTGTTCACCGAGGAGTGCAAGAAGTTCAACCTCACGCCCTCTCAATACGGGACATTGGGCGCCATTCACGCGTTTCCGGGAATCGACCAGGTGGCCTTGGGGCGGATCGTCGGGATGGACCGGACGACCACGTCCCTGGTCATCAAGTTGTTGTCGGAACGCGACGCGATCATCCGCACCGCCAATCCCCGCGACAAGCGCCGGGTCAGCCTGAGACTGACTGAGGACGGCGCACGACTGCTGATCGCCGCCGCTCCCGCGGTTGCCCGCACCCACCAGCGGGTGCTGTCCAGCCTACCGGCGGCATTGCGGGGCCCCTTCGTTGGCATGCTCCAGGCCTTTCTCGACGGACACCAAGCGGCGATCGACGCTGACAAGGCCCTTGGCGCGAGCAACCCAGAACAATAGTCCTATGTAGGATCAAAACCCGGACGACGAGGCGTTTAGGGCAGTTCCGGGAAGTTTCGATTCATGATTAACGGGTTGGGCGCGTGCACCTTGGTCTGTTGGGCCACAGGTAAAGCTCTGGAAGGCCAACACGTCGGGCTCGGCCTCTGCCATCAGAACCGCAAGCCTCTCGACTTCGGGCAGCACCCGCATGGGCAGGCCAATCGGCAGCCAGTTCAATCTGCTTTGCCCTGTCCCTCGCGACGTCGAGGGCGAGGTCGCCGTAGCGGACGATCAGTTCTTGGGGTAACCGCGGCGGCCGTGGTCGGTCAATTCATCGACGACTATTCGATCTCGCTCCGACAGCGCAATCATCAACCGTTTCCCAAATCCGCTCTCTCAGAACTCCCGCCTCGATCCCCGCTGCCAGCACGGCGTCGCCCATCGGTCCCCGCACTTCCTCCGGCAACGTAATTGCCGCCCGCCATTCCCCATTTGGCGCCCGATATCTCGGCAATGCCACCTCAGTCCCATCGGCATCGGCACGAACTTGGACGCCATGGACCACGATCTCGACGCCGTCCAGCAGAATGGCGACGTCGGCAAGCGCGAGCAGCCGTCCGGCGTTGCTCACGGGGGTGATGTCCAGAACGGTTATGGTGGCGGTAACGGTAGTGAAATCCATGGGAAAATAAGTTGCCATCGACCACCCCGAAAATCGAGACCGAATCTCATAGACATCGCTCCGATTCCAGTCGCGGCACTCGTTTTCAGTCGATGACAATAAATTTTATCTGTTTACAGCTTCTGATGGGGCAACGACTGGTCAAGCGAGTGGGCGTCTAACCTTAATTCGACCCTCTTGTTTTTCGTCTACGGACAGCTCTACCTCGTATCAGGAGGTAGACGACATGGCCGACGAGCACCGCCGCGACATCATCGTCTCCTTCCGGGTGACGGCCCTCCAGGCTGCTCACTTGGACGCAGCCGGGCGCGGGCTGACCAATCCCCGCCCGCGCGCTGACTTCTGCCGGGCCGCCGCTCTTCATCTTGCCCGTCAAAAAGTTCCCTCGGCACCCTCCAAGCCAGTCCGGCGTCAAGGACGAAGGCTCCCGGCGTTGGACACCCGTCAGTTGGCCATGATCCTCGCCCAGGCAGGCAAAATCGGAAGCAACGTCAACCAGCTTGCCCGCGTCGCCAACAGCACTGGCGCTATCCCGCAGCATGACGTGCTGACCACCATCGCCACAGACGTTGCCGCCATGCGCCGAGAACTCACCGCCGTTCTTCGCGTCGACGAGAAGCCGGAGGCTGACGATGATCATCAAGGGTAGCTCCCGCGGCGGCAGCCAGTTGGATGTCGACCGATTGGCGCGGCACCTGGTCGCGCGTGAAAACGAGACCGTTGTCGTCATGGAAGGCTGCGACGGCCATGCCGATCTTGCCCGTGCGCTGACCGAAATGCGCGCCGTCACCCTCGGCACCCGGAGCCGCCGCGCCCTCTATCACGCCAGCCTGAGCCTTTCCGCCGCCGAAGCTTACGATCTCGCCGACCCGAAATGGATCGAGGCCGTCGACGTCCTAGAACGGCACCTTGAGATGGGCGGCCACCAGCGGGTTGTGGTCGGCCACACCAAGAAGGGGCGGCGCCACGTCCACGTGGTCTGGTGCCGTGCACATCCTTTGACGCTCAAAATCGCCAGCGACAGCCAATCATATCGCAAGCATGAAGCGTGCTCTCGGGAACTCGAGGAGCGGTGGAAATCCCGGCCTGTCGTCGGCGTCCATACGCGTCCCGAGGGCACCCCGCGTCCTGTCGCCAAAGCGACCCACCAAGATTGGCAGGCTCAGACACGCACTGGCGTCCAAGTCGACGATGTCGCCGCCATCATGAAGCAGGCATGGGATTCCACGACAACGGGCCGCGCATTCCGGAAGGCCATCGAAGCAGAGGGCCTGCATCTGGCGGCAGGTCGGCGCGGGATCGTCGTCGTCGACCAGGCTGGGACGCCGCACTCGATTCCGAGGCGGCTCGGCGACGGCATTCGGGCGGCTGATGTTCAGCGGCGGCTCAAAGATATCGATGTGGCGGCGCTGCCGATGCTCGAAGCCGTGCAGAAGGCCACGAGGGCGAAGAACAAACCAGACACCAACCGGAGGGAACAGATGTCCAAGACTGCATTCGGCTGCCAGCAAGGCCGCCGCCAAAAAACCGTGCCGACTTTTCTGCCCGAGCATCGGGATTACTGGATCGGCCTGGGATACGAGGTTGAGCGGTCTGCCGAGGGCTGGCTCGTGAAACTCTCGGCGACCACGACGCTGGTCGACGCAGGGGATGTGCTGACGCTGCATCGGGTCGGCGAGCCATCGGACGACGAGATCATGGCCATGATCACCGCAGGCAAGGCCAGGGGCTGGACTTCGATCAGGTTTTTCGGGGGCAGCGAATCGTTCCAGCAAAGGGCCCGCGTCCTCGCCGTGAAATCCGGCAACTACACTTGGGACGACGTCTCCCTCGAATGCGAAGAGGGCCGCCCTAAGCCGCTGGCCGCCGAGATGCCGAAACACGTTCGCGACAGGCTCCTGCCGCCAGTCGAGCCTGAGCCGCCGTCGGCCCCCCTGCCGCCGATCCACGATGTTCCGCCGCCGACACCGGAGTTGAGGCCATGAAGCCGATCACCGACGGCAGGCCCGTGCCTGCACACATCCTTCCCGGCGACGTCGAATTGACCGCCGCCGACATCATTGAACTCGGCCTTGAAGAGGCGCCTGAAGACCTCGGGCCGTCTTGGCAGGAGATCGCCGACGCTAAACTAAGGAGGGCGAACCATGGCTGAGAAAAGCTATAAGCCTCGTCGCGACCTATACCAGGAAACGACGAACAAGATCATCGCCGCGCTTGAAGCAGGGACTCCACCGTGGAGGAGGCCGTGGGATCCCGACCGCGCCGCGCCGACTGGCCCGGTCAATGGGGCGACCGGACGGCCATATCATGGGATCAACATCCTGTTGTTGGGCATGACCCCGCAGGCGTTCGCTTCAGACGATCCACGCTGGATCACCTATAAGCAAGCGCAGGAGCGTGGCTGGCAAGTCCGCAAAGGAGCGAAAGCCAGCACCGTGCTCTTCTTCCGCAAAGTGGAAGTGAACGGCGAGGGGCTCGTCTTCGGTGGCGAGGTGATTTCGCCACGACCTGTCATCGCAGCCAAACCATGAGACAGGCAACACTGACGAACGCAAAAAATGCCACGGCCGTTTTGTCGTAACGGGTGGCGATCCGGCGAAATTGTTTGAGCCTGCCGAAAAAACACTCCACCAGATGGCGCTCTTTGTAGATTGCCCAGTCACACTGTATTGGTGCGACTCGGTTGGCCTTGGGCGGAATGACGGCAATGATGTCGTTGCCCGCCAGTGCAGCGCGGAATTTGTCGGTATCGTAGGCCTTGTCGGCGATGATGTGTTGGGCCGAGAGACCGGCAATCAAATCTTCCGCTCGGGTGCTGTCATGGTCCTGGCCAGGAGATAAAATAACCCGCAATGGATTGCCGAGGCCGTCCACGGCGATATGGATCTTTGTCGTCAAGCCGCCGCGGGACCGGCCGATCGCCTGATGCTGAATCCCCCTTTTCCGCCAGCGGAATGCTGGTGCGCGCGGACGATGGTGGCGTCGATACTGACATTCTCGAAATCTGGATCGTCGGAAAGGGCATGCAGGAGCCGATGCCACACCCCGCGCTTCGCCCAACGGGAAAACCGCCGAAAGACACTGTTCCAGTTTCCGAATTCGTTTGGCAAATCGCGCCAAGGAGCTCCAGTTTTCGCTAACCAGAGGACAGACTCGACGAATAGTCGGTTGTTCCTTCCATGCCTGCCCGGATCGCCGTCTTTGCCAGGAACCAGTGGCTCAATCCGGATCCATTGCTCATCCGTCAGACGATGTCGCTGCATTCAAGGCTCCACACAACGTGAATCCTTGAATCAAAACAGCTACCGCACGTCAAGCATTTGCCGAGTCATATGCCGCGCAGACGCGCGGCCACCCTCACCCTAACCTCTCCCGCCAGAGGCGGGGGGGATGTCCCGGTCGATGTTGAAATTGGAGGGCAGGCGTTGCTCACCTTGAGCCTGTGGGCTCGGGGTGTCGAATCCGCAAAGGAGAGCAACGCCATGAAGAAATCTACCACATTGGCCGCCGTCGTTCCG